>JAIYAV010000075.1 GCA_027488855.1 Saprospiraceae bacterium
GCTGCGATAAGATGATCAAGCTTAGGGTTGCTTTACGCAGCCAGAAATTCGATCTAATCACCAATATTTTCAGGAAATCCGCTGCTTAATCCTGCGGAGCGACAATTTGAATTACACCCTTTGGGACCGACTAAACTTTCCATCCTAAATTCAACCTTCATTGGGAATGGATTTGGGACCATCATCAAGCACGACAGAAACCCATCCCAGCAAGCGGAGGTACATTTGCAAAACAATATTTTCTACGACGAAGCATCCGAACTTTCATCAATGTTTAAAAGCACGCTTCGCCCCAATCTCTCAGGCTTCCGCTCCAACCACAACCTCTTCAGCGTCCCATCCTGCAAAACTTCCTCCGACACCCTCGGCTGTGGCGTAGGCAATATCTTTGGACAATACCCTAAATTTGTCGACAGTAGCTCAGTCTCTGGACTCAAACTAGCCCCCGGCTCCATCGCCATCAATGCCGGGCGTTGGCACCCCGAGCTGCCTGCACTGGACTTAGCTGGTCAGCCACGGGTGCAAGATTGCAAAGTCGATTTGGGCGCTTACGAAAGCCCCAGCATTCTACCCACTAAAGACAGCTTAAGCGCCAAAGCCCAAATCCGCAGTACTCCCATCAATCAAGCTTTAGGTGAAATTGGCATCCAACAAATCACCGGAGGTTTTCCACCCTATCGATTGTTGTGGGAAAATGGCGATACGGTGCGCACGCGGCGCAATCTGGCCGCAGGCAGCTACACCCTTACGCTGAGTGACCAGCAGGGTTGTTTCAAAAATTACAGTTTTGTGGTTCCATTTACCACGGGGGTGCGCAACAAGGTAGCTCAAGGCGCAATCAGTTTGGCCCCCAATCCAGTGCCTGCGGGGCAGCCCATCAAACTTTTTTATCAAGACATTGAACCCGGCAACTGGGAGCTACAATTGCTGGATTTGACCGGAAAACAACTGCGGAACAGCCGAATCAATTTGTCAAATCAAGGAGAAATTCCAATTCCATTGGATGTGCTCCCCAAAGGGATTTACCTGTTGAACCTATCCAAAGACAGTCATTTTTTCAACCATAAATTCGTAGTTCAGTAGCCGAGCACAGGCTAAAGGCTAGGAATCAAAAAAGCAACTATTTCCTGTTTGGAGATGGTTGCTTTTCTTTTTGATCGGCACTGAAGAGACACCTCAGCCTAAACCCGCTTCCCCTCCAACTGAAAAATCCCCTCCAACTGCCCATACACCGCCGGCAACACCGCCTTAAACTGCTGCGGAAAATGGAAATAATGCACAACCGTAGCGGGCAACAATTCCACATCGGGCCGATTGATCCATTGTTGGATGGCCTGGGCTGGAAAACCGCTGATTTGGGGAAACGCCAACCAGCGCTGGGGATCATCAACAGGCCAATTCAGCGCTGGAAAACTGAGCACAAAGGCCCGTGCCCACTCGTGCAGGGCCACATCGTAATACTCACGGGGGCTCATAAAGCCCTTCATCAGGTGCGGGGCTGAAAAAAGCAAAACCCCATCCTCCTCAAACAACTCCGAGGCGTGAATGTAATGGGAATATTGAGGAGAGTGAAAGGCCTGGGCGAACACCACCACCGTTTCGAATTTGGGTAGCAAATAGTCCGGCAAATGAAAGGTAAGTGGCACCGCACTGGCCGCTACTGCCACTTTTAAGTCTTCACTTACCGCAGTATCTTCGTCCGGGCTTTTAAAATCGGTGGCAATTTTGAATAAAGCAACCCGCTGGTGGAACAACTGGCGGTCTTCTTCACTGCGCAGCTGCTGATAAAAAAAACTGTGTTGCTCAAAAAAAGCCCGCAATTTACCCGGTAGCGTTGGTGGGTTACGCTGGTACCAGTACCAGTCGATTTGGGGCGAAAAGATATACAAAATGACCAAAACCACTACGCAGGGTATAACATAGCTTGCATAGGCAGGATCCACCATCAGGGCCAGGTAAAAGCTGATGGCCATAGCAATAAAAAAAGGCAGCGAGAGCATTCTACTGAATGGCATAGTGTATGGGTTTAAAGCTTGGTCACCGCAGATGAGTGGATCAATGAGATGGGGTTTAGTACCTGCCCATCCCATTCGGCAAAAAAAGCAATCGCTTGTCCACCACTCAAGGCCAGCAGTTTCCAGTTTTTTTCCTCCTGATTGCTCAGCGGAAGAAAGTGGCGCTGCTGATCGATGGCGTAAAAGCGCTGCTCCTGCAAGATAACGCCAAAATCACTCAGGATAAACGGGCTGAGGGATAAAAAAGGATTTTGACTCAAGGCTTCCGCGTAGTTTTGGGCCAAATCGGCCACACTGTTGATACTGCTTAGCTCCGCGAAAGGCTCGGTGGAGAACCCAAACTCGCCCACCACTGCCCGCAGGGGATTGATGCCCGGGAAAAAATACAGGTCCGCTTCAAAAGCCGCACCGATGATCCATTCTTGTTCAAAGGGAGCGTCTCGAAAGGCAAAATCCAATACCAGAGCAGGTTTTTGTATCTTTTCAGCCACGAACCAGGTTCGCCGCCAACGCAAATCTTCCTCTACGCCAAAATTTTGCCCCAAAACCAGCCAACGATCATGTACTGCCGTTTGTTGGAGCAACTCCGCCTTCCGAATCGTCCGCCCACCGTACAGCAAGAGCTCTTCCTGCATGGCCGAGGGCAAGGTTTCCAATTTTTCAAAAGCTTGAGCGAAGAGGTAAAAATCGGCGAGTTCGTGGAAAAAAAAATCGGGCCATTGGGGATCATTGCGGCGCTCGCGCAGGATGCGGATGCGGCGGGAAATGGCACCCAGTTTGGCATCGGTCATGCGGGCAGCGATACTGTCCCAGGTGGAATGGGGTTGGCTTTGGAGGTGCCCAAATCCCTGGCGAACCGCATCCAATACCCAGAGCTGGAGCTCTTTGGCTCCGAGGGACATGGATTCGATGCGTTTATCCAGGGGTGATTTCATGGGTATGGGAATATTTCGTAGGGGCGACCCTTGCGGTCGCCAAATCCCTCATAAAGGGCGACCGCAAGGGTCGCCCCTACGAATCAATCAATCAATCTTCATCCTCTTCCTCAATCAGGATGCCCAGCGCGATCATGGCTTTTTCCGAAGCCATTTGTTCGGCGCTTTTTTTGTTGAAATCGTCGGCAACGGCAACCCGTTTGTTGTTGATCATGACGGCCACTTTGAAGCGATCGCGTTTTTCAAATTTATACCGGGCGAGGAGTTTGTAGGTTACACTTTTGCCACTTTTTTGGCACCATTCAAGGAGTTGGCTCTTGTAGTTGTCGTCGAGGCGCTCCAGTTCGTGGATGTTCACGTACCTGCGCAGCATTTGGTTGATCACGAAGGTTTTGGTTGGGCCGTAGCCTCGGTCGAGGTAAACTGCACCCACCAGTGCCTCCACTGCGTTGCCGAGCATCGAGCGGCTCAGGCGGGTGGTGTTGTACTCTGCAAGTAGAAGCTCCAGCTCCATTTTGTCACCAATGCGGTTGAGCGATTTGCGCTTCACCAATTTGGAGCGCATTTTGGTGAGAAAACCTTCGTTGCTGTCCGGGTATTTTTTGAAGAGGTATTCGGCCACGATGGTGCCCAAAACCGCGTCGCCGAGGTATTCCAGGCGCTCGTTGTTTTGCATCGGAAAAGCTTTGTCGCCCGAGTTGCTGGTCGATTTGTGCGAGAAGGCCAACTTAAAAATACCCAAATTCGCTGGCGTGTAACCCAAGAGTGGCTTGAGTTTACGGGCGAATTCTTTATCCGAAGACAGGTAATAGTTATAAAATTTGAATAAAAGACGCAAGGCCGTTTAGTTATGAGTGTAAACAATGTCGCCCTGCAAAAAACGGGGCTGAGCGCCATTTTTTGCAGGGTGATGACTATGAATAAGTACAGAAACGGCCTGTAAGTATTGAATGGAAAAGAAGGAAACTACTGAAAGTGAAAAATGAAAAACGAAAAGTGAATAATTTTTCGCTTTTCGTTTTTCATTTTTTACTTTTTGTTCAAACGGAATCGAAACTCAGCCATTTTATCAAGTACAAAATGGCTGAGTTTGAGCGCATATCGCTAGGGCATGAGTAGTTTTTCTTCCTTTCACCCAACAAAATATTACAGTCCTATTCTGTGAACTGCTTGAATATCAAAGATGAATTATGGCCACCAAAGCCAAATGTATTGCTAAGTACCGCCCGCACTTTGCGTTCCTGAGCCTGGTTAAAGGTCAGATTCAGACGGCTATCGATTTCAGGATCGTCGGTAAAATGGTTGATCGTTGGTGGAATAAATTGACCGCGCAGGGCCAAAATTCCAGCGATGGCCTCAATGGCCCCGGCAGCACCCAACAAGTGGCCAGTCATGGATTTGGTCGAACTGATGTTGAGCTGATAAGCGTGTTCGCCAAATACCCTCTGGATGGCCTTGGTTTCGGCAATGTCACCCAATGGCGTTGAAGTACCGTGTACGTTGACATAGTCAATTTCATCGGCATTCATCTTGGCGTCGGCGAGTGCCATAAGCATTACGTTGTAAGCGCCCAAACCCTCAGGATGGGGTGCAGTAATGTGATAGGCGTCGGCGGTTGCACCTGCTCCTACGATTTCTGCGTATATTTTAGCACCACGTTTTTTGGCGTGCTCGTATTCTTCAAGGATCAATGCGCCTCCACCTTCTCCGAGTACAAAGCCATCGCGGTCTTTGTCGAAGGGGCGAGAAGCCGTTTTGCAGTCGTCGTTGCGGGTCGACATGGCTTTCATGGCGTTGAAACCACCAATTCCTGCTTTGGTTACCGCAGCTTCTGATCCACCGGTTACAATCAAGTCATTGCGCCCCAGACGAATGTAGTCGAAGGCGTTCATGATGGCGTGAGTGGCTGATGCACAAGCCGATACGGTAGCATAGTTGATGCCCCGAAAACCATACTTGATGGAAATATGCCCCGCCGCGATGTCCGCAATCATCTTCGGAATCATGAAAGGATTGTAGCGTGGAATACCGTTGCCAGAAGTGAAGGTTTCAATTTCTTCTTCCAAAGAACGCAAACCACCAATTCCCGAGCCCCAAATGACACCCACACGGTCTCGATCCAACTGCTCCAATTGGGTAGTCAAACCAGAATCCTGCATGGCTTCTTCGGCGGTAACGAGGGCGAACTGGGTAAAGCGATCGAGGCGGCGCACCTCTTTTTTGTCAATCGCAACTTCAGGATTGAAGTTTTTGACTTCACAAGCGAAATGAGTTTTGAACTCCGTTGGATCAAACAAGGTGATCCGATCGGCACCACTCACTCCGTTCTGTAAACCTTCCTGGTAAGCCAGTAGGGTATTGCCAATAGGGGTAGCTGCGCCCAAACCGGTAACAACAACTCTTCTCATATAGAGTATTGATTAGCAGAAACAAGAGTATGCTTATGAAAAAATCCACAGGATAAAATTAACCTGTGGATTTTTTCCCGAACCCGAATGTTACTTCGCGTTGGCCTCAAGGTAGGTAATTGCATCACCCACCGTTTTAATGTTTTCCGCTTCTGCGTCCGGGATGGAGATATCGAATTGTTTCTCGAATTCCATGATCAGCTCAACGGTGTCCAGAGAGTCCGCACCCAAATCGGTTGTGAAGCTCGCTTCTGGGGTAACTTCTGAAACCGTAATTCCCAGCTTCTCAACGATGATTGTGGTTACTTTTTCTGCAATGCTTGACATGTTAGAAAGCTTTATTGATTTAAAAATGCACCCGCAAAGTAACGTAGAACTATATTGATAAACAAAGTTTTTCAGGTAATTTTTTAAATACCTATCCTACGCATTGCGGCTAATGCCTCAGTTCAAAAGCTTGATTTTGTTGAATTCAGCCGAACTCTTGCACAATCCAAGCCAATTCCCCACCTTTGTTGAGCGATAAGCTTAGGGTCAAAAGTTCGAATTTATTCAAGCTTTGCACCTTTGGACTGCATCACCTTCTTAAAGTAACAGCTATGCGCTCCTTATTCATCACCTTGTTTTTTTGTGGCTCAGTGGGCATAATGATGGCCCAAGGCTCGGCATTTGGCATCAAAGGTGGCATCACCGCCAGCCGCCAACGTTGGGACAATAATTTCGATCGAGACATGTTGCTGCGCTACCACGGCATCGTTTTTATTGAGTCGCTGGCTGAAGATACCCGCTTTTCCCTGTTCGCCCAGGCGGGGTACCACATCAAGGGTAGCGCCATTCGTACCCCTCGCAGTGCAGTGACGGGTTCGGGGGGCACTATTTTTACGGTTCCTGCGCAACAAATTTCCTTTGAATACCGTAATGCTTCTTTGACAGTAGGAGCCAAACAAAATCTGGATCTGGATTTGGGGGATAACAAATTGTACTACCTCTTTGGTCTGCGGGGTGAATACACCATTAATACCTTACTCGGGCCACGAATTCCCAACGAGTACGATATTTTTACGATCTATTACCCGCTTCCTGAGTTTGTGCGCAAAATCAATTATGGCATCACTGTCGGTGGCGGGATTCACATTCCTTTTGATGATCTAGTTGGTGTATTGGTTGAATTTACGGTCAACCCCGACTTCTCCTACCAGTACGATCAGCCACCATTGGAGAACATCATCAACCCAAACCCCTGGGCGCCCCGGGGCAACATCACCTTACCCCAACGCAGAAGTACCAACCTGGCCTTTGAGCTTTCCTTGGGTTTTCGCTTTTTGCGCAAGGTAATATATGTTGACTAAGCACAAATCACTCCCTTGAGGGGTCTTAAAAGTGGTTCCAGGATTTTTGGAACCTTGAACTTTGGAACTATAACTAAGGCATGATTCTTCGCAGCGATAACCTCATTAAAGTATACGGTCGACGCCATGTGGTCAAGGGTGTTTCGATCAATGTCAATCAGGGCGAAATTGTGGGACTGCTGGGGCCAAATGGTGCTGGCAAAACCACAACGTTCTACATGGTGGTTGGTTTTATCCAGCCCAACGAAGGCAAGGTGTACCTCAACGACGAGGAGATCACCAACTTGCCCATGTACAAACGGGCCCAAAAAGGGATTGGATATTTGCCACAGGAGCCATCGGTTTTCCGCAAACTTACGGTCGAAGACAATGTCAAAGCCGTATTGGAAATGACCAAGCTCTCCAGAGCTGAGCAAAAAGACAAGCTGGAAGTGTTAATCGACGAGTTCAACCTGCACAAGGTGCGCAAAAGCCGGGGGGATACCCTTTCGGGTGGTGAGCGTCGCCGGACTGAAATTGCCCGGGCCTTGGCTACCGATCCAACTTTCATTTTGCTGGACGAACCTTTCGCGGGGATCGACCCCATAGCGGTGGAAGACATCCAATACATTGTGGCCAAACTCAAAACCAAAAACATCGGCATCCTGATCACCGATCACAACGTGCAGGAAACCCTCTCGATTACCGATCGGGCCTACCTGATGTTTGAAGGCAACATCCTCAAGGCAGGCACCGCCGAGGAGTTGGCCGCCGATGAAATGGTGCGCAAGGTGTATCTGGGGCAGAACTTTGAATTGCGGCGGAAGGTGATCGATTTGTCGAGGTAAGGTGTTTGATTGGTTAATGTGCTGATAGTATAAAAAGGTATGGATAAAAAAGGCTTAATACCCGTTTTTGCGCTCTTGCTTTTGAGCATTGGGGCGTTTTCCTGTGGGGAAAAACCGCCCCTGCGATTAACGACTACCCAACGGGATCAAGTGGATACTTTGTACCTACGCGCCGTCAACCAGGGAGGTTTATCGGCTGAAATGGATAGTTTATGTTCCAGTACACAGGCCGCAAAAGTCCAGCACTTGGTGGATTCTATGCTACTCGTACGCCGAAAGGAAGAGGAAGATTTAAGAAAAAGGTATTCAAGATGAAAAGGAGTTTGGACATAAACAATTGTGTCGAATATACAATGGTGCAGGAATCTGAGCCCCACCGCCCCCTAAAGGCAGGGTTGAATGGCTCTGTTTTTTCCCGCAACGGGAGCCCAGCTAGGCGCGCGATATGGGTAGGAAACAATAGCCCCGAAGCTTCTCCGAGTCCCCTAGGGACGCAATGTGGGTATCTGGAGGGGCATGATACCCACATCACGTCCCTGACGGGACTATGGAAACTCCAAAAATCACTGTTTACTACCCTAATCTCGCCCCTAACGGGGCTTCCGCAGGGCCGGGGTTATCAGACCCTTGCAAAACGCTACACCCATAAGTTCCTATTTTTAGTGTGTTTAACCCTTCTTTTGCCTGCCTGCCTCTCCAAAAAGGAATACAGTGAAGAAGAAATGCAAGCTTTAATGGATGCGGAATTGCAGCGCAAAATTGCAGCCTATCGCAGCAGCAAAATTACAGCCTGCCAGGAAGAAGCTTTCCGGCAGGCTACCAAAATTGTAGATTCGCTGGTCATCGCTGAAGCGTATTTTGATCGGGATACCTTTGCCCGTCCGCCCAAGCCCATCAAGCCGAATGAAAAAGCCCCGGAAATCAAAGGGCCAGATACCATTCAGTTGAAGCCTTTGTTTGAGGGCAAGCGGAAGAAAGTGAAGGTGGATACTTTGCTGAAAAAGACAAAAAAAGATACTACTTCGCGGAAGAAGAATTGACAAGTGCTGGAACATTATTAAACGATTCAAACCGCTTCCGCTTTAGGAAAAAAATCCTGCCGCTCTGGTTTGGAAATGTTCACTTGAACCCGGCTCCGCTGGTTCGCAATCTTCAGCGTCCGCTTGAGTTTGTACCACAAAATCTGGGCAACCCCCAACAGGCAATGTCTTCTTGGTCCCGAAAAAACGAAGGTGCGCTTCTGTTTTAGGTAATCGGAGTGGATCAGATTTGCTTTGGAAGCCGCGCTGTACAAGGCGGCAAGGCGCACCGAATTGGTGCCAAAAAGCAATTGCTGGGTGCCAAAAAAGCGCAGGGCATAAGCCACACAAAACCAGACGAAGAAGTTGAGCAGCGTCTTTTTGCGGGTGCCGGGTTCCATCCAGAAGCAGCACATCTCGGTGTGGGGCACCGTGTCTGTTACTTTTTGGTACAAGCCACTGCGGTGTTCTTCACCCACAAAAACTTCCAGGGTGCGCAGGGTTTCACCCGTACCGAGCACAAAGCCCGCAATCATCCGTTTTTGCCAATAGACACCAAAAACCTGGTTGTTTTCGTAATAATCGCGGTTGACATTGAAGCCTGAGCACTGGGTGTAAGTGCTGGCAAATACGTCCAATTCCTGGGCGTTGTTGATTTTTTTGAATTTTGGAAGCAAGGCCATAATAGGTGTTTTTTGTAAGGTTGTGTTGATCTGGATTACCTTACAAAGTTGCAGCTATGACGGCGGGGGCACATCCACATCTTGATGTGGTCAGGATGAGTATTTTTAGGAAAAGTGCGGGATTTGAACCCTAATCAAAAAGCCCTGGCTGGTATCCACCTGAAAAGTGCCACCAATCTGCTCGGCGCGCATACGCATGTTGGACAGACCCGAACCTGTTGTTTTGTAGGCTTTTTGCTGCACCTCGCCATTGTCGTGGATGGACATTTCCAGGCCCTTGTTGCCGAATTTGTGCAGTCTCACGCTTACTTTATCGCCCTTGGAGTGTTTGGCGCAATTGGTGATGGCTTCTTTGTAAATCAGGTACAGTGCCTGTCGAACTTGTGAGGGGATATTTTTATTCAAAGCCAGGTCATCCACCTGGAGGTCGAGCAAGATGTCCCGAGGCGTGAGGGTTTCCTCCGCGTGTTCGCGCATGCGGTCAATCAGGTTTTCGAGCTTGTCCTTGCGTGCATCGATGGCCCACACGGTATCCCGCATGCGCGACATGGCACTGCGGCTCAATTCGCTGATGCGTTGGAGTTTGGGTTTGGTTTTTTCAGGAGCAGTCAACTCCAGGATTTCAGACTGCATGGCCAGACCTGAAAGGATGGTACCCACGTCGTCGTGCAGATCGCTGGAAATGCGCACCCGGATGCGCTCAATTTTGAGGGCTTGCTGGAGCCGGTAGGTGAAGATGCCGTAGGCAATGGCGGTGATGGTGGCGATGCAAAGGAGGTAAAACCACCAGGTACGCCACCAGGGGGTGAGGATGTGGATTTTTAGGGTTTTAGGGCTGTTGTTCCAAACCCCATCCGAGTTGGCGGCTTTGACTTTGAAGGTGTAGTAGCCTGGGGGGAGATTGGCATAACGGGCAAAGCCATTGGTGCCTGCATTTACCCAATCCTGGTCGTAGTTTTCCAGTTTAAACCTGAAAGTATTTTGAGATGGATCGCTGTATTCCAAAGCTACAAAATCCAGAGAAATGGTATTTTGGCTGTAGCGGAGAACTATCCTCGATAATTCTTCTACTTGCACGGGTGTTTGGAATGGTTCATCATTGACCAGCAGTCGGGTGAATTGTATGATTGGCTTGTGGGGCACATCTTCCATTTGATCTGGATGAAAAACATTCAATCCACTATTGCCTCCCATCCAGATTTCCCCTTGGGCACTCAACAGAAAAGCGTTGGTATTGAATTCATTGTCCTGAATCCCATCCATTAAGGTATACCTGCGATAAAACTTCTTGTCTGGATTGTATTTAATGATTCCTCGGTTGCAACTCAACCAAAGGTTACCCGAAGCGTCGGGTAAAACGCAGTAATAGTTTTCACTAGGAGCCTGGTGTTTTTTTTCGTTCAACTTCTCATAGCTCAAATTCAGCGTGTTGATTTTGATGATTCCAGTTGTAGTGGCAACCCAAAGTATGCTGTCCTGTTCATAAAATGATTTTGCATAGCCGATGTTTTCAATACGCAAACGTTCATGGTATCGCCCTTTCCTTTCTTCCAACACAAGCAAGCGTACAGCGTCCAGGGCGAGATAAACTCGCCTTTCTCGATCTTCATGGAATGCAGTCACTTCCGTGTAATGCTCTAGCCCTTTTATCTTAAAAAAGCTAACGCTTCCATTGGCTTCACTAAAAGAATAAACCCCATTGTAGGTGGATGTCCAAACCCTACCAGATGAAAGTTGACGAGTATACAAAACATTAGCAGGCAGGCTATCGATAAAGTTGAAAGTTTGCGTTTTCTCATGCCATTTAAAAAGGTAATTTAAAGAGACACCCCATAAATCACCTTTTCTGTCTTGAAAAAAATCCTCCATCTTCTTCGGCTTAAGCCCAGGGTGTACCATTCTAATGGACTGGTAATCGCGCCCATCAGGATCAAACCGGAGCACGGTGTCAGGGCTACCACTACACCATATTTGTTGACTGCTTGATTGAAAAAGTGCCGTTATTTGACTACGAGCAGGTAGGTTTTTTCGTTCAAATTTTTGCTTGCGTAAGTTCGTATAATTCACTCCTTTACTTTGACTAGAAACCCAAAGATTTTCTTGTTTGTCAATGTAAAGGGCTTCAATGGCCTTGAGCCCGTGCTGCCTTTCTGTTGCATTTGGGATTTTTTGAATAAAGGCTTTTTGTCGTTTGCTGAACAGCAGTACGCCGGCATCCGAACTGGACACAATCAATAAACTGTCACGTAGTTTGGTAACATGGGTAACTGTACCTATGGGCTGATTTTTGTAATCGGAATATATTCTAAACCTTTGTTGAAGTGGATCAAAAGCAATCAAGCCAGTACTTGTCCCAAACCACCAAAGTTTGCTGTTCTCCTGATAAAAAGACCGAATTACCGCATTTGTCAAAAGAGTGGTTTTTTGCAGCTTTTGCTCCAAATCGATCAATTCCGCCCCCATTTTTTCTTCATTTTTTTTTGGAAGAAAGTAGGTTGAGACAACTTTGATCACTTGATCTTTTTCATCGAGAATGGGATAATTGCGTTGGCCGTCGATAGCACACAAGATGCTGTCTTGCAATTTTTTAGTATCAAACAAATGCAATTGCCCCACCCCTCCAACTCCAGTTCTCACCCACAACTGTTTGTTTTTGTCCAGGTGAAAAGCAAAGTAATCCTGGTTGATCTTTTTGCCTTCAGCGTCTTTCAGCACATGATATCGAAACTCATCTTTTTTTCGATCGTAACAATGAATGCCTTGATACGTAGTAAACCACAAATTGCTTTGATCATCTTCAAAAAAGTTGCTCGTGACAATGTTGTCGAATAAACCGTTCGTCGGGTTAGCCTTGTAGGTTTTTACTTTCTTTCCATCAAATCGGTTTAGTCCGTCAATTGAACTCAGCCAAATAAACCCTTTTGAGTCTTGATGAATAAACACATTGGTTCCTTGAGAAAGGCCCTCATTAGGCGATAAATGGTGGAAAATAAATTGCAAAGGCTGAGCCTGGCAGACACCATCCAATGCTGCCAGGAGCCCAAACACAATCAAAAATTGTACACAACGATTAAAAAGAATCATGCAAATTGATCGGTTTACCAAACATGATAGAGTCCATTCAAGAAACTAGCTCCCCATTAATACACTAGGCCAGGGGAATAACTTTATCTCCAGTATATCCCCCACCACAATTGGGCGGACAAGGCAGTGCACTCAGCAAGCCGCTTGAATTTTCTTCACCAGAGTCATTTACTGCTATAGCTGTAAGTGTAGTATAATTTCTTTGACGATCGTTGAATCTAATCTTGCTGGTATAAAAACGTACTCCGCTAGCGTCCGTTCCCAGTAATTTAATAATGTCTGGTTTGCTAAAAAACACTTTGAAGTAATTATTTTCATTGACCGACCTGGGCGCATTTGCCAAGGGGATCAAATTGCGCATATCACTATCAATTTGCTGGATATGAGCACTAACCCTATCCACCATTTGAATGCCCTCTGCCTCGGTCAGTTTAGTTACAGGTTTAGAAGCCTCCGCAACAAAGCATTTTGAGGTATCGCCGCTCACGATGTCAACTCTTTGTGAATTGGTAGCAACGACTAAAGTAGAAAAATTATCATTTGAATCAAATGCTGGATAAAGCCTTAAGCCAGCACTGTCTTTCTGCTCGAATAGCTCGAAAAGATCTTCTCGGCTGTAAAAGGTATGCAAAAGAGCTTGGCTTTTAATGGCTTCCAATGTGGCATTTTGGATGCCTACAGTGGGATTGTCCATTCCAATGTCGCGCTTGTTCGCCGTTAATGCCCCTGGAGCAGGTATGTTGTCGGCTGTCAAAATGAAGTCTGGCATTTTAAATTGGTTTTAGGTGTTTATGGTAGAAAAGTAGTTCTCAATCCTTAGAGCTTGTTCAAATCTCCCCCTCTAGCGACTTTCGGATCACCTCCGCTTTGCTGTTCACTTCCAGCGCCCGGTAAATCCGTTTGATGTGGTCCCGCACGGTATCAATGGAGATGTTGAGCTTATCCGCAATCATTTTGTAACTCAGGCCATCCACGATGCCCTGTACAATTTCCTTTTGGCGTACCGACAATAGCTCCCCCTCTTTTTGCGCCTTGGGCATAAAATGCTGGGCAATTTTGCGCGCAATGGAGGGCGACATGTATGAGCCGCCCCTGTGTACCGTAAATACAGCCTCCCGAATCGTAGCCAAAGGTGTTCTTTTGGAAATGTAAGAGCAGGCCCCGGCACAGAGGGAATTAAAAATCGTTTCCTCCTCTTCAAAGGTGGTCAGCATCACGATGTCGAGCTGCGGGTATTTCTGTTTGATGTGGTAAATGCCCTGGATGCCCGTCATTCCGGGAAGTTCAATATCCAATAATAACAAGTCGATCACTGGTCGGGAAGCATCTTTGATCGCCTCCAGAAACAGTTCCACACTTTCCGCAACCAAGCTGATGTGCAGCGAAGGGTGTTCAGTCAGAAAGTTTTCCAGGCTTTCCCGGATCAGGTTGTCGTCTTCGACTATGGCTATATTGATCTTTTCCATACCACAAAGTTGGGGGAAGAATTGAGTGTGAACAACCACATGTTGATGTGGATAAAATTGGGAATGGTCACGTAAATTAACCTTTATTTCTGGTAAGGTGTTTTTTATTTTTTATAGCTTAGTTTCATTTCTAAAATAAGTAGAAAACTTTTTTCGTTACCTTTGCGTTAGAATAACATCAAAACCATCAAATCCTTTTCAATTTCAGAACATGGACGCCATCGCAGTTGCCCAACAAAACCTGACCAAAAAAGGCTACCTCGACTTGGAGGTAGACCCTACCCTTGATCTTTTTGAGGAAATCAACCGCCTCAAAAAGGAGAAAAATGCCATCATCCTGGCCCACTACTACCAGGAGTCCGACATTCAGGACATCGCCGATTACATTGGCGACAGCCTGGGGCTGTCGCGCGAGGCGGCCAATACGGATGCGGATATCATTGTATTTGCCGGGGTACACTTTATGGCGGAAACGGCGAAGATGCTTTCACCACATAAAAAGGTGTTGTTGCCCGACCTCAAGGCGGGTTGCTCTCTGGCCGACTCGGCGCCAGCACCCTTGTTCAAGAAGTTTTTGGAAAAATACCCCGACCACGTGGTAGTGAGTTATGTGAATTGCTCGGCAGAACTCAAAACCCTGACCGACATTTGCTGCACCTCCACCAATGCCGTCGACATCATCAATAGCATCCCCCTGGATCAAAAAATCGTTTTTGCACCCGACAAAAACCTGGGTGCCTACCTGATCAAAAAGACGGGCCGCGATATGGTGCTCTGGGATGGTGCCTGTATGGTGCACGAGATTTTTTCGCAGGAAAAAATCAATAAACTGATGCGTGAGTACCCCGAAGCGGAGTTCATTGCCCACCCTGAATGTGAAGAACACTTGCTAAAGATGGCGGATTATATTGGCTCTACTACTGGCTTGTTGAAGTACACCATCAATAGCCCCAGTAAAGTGTTCATCGTAGCCACCGAAGCAGGTATCCTGCACCAAATGCAAAAGTCATCGCCAGATAAAATCTTCATCCCGGCGCCACCTGAAAACAATTGCGCCTGCAACGAATGCCCACACATGCGCCTCAATACCCTGGAGAAACTCTACCTCTGTATGAAGCACGAAACGCCAGAAATTCTATTGCCGGATTGGGTGATCGAACAAGGCCGGGTGTGCATCGACCGGATGCTGGATATTTCGCAGCAGGCGGGACATATCCATTGAGTGGAGGTCACAAAGCATACAACCAAAGCGGCATTTTTTAGCACAAAGGACACAAAGGGGGCACAAAGGGCACAAAGGGCACAAAGTTAGATGTTGACAGAGTACACTTTTAAAAAATAACCTCGTCAACGTATAACTTTGTGTCCTCTGTGCTGCCTCTGTGTCCTTTGTGCTAATAAGTCGCTTTGGTGGTATTTAAAAATTTAGAACGATAAGTCTTAGTGTTAAAATGACATCAGCGTTTCCCGGATAATCCCCACACAATCCCACAACTGCTCCTCCGTGATCACCAATGGCGGTGCCAAGCGAATTTTATTGCCATGAGTCGGCTTTGCTAGCAAGCCCTTATCCCGAAAACGCAAACAAATCTTCCAGGCCAAATCCGAATCTTCATTCGTATTGATCACAATCGCATTCAGCAAACCCTGGCCACGTACCAGGGTGAGCAAATCCGTTTCTTTCCGTAGCTCATTCAGGGCGCCCCGAAACATTTCCCCCATTTGCTGAGCATTGTCGGCCAGCTTTTCATCCAATACCACTTGTAGTGCCGCGTGGGCAACTGCACAAGCCAGCGGATTGCCGCCGTAAGTGGAGCCATGCTCGCCTGGGCGGATGCACAACATAACTTCATCATCAGCCAATACCGCCGATACTGGCAATACTCCGCCCGAAAGCGCTTTGCCTAGAATCAGGATGTCTGGCTTGATGCCATAGTGATCCAGTGCCAGCATTTTCCCGGTGCGTGCGATTCCCGTCTGGATTTCATCACCGATGAACAGCACCTGCTTTTCTCGGCACATGCGGAATGCCGCCGATAAATAACCTGGTTCCGGCACAACCACCCCAGCTTCCCCCTGAATCGGTTCGATCAACAGTCCTGCCACATCAGGGTCTTCCAATGCAGCTTCCAAAGCGGCCAGATTATTATACTCCACCATTTCCCAGCCGGGCATGTAAGGGCCAAAACCTCCACGGCTGGAAGGATCTGTCGAACCCGAAATCACTGAAAGGGTACGGCCATGGAAGTTGCCAGTAGCGAAGAGGATTTTGGCCCGATTGGCGGGTACCCCTTTTACTTCGTACGCCCATTTGCGACAGAGTTTGAGTGCGGTTTCCACGGCCTCTACCCCCGTGTTCATGGGCAGGACTTTATCGTAGCCAAACAATTGGGTAATGTATTCTTCGTAAGGCCCCAATTCCGAATTGTAAAAAGCCCGCGAAATCAAGGTGAGTTTTTGAGCTTGGGTGGTCAATGCCTCAATGATCCGGGGGTGGCAATGGCCCTGGTTGACCGCCGAATATGCCGAGAGGAAGTCGTAATACTGCTTGCCTTCAACATCCCACACGTGGACACCCCGCCCCCGTTCGATGACGGCTTCCAGTGGGTGATAATTGTGTGCGCCATATTGTTCTTCCTTGGCAATGAGGAACTCACTGTGGGTTGCAGTTAAGGTTGCCATAGCTGAATTATTTTGTGGATTAAGAGGATTGTGTCTGAATTCGTCAATAAAACTAAGGTATTGACTTTTTTTGATTTTAATTTACGTCAAACTGACTGGTATATCCATTTTTTGAGTTAAAAAAACTTTATCTGCTTTTGCAAAATCTTGTTATTGGATGATTTGACATAAAAATTAATTATTATTCATTCTGTCGTTTCTATTTTGGCCAATTCCGGTTGTTGTTCTGCTGCCTCAGCTTTGATTCGACATTCCCGAAACACCCGTTTTTCGCAAGTCCGGCAAGCCTCGTCCGGGATCAAGGTGTAGATGTATTCAATGGCATCTTTTTTGGCAATGAAGAAGTGATTTTCTCCAATCAAAGCCTTGAACCCGCTATGTATCAACACATCCTGTGCCACCAATTTGAGGTTGGACAAATACAGCCCACCCTCTCTAGTCTTCCAACGTTCGGCCTCTTCGTACAACCAATGCGCGCCAGATAAACCAATAAAATTGACACCTTCGCACAAGATGAGGCAATACTTGTGTTTGCCTTCACGCACCTGATCAAAAAAATCTGAAATATGATCTACCGCGCCGTAAAAAATGGGGCCATCCAGGCGGATGATTTTGATTTGTGAACATTCCCGCAACTCCGGTTTGCGCTTGATGAAAGTAAGGCTGTTGTCGGGCTTTGTTGGGTCAGGAGCCATCGTGGCGATGTGCGGGGTGGAAACTTTATACAAAAAGAAAGTCAACGAAACCATGATGCCCATAAAAATGGCGTATTCCAAAGAAAATAAGAGGGTAGCAATAAAAGTGATGACAAAAACACTCGCCTCCAGGCGGCTGGCGCGAAAAATGCGTTTGATCTCCGGGGTATCGATCAAATTAATCGATACCAATAAAATGATCCCTCCCATTCCGGCAATGGGCAAATAACTCGCCAAGGGAGCAACAAAGAGCAAGATCACCAGTAAAATCAAAGAAGCAAACACGGCTGAAAGTGGGGTACGGGCTCCCCCTTGGTAATTGACTCCCGAACGGGTAAAAGACCCGGAACTGGCGTAGGCTGAAAAAAAGCTCCCCACAATATTCGACAAACCCTGCCCCACAAACTCTCGGTTGCTGTCAATCCGTTGCCCGGACTGGCTGCCGATGTTTTTTCCGATCGCAATGGCCGAAATAAGTCCAATCATGGCCACCGCAAAAGCACTGGGAAACAGCTTCGAAAACTCAGTTACCGAAAAACTGGGCCAACTCAAAGGGGGAATTGCATGATCGATACTGGCAACAAAACGAATACCTATTTCCTCCCCCCCAAACGCCACTGCACACAAGCTGCCCATGACCAAGCCGCCAATCAGATTGGGCCATTTGGGCTTCCACAATTTGAGCGCTACCGCAGTACAAAAGCTGATCACCGCCACCGAAAAAACCTGAAAATTGAACTCCTGGATTTTTTCAAAAAAAACATAAACGACTTCAAAAGCATTCAGGCCATTCTTAATGCTTACCCCCGAGATGTTTTTCAACTGGCTGATCATGATCAACAGTGCCGCCCCCGTTGAAAAAGCAGTAATAACTGTGCTGGAGACAAAATTGACAAAAATACCTAAGCGGGCCAGCCCAAAACTCAATTGAATGATGCCTACAAAGAGGGTGATGGAAAAGGCCAGGGTCACATACTCGGTGCTTCCCGGCACCGCCAGTTGACTCAACGCCGCAAAAATTACCAGTGAATTGGCCGTAGTAGGCCCCGACACCATGTGTAGGGAAGAACCAAATAGCCCGGCAATAATCGGCGGAATGATGGCTGTGTATAAGCCATAAACGGGAGGCAAGCCCGCAATCATCGCAAAGGCCAAACCCTGGGGCAGTACAATGACCGAACCAGTTAATCCAGCCATAAAATCGGCTCTCAGGGTCCGGCGGTTGACCTGTTTGAACCAGTTTGGGTAAGGATTAATCGTGTTCCAGTAAGACTTTGCCATTATCGAGTATAAAAAGGTTCTTTATCTGGTCGCAATGCACGTTTCATCCATAGGAGCATGCGCAGGCCGTTGGGGCCAGGTGGTGTGAGCAAGCGAGTACTCCGGGGTTCATGCCTTCGGTTACCCAGACCTTGTCCACAAAATAACCAATTTCGTTGTTGATGAGCAACAAATCGCCCGTTTCAACGCCAAATTTTGCGGCGTCTTTGGTATGCATCCAAATTGGATTGCGATTGCTGAGTTCATACAGTCATTTGGCATTGCCCGAGCGGGAATGGATAAGGGTGGGAATGCGAAAAGTGGGTACCAAGAGGTATTCTCCTTAACTTTTGGGCAGGTGGACAGTCAAAAAATTGGTGTTCAACTGATAGGACAAAACTCGCTCAGTTTTGAGTGTTTTTTTGTGATGCAGATCACTTTGGAAAGATTTTATTCCTAGGGGCGATAAAAAAATAATGATCATTTTGCCAGAGGATTAGATCAATAAACGTTTCATTTCAAGCGCCTTATCTAATCCTCTGGCTCTGGAAAAATGATCACTTATTTTTGCCCCACTACCTAAAGTGACCTAGATTACAAACAGGCAGCTCAACTATGGTGATTTTTGTGGTGACAATGGCTCTTCCAACCAAAACACACGAACTATGCTCAAGCGATTTTTTCCCATTCTAGATTGGCTACCTAAATATACGCAAGCCCAATTGCAAGGTGACTTGTCCGCTGGCCTTACGGTAGGCGTGATGCTCATTCCACAAGGTATGGCCTACGCCATGTTGGCTGGTTTGGAGCCCATCCATGGCCTTTACGCAGTGACCATTCCGTTAATAGCGTATGCCATCTTGGGCACTTCCCGGCAATTGGCGGTTGGCCCTGTAGCCATGGTTTCGCTGCTTACTGCTGCGGGCATTGGCGCACTGCAACCCGCAACCCCGGAGATGTATTTGCTTTATGCGCTTACGGCAGCTTTTTTAGTAGGGGTATTTCAATTGGCAATGGGCATTTTCCGCTTGGGTTTTTTGGTCAATTTTTTATCACACCCCGTCATCAGTGGGTTCACCTCAGCGGCGGCCATCATCATTGGGCTGAGCCAACTCAAACATTTGTTGCGCATCGATCTGCCCAAAAGTGAACACATTCAAGAAATGATGCTGGCTCTGGCCAAAAACATCGGCAATACCCATTTGCTTACATTGGGTATCGGGTTGGTCGCCATTGTGGTGATAAAGTATGGTAAAAAAATCCACAAAAGCCTGCCCACTTCACTCATCACCGTAATGTTGGGGATATTGACCGTTTGGGGACTAAATCTAACCGAACAAGGCATTAAAATTGTGGGAGAAGTTCCCAGTGGTTTGCCAGGTCTGTCTGCACCTTCTTTTGATCCTGCGGTTTGGAAAAGCCTTTTATCGGTTGCCCTGACCATTTCACTGGTCGGTTTTATGGAAAGTTTTGCGGTAGCCAAAGCCATTCAAGCCAAACACAAAAACTACCAAGTTGACGCCAATCAGGAGTTGATTGCGTTGGGGACTGCCAATCTGAGTGCGGCTTTTTTTCAAGGCTACCCCATCACGGGTGGTTTTTCACGTACCGCAGTAAATGATCAAGCTGGCGCAAAAACAGGGATGGCCTCTATTTTTAGTGCAATCTTGATCGTTTTGACCTTACTTTTCCTCACGCCCTTGTTTTATTTTCTACCCAATGCCGTATTGGCGGCCGTAGTGATTGTGGCCGTCATTGGTTTGATCGATTACAAAGAAGCCGTTCATCTTTGGAAAGAAGACCGTTCCGATTTTTGGATGCTCATTGCCACCTTTGTTGTTACGTTGACGATGGGTATTGAAACGGGTATTGGTGCGGGTGTAGTCTTGTCTTTAGCGATGGTGGTTTACCGCTCAACGCGCCCACATATTGCCGTACTCGGCAAAGTACCCAACTCTGATTTTTACCGCAATATTCAACGGTTTGACAATCTGGAGCAACGCAAGGATATCCTCATCTTACGCATGGATGGGCCACTTTACTTTGCCAACCTGAATTACTTCAAAGAACAATTGGCGAACCAGATGGCCATACACGGCGAAGCACTTAAAGCAATTGTCATCAATGCGGACAGCATCAGCCATGTGGACAGTAGCGCAGTACATGCGCTGAAAGATTGGGTGATAGACATTCAAAACCAAGGCCTCCAATTGTATTTCACTAGTCTCATCGGCCCAGTAAGGGATATTTTTGCCAAATCGGGATTGGTTGAATTGATTGGGGCAAATAATCTGGTCATGAGCGACCAACAAGCGGTTGATCATTTTGACGATGCAGATAATGTCAGTAACCAGTCTCAACAATACAAAGATTACGCTTTACAAAGCAATGGTTAAGCGCAATTTATACTCGGGTTAAGATAGTAGCTATCCCTAATCTGTATTTGTAGTTCTTTAGAATAATTCAAATACATAAACATATTTTCATGTTTTCATGTTATTTTTATTCGAAAGAACAATCTCATAGAATGATAAATGAAAACATCCTTGCTTTAGTACGCAAGCATTTTCCACAAATTGCAGAAAAGGGACTACAAGAAGAAATAGCCTCGGTAGGTCGTTCGATGGAATTTCCAGCAGATACGGTGATCATGGAAGTAGGGCAGTACGTAAAACTAGTACCTTTGGTCATCAAAGGGGTCATCAAAGTATCGCGCGAAGATGAGAATGGAGGAGAACTATTCCTCTATTACTTAAACGGGGGTGAAACCTGTTCCATGTCGTTCACTTGTTGCATGATGAATAAAAAAAGCGAAATCCGCACCCTTGCAGAAGAAGACACCCAGCTCATTGGTATTCCGATCCGCTTCGTAGATGAATGGATGACAAAATACCAAAGCTGGAAGAATTTTGTGATGCAAACTTATGACCAGCGCATGTTGGAACTTGTTCGCACTATCGACAGCATTGCTTTTCATCACATGGACGTGAGATTACTGGAGTATTTGCAGAAAAAAGCGCAGGCCACCCATTCCAAAGTGATTAATGCAACCCATCAAGACATTGCTTACGATCTAAATGCTTCCCGAGAAGCCATATCCAGGCTACTGAAGCAACTGGAAAACGAAGGTAGATTGAAGCTGGGTAGAAACAAAATAGAGTTGTTTTGAATCATGAAGTTGAATTGATATTGGAATACTTTGGCCAATTCAAGAAATAAAGCGCTACGATTTTTAGCAGGAAAGGTTTCACTTGAAGCCAATTCTTCGACGAGTATTTTAACTATTGTCTAATGCCCGACGCTGGTTCATTTTTGCCCAAAATCACACCAACTAAAAATTAGACCTATTTATTATTGGACTATATTTATCCATCAATTCCACCAAGAGCCGAATTCAAGTTATCTCCACTACCAAGCGCATGTCTCTTCGCGCATTTGTCATTTTTCCCAATACCATATTAATTTTTTCAGCCATGAAAATTGTAAATGTAACCGTACGTGGTGGCAACACCGCAGAAGGCGCAACTGGAGTAACCTTCTCCGTGTTGCCCTACGAAGTAGTAGTACAAATCCCCGGTAGCCGCGAGCCGATTCTGAGTGTACCCGTTGTAGACAATCCTTTGCTCAGTCGCCAGTCCTACAGCTTTGTGGTGGACGGCTTTGAGGTAGACCTGGAAGTTCAAGAACTTGCCGAGGAGGTGTATGACGATTGTGGTGACGGTATGGATTTAGAGGAACTAAACGCCTATGAAGAAGCCGAAGCCAAAGCCGCTCTGGATGAAGTACTTGGCGAGCCTGAATTAGAAGAAGCCACTGAGCCAGAAGTAGAACTTGGCCCTGATAACGGATTGGATACCGGATACCAGGAAGAAGTGCTTGCTGAAGAAGCAGAGCTCAGCCCTGATAATGGATTGGATACCGGATATCTGGAAGAAGTGGAAAATGCTGCCGAAGAACCTGTGCTTGAAGCCCTGGAATTAACCGGGGAGCCTGAAATTGAAGCCGAAGAGCCCAGCCACTCAGAAACCATTGCCGAAATTCCAGATGTCATCGAAATTACTTCTTCCCGCCAGGAAGCTCCAGTGGAGGAGGAGGCCGAAACGGCCTTTTTTCAGCGTAATGAAGGAGGATCTGAGCCTGTTGTGGATGCAGATGAAGCTTTGGTTCCGGTAACGGAAGATCAAGAGCACAATGCGGAGGATTTGAAAGTCCTCCTGGCGCAAACCCAAGAGCTGTTGAAGAAGTATGATCTAAATAGTGTGGAGCATTAAAATAATGCTGAAATAGGTATGTTTTAGGGACGGGTTCAGCATAAAATAACAAAAAAGAGTCCAGCCAAATTGTTACTTTATTTTGAACCCGTCCCTTACACCGCAATCCCCTCCAACCTTTCCACCATCTCTTCCATTTTCTTCTTTGGCAACCTCGGATTACAACGCTCCAAGCGCCTCAGCAGCGCAATCGCCAATTGGGGGGTACAAATCTGTTGTTCAACGAGTTGATTGATGACCCAGAGGGAGCCAAAAACGGTGAGGCCATTGTCCTGGGCTTCTTTGCGGAGGTCGCCATCCCCACTGAGCAGAGGGCATTGGCGCTGAACGGCGAGAAAAAGAACCGACTTGTCGGTGAGGCGTTTGAGGTTGCGGCGGGTGTGGAAGCGGAGGATGTTGAGCATCTCTTCGCCGCTGAATTCGATGATTTCGACACGTTCGGGTGTCAGGCAGCGTTCCAATGTGGCTTTTTGATCTGGATGGTTGATTTCGTTCACCACAAAACCTGTTGTCAAGATGTGGTAATCCAGTTGCATGAAGTACTCCAGCGCCCCTGTTTTGATGAGGTCGATGAAGACGTTGGTGTCGGTGATGATGAGGTCCTTCATGCCAGTTGTTCCAATTTGTCCCGAAATTCGCCCAAATTCATTTCAGCCAGATGGGCGGCATGATTGATCGAAATAACCTCCTGGCCAATGGCCCGATAGAGGAGTTGGATGAAACGCCGGGGGCGCTCGCGGCCGCCAAACTCACCCGGTTCGTCGCGGTGGTACCCCTTGACGCGGTAATTGGTGTTGAGCCGCCGATAGGTATTGGCGTTGATGATCCCCAGGTGGAGCGCACGTGGGAAAAGGGCCGCAATGGAAATCCCCCAACGCTCTTTGATCAATTCCAGTTCCTGCAAAAAAAAGTGAAAACGCTCCTGCGCCATTTCGCCTCGGGCCATTTCGGCAGGGTAAAGTACCGCCGAGGCAAAGGTATGACAAAGCCGTTCTACGTCCTTTTCCTCCAGCCGCGTATCAAAAGTCAGGCTGTGGTGCGCCAGCTCATGCAGGGCAGTGAAGCGTTTGCGCACCGCGTTGTGCTTTTTATTGAGCACGATAATCCGATGCCCTTGCACCAGCGCTTTGAGGCCGTCGAAGGCATCGTCGGCATCCACTTCGAGTACCTTGAAGCCCTTGTCTTCCAGCATTTCAATCACGCTGGGAATGGGGTCGTAGCCCAGGTTCCATTGCTTGCGCAGGGCTTCGGCGGCGACTTCGGCATCAGTGCCACTGCGTACGGCCAGTTCGTAGTGGAAATCGTGGCTTTGAACTGGCAATTGCAACAAGTGCTCCAGCTCCAGGTATCTTTCCAAAAAAGCGCGGGCTTTTTCAATGACGGCCACTTCGGCAGTTTTACTCAAGCGGGATATTTTTTTGCGAAACTCAATGCCCTTCAGCTCAACTTTTACTTGCGGTTCCGAAAAAAAGAAATCAACCGTTACACTCAAGGCATTGGCCAAACGAATCAACACGGCGCTACCCGGCATCATTTCCCCTTTTTCGTACTTGTTGAGGGCTTGCCGGGTCACGGCATTCTCCATCTTGTTCGCTAGGTCTTGTAGCGACAATCCCGCCATTTTTCGGGCGTTGGTGAGCCGTTGTCCAAATAAGTTTTCCATCTTAATGCTCCTTTCCCGGTTTGAGATAAACTTTGTGGTGATTTTATAACCGGGGTTTTGGTTGACAAATTTACAAAATAATTTGTTTTTGTCAACCAATTTGGAGGATTATTTTTACCTCTCGTCTGAAATGCTTTATTTTTGATGTACAAACGAACTCATCATTCATCATGACAACTGAAACCATCTCAATCCGCGAAGGAAGCATCGTGGAAGCCGTCGCCCTGAGCATGAGTATTCCCGAATTTACGGCACCTCACCAGGCCGAAGAATACCAAAAGCGCTTGGCGGGGGTACCAGCGCTTATTCTGCTTGCAGAAAGTGCAGGAAAAGTAGTGGGTTTCAAAGTGGGCTATGCCAAGGGGGAACAAGTCTTTTATTCCTGGATGGGAGCGGTATTGCCCGAATTTCGCCAGTTTGGGGTAGCCAAAGCATTGGCGGTTCGGCAGGAGGAGTGGGCAAGGGCGCAAGGTTTTACCTGCATTCAGTTCAAAACGCGGAATCGCTTGAAGGCCATGTTGCAGTTTGCGTTGGGCAATGGTTTTGACATCATTGGGGTGGAACCACGGGAAACACTGGGGGAATATCGAATTTTGTTGCAAAAATCGTTACCGTAATTCCAATAATAAACCCCGGTCCCCTAAATACCGATCAATCACCTTCGGGAATGCGTATTTGTTTAATGTTTCACGATTCACCCAAACCCAATTGGATGGTATTCCTGCGGGTAAGACCTGCAAATCGATCTCCCAAAATCGCACATTCACCACCTGATGGGTGAGCAATTGCTGAAACACCTTGGAGCCACTGCGTAAAGTATGCGGAGTGAGGGTAAGCCCGGTTTTTTCCAACAGTTCAGTTTGTAACAGTTCCCAGCTTTGCTCCAAACTTTCATTTTCTACCAAGGGGAATTGGTACAACTCCAGCCAAATGTCTTTTGCTTCGCGTTTTTGAATCAAGACCTGACCCTCAAAATTGAACACCAGATAATGGAAAAAACGCTCCGTTTTGACAATTTTTTTGCTTTTGACGGGCAGTTCTCCGATGCGATTTTCCTGCAAGGCCACGCAGTGTGTTTGTAGGGGGCATTTTTTGCAGTGTGGGTTGCGCGGCAAACAAAGCGTTGCCCCAAAATCCATGATGGCCTGGTTGTAAAGGCCAGCTTGGGTTGCATCTAGCAAGGCTTCAGCCAATTGGGTAAACTGCTTTTTGCCTTCGGTGCTGTCTTGGGGGGTACTGATGCCAAAAAAACGGGCGAGTACCCGAAACACATTGCCATCTACTACAGCGTGTGGCAAATTGTAGGCAAAAGACGCAATCGCTGCTGCCGTGTAAGGCCCCACCCCTTTGAGCAAACGGATGCCATCGTAGGTTGTGGGGAATACCCCATCCAGATCATGGGCGATGTAGCGTGCTGCGGCCAGTAAGTTGCGTGCCCGGGAGTAATAGCCCAGGCCTTCCCATAGTTTCATCACTTCATCGTCGGGGGCAGCGGCCAGATCCTGGATACGGGGGTAGGATTCCACAAAACGCAGATAATAGGCCAAACCCTGTTCCACACGGGTTTGCTGCAAGATGATTTCTGAAAGCCAGATGTGGTAAGGGTTTTGAATGCCTTTCCAGGGCAAGGGCCGGTCTTCGGGATGGTACCATGCCAGCAAATTTTCTTGAAAAAAGCTATAATACTTCATAAGATCTTCCACAAAAAAAATTAGGCGATGAAGATAAGTCTCCATCGCCATAACTGCTATCTAAAAAATAAAAAAGTCAATTGGGTGATTTCAAGGCGGCAGCCATGCCAGCTTTGAATAAGGTCAGCAAATGTAGTCGGTATCAGATCGCAGGACCAATTTACTCTGCATCATCCAGTACCATATCGGTGTACCGTTTGCCGATCATGTCTTTGAGTTCTTTGCGGGCAAAAAAGATGCGGCTTTTGACCGTTCCCAGAGGTAGATCCAGATAATCGGCGATTTCCTGGTACTTGTAACCCTGGTAGTGCATCAGGAAGGGAACCCGAATGCTGTCATCGAGTTTTTCGATCAGTTGCACGAGTTCTTTCATCATAATGCTTGATTCAGCCCGGTTGTCAATGGTGTTGGCCGTAGAGTTGATGTAGTACAAATTATCGGTAGAATCGACAATGGTGTTGGCCTTGGTCTTTTTGCGGTAGTTGTTGATGAAAATGTTTTTCATGATCGTGAACAACCATGCCTTAAAGTTGGTGCCAGGGCGAAATTTATCCATATTGGTCATAGCTCGGTAAGCCGTCTCTTGATAAAGATCTTTGGCATCCTCCGTATTTTTGGTCAAGTTGAACGCAAAAGAATGGAGAAGGACAGACATGCTATTGAGCTGGGTATGAAAATCTGATGGATAAGACATATTTGCTGGTTTTAATGACTATGCTTGCTGCCAAGCACATTTGTTGAATCAAAAGTACACACTAGTTCAACAAAATGCAAGAAATTGGACTTGTTTTTCAAAATATCTTTGATTTTGTTTAATCGATTTTGATTTTATTTTACACAATTAATTGAAAGTCAATTAAATAAATTCTTATCTTTATTTTTCTTTCTTTCAGAAAAAAATGAAATAAAGAGCCTGAATTTCAGAATTCATGATTTCATACCGGATTTGTGTAAGCATTAATACGACAAAAAGCCAGCCTTGAATCCAAAGCCGGCTTTTTGTTTAACTTTTTACTTCAACAAAATGCGGAGGTTACTTTTGTGCAGTCTGGATGAGTCGCAAGGCGATGAAAGCGAAAATGATGTTCGGAAGCCAGGCACCCAGCCAAACTGGGATGGTTTGCCCGAGGGCAAATACATTTGTAAATTTGGACAAAAAGACAAAAATAGCCCCAACCCCTATCCCCAAGGCCAAGTGAAACCCAAACCCACCCCGCACTTTGCGCGAAGCGATGGCCATACCAATGAAGGTGAGGATAAATATGGTGGCCGGATCGGCAGTGCGGCGGTACAATTCGAATTCGTATTTGCGGGTATTGCTGGCGCCACGGGCGTTTTGCTGGTTGATGTAGCGCATCAGCCGAGGGGTCACCATCATGCTTTGTTGACTGGAGTAATCCACAAAATCTTCGGGATAAAGGCTCAAGGTAGTGTCTTTGGATTCGGAGAGGTGCATCTCTAGCCTTTCTTTCAAGCCGTTGAAATGGTGCGTACTGTAATCCCACAGGCGCCATTTGCGGGTTTCAGGGATGAATTCGGCCCGATCCGCTTTGGTATAGCTGATCAGTTCTTGGTTTTTGAACTGTTCGATGCGAAAATCGCGGGCGGTGCTATCGTCCTTGCGGTAAAAACCGATGAACACTTTGGTGCCAGGTGCTACAAACAAGTGAATATTGGTGGCTTTGCCTTTGTCGTCGTTTTTGTCGATGTATTTGTGGGTGATGTCCTGGCGGTATTTTTCTCCAATGGGCATGATGATGTGGGTACAAAGCAGGTACAGCAAGGTCAAAAAAGCAGCTCCAAAAAAATAGGAGCGCATTAGGCGATTGAAGCTAATCCCAGCATTAAAAATGGAGATGATCTCCGAGCTATAAGCCATCCGCGAGGTAAAAAAAACCACCGAAATGAGCGTACAAACCGACCACAACTGGCCACCAATCCACAGCATAAAACTGGGATAGTATTGCAGCACGATTTCCTTGGTGGTAATGGGCTCTTCGATGAACTTCTCAACTTTTTCACTAAAATCCAGGATGACCGCGACCATCAAAAAGATCAGCACGGTAAAAAAGAAAGTGGACAAAAACTTTTTGATGATGTACCAGTCCAGGATTTTTATGTAGTTGTTCATTCCAAATAATTGAAGTACAAAAGTAGCTTTTTTTAAAGGAGTACCCAAGTCCTTGAGATGTGGATCATTTTTTTGGGAAAAACCTAAAAAAGTTGTAACATCGTTCCTTAGTAGTGGGGCAAAATGAACATTTATTTTTTTTCGCCCCTTCAAGTAAACGCATCCTAGTGAAATCTACTTTTTTACCATCGCGGTTTTTTATCGTTTGCGGCGTACTAATCCTGGTTTTGGCCCTGGGCTTTGCCATTCCCATCTTGTTCCCAATTGGGCAATTTTTACTTTTTATCTTTCTAGCCTTGGTTTTGACCGATTGGATGCTGTTGTTTCAGGCTGGGGTAAACCTGAGTGGCATCCGTCGTTTGCCTCGCATGATGAGTTTGGGGGGCGAAAATCCGGTTTACCTGGATCTGAACAATGACTCCAATTTGACCCTGCGCATCAACGTCATCGACGAGCTTCCTGAACAATTACAAACCCGCGATTTTGTCCAAAGCCTCACGCTCCAAGGTGGTGAAATGGCCTCCATTCGCTATGATTTACGCCCATTGGAGCGGGGCGAATACAGCTTTGGGGTGACGAATTGTTACGCTACCGGCCTGTTCGGCCTGGTAGAGCGACGGATTCAGCTCAATCAAAGCCCCATGAAAGCGGCCGTTTATCCTTCTGTGATTCAAATGAAACAAATGGAGATGCGGGCTTTTGAACGCACCACTACCCGCGAAGGCATCAAGCACATTCGGCGGATTGGGCACAGCTATGAGTTTGAACAAATCAAAAATTACGTAGCAGGCGATGATTTTCGCAGCATCAACTGGAAGGCCAGTAGCCGCAAGGAGGGATTGATGGTCAATCAATTTGAAGATGAACGGGCCCAACAGGTGTATTGCATCATTGACAAAAGCCGGGTAATGCGCATGCCGTTTAAAGGCTTAAGCCTAATGGATTACGCCATCAATGCAACTCTGGCCATTTCCAACATCATCATCAAAAAATACGATAAAGCGGGCTTGATCACTTATTCGGATAAAATTGGCGCGACCATCAAAGCGGACAATCGGCCCACCCAATTGAATTTTATCCTCAATGCGCTGTACAAAGAAAAAGAAAGACCCCTGGAAGCCAATTACGAATTGCTTTTCCACATCAGCAGCAAACTCATCAATGGCCGTAGCCTGATTTTGTTGTTTACCAATTTTGAAAGTGCGTTTGCCCTCGAACGGGCTTTGCCAATCTTGCGGCGCATCAATCGCCGCCATCTCTTGGTCGTCGTCTTTTTTGACAATACCGAAATCCGCGAATTTGCTGAACAAGACGCGAAAGACATTGAAGGCATTTACCAACAAACCATGGCCCGCAAATACCTCAGCGAAAAAGCCCAAATGGTACTCACCCTACGGCAATATGGCATTCAATCCGTCCTTACCCGCCCCGAAGATCTTTCAATCAACACCATTAATAAATACTTGGAATTGAAGGCGAGAGGACTGATTTGAAAGATGAAAGATGAAAGATGAAAGATGAAAGCATTTGCGTTACCGCTGAGACTTAGACAAGGTCATCGTCAAAAACGCTGCGGTAGCATCTTTCATCTTTCATCTCTCATCTTTAATTAAAAAGGATGCTTCCCCCGATCAGCGCGAGAGACAGGATGGCCAGCCAAAGGCGTAGGTCTTTGGAGTAATGGTTTTGTTTAAGGTTCCCCACATTCGTTTTTGGTTTTATGAGTAAAGTGATTTCCCCTTACCTAAACCAAAAAGAATGCCATATCGACAAATTGTGAAAAAAATAATTGTATTTTTATTAATTAAACTTATATTTTATTGACAATTAGTTTTTTGTGTTGAAAAAAAGCCATGGAAAAACTACAGGAAAACAGTGGTTATAACCCCGTTCCCGATTACAGCTCTATTTCCTGACCCAATTCCGGTATTTCTACATCGGCAAAACCTACCCCGAGTAAAAACTCCCGGAAAGCAATTTGTGCGTCGTAGTCGCCGTGAACCAAGAAGATTTTTTTTGCACTGTCCTTTTGATTGCGCAAAAAATCGGCCAATTCCAGCTTGTCTGCATGTGCCGAAAAGGAGTCCATGATTTCAATGTCTGCTTTTACGGCTTTGAATTCGCCAAACAATTTAATCTCATTTGCCCCATCACGCAGGCGGCCTGCCGGAGTGTACGGTGCAGCGTAACCCACGATCAGCACCGTGTTCTTAGGGTCATCGATGCCATGAAGCAAATGGTGTTTGATGCGCCCGGCGTTGGCCATGCCCGATGAAGCAATGACAATGCAGGCTTCAGTGGAATAATTGAGCTTTTTAGAATCTTCGGTTTTGCGAATGTAGCGCAGGCCATTGAAGCCAAAGGGGTTTTCATCAATGGTCAGGTATTCTGACAATTCCTCGTCAAAACACTCGGGATGAGACCCGAAAATGGTGGTGGCATTCACCGCCAGAGGGCTATCCACGTAGACTGGAATCCGGGGCAAAAGCTCTTGATTGGCCATTTGATCCAGCAGGTAAACAATCTCTTGGGTGCGCCCAACACTGAAGGCAGGAATGAGCAGTTTTCCGCCTTTTTCTACACAGGTATGCCGAATGATATCTAGGAAGTGGTGGGTTTCTGCAGGAGCGTCTTCGTGAGTACGGTCGCCATAGGTGGATTCACAGATCAGGTAATCCATTTCGGGCATGGGTAGTGGATCGCGTAAAATGGGGCGATGAGGACGTCCAACGTCACCACTGAATCCAAAATGGATCACTTTCCCCTTTTCTTCAATCTTCAAACTTACGCTGGCGCTGCCTAAAATGTGCCCAGCATCCCGAAACATTGCTTCTACTTTGGGATGAATTTGAAACCACTTTTCATAGGAGTAGGAAGTAAACAACTCCATCGTGGTGTGCACATCCTCGCGGGTATAGATGGGTTCTTCGTAAGCGATGTCGTCAAAATTGTGATTCTTGCTTTGTCGCTTGCGCTTGTATTCTACCTCGCGCTCCTGAATCATGGCACTGTCCAGCAGCATCAAACTACTCAGGCTGCGGGTAGCATGGGTAGAGTGAATGGTGCCTCGGAACCCGTCCTTGACCAACTTGGGGATGCGCCCAGCGTGGTCGATGTGGGCATGAGAAAGGATCAAACAATCAATGTCTGCTGGATCAAACAACCATTGTGCATTAAAATCCTCCAGGTTTTTGTCGGCACCCTGATACAAGCCACAGTCCAACAAAATTTTGAATCCATCCTCTAGCGTAATCAAATGGCAACTTCCGGTGACTTCCCGGGCCGCGCCGCAGAATTTTATCTTCATTTGACCTGATTTCGTGTGGGGCGATAAAAAAATAAATTGTTCATTTTGCCAAAGGATTAGATAAGTAAACGTTTCATTTAAAGTGTCTTATCTAATCATTTGGCGCAGGAAAAATGAACATTTATTTTTGCCCTACTACTGTTGTTCATTTTTCCCGTCTAATGTAAAATAAAAATGCCATTCCAGCAGAACTTACGTTCGCTAAAATGGCGGATGTGGAAATATAGATCAGTAAAATTGGAAACGACTTGTAGAGATGAAAGATGAGAGATGAGAGATGCTGCCGCAGAGACTCAGACAAGGTCAATCGTCAAAAACGCTGCGGTAGCATCTTTTATCTTTCATCTTTCATCTTTAATTACTCAGCACCTTTATCCCCCCATAATTCACACTAGCCTTGATCATCGGCGCGTCGCTGCTGCCAACGTGGCCTTTGACGACGTGAGAAGTGGGCTTTTGTACCTCATAGGTGACATTCATGGCTTGAGGGTAACGCACGCCAGCATAATTGGCGGCGGCATCGAGCTGGTAGCAGCACAGATCGGGCAGCACCTTCATGGTTACGTCGGTGTAATTGGCTCTGACGGAGGCATTGGTGAGTCCCTTGGAAAAGGACACATTGCAACTGCCGTAGTTGAGATCGAGGTCCAGGCTTTTGGAAATCTCACCCATCGATACGGAATTGTACTGGCCACTGATGTTGACGCTACCTGCATTCGTAGCGGCAAACTTGCTGTACATTCCCGTGGCCTTCAGGCTTTTAATGGTGCCCAGGCTGTAATTGTCGTATTTCGCGGTAGTAGTCAATGAATTGAGCTTGGGCGCGTTCAGGCCGGAGTAGGCGCTGTTCACCGTTAGGTCATCTGCTTCCGTTACAGTTAGTTTGGAATAACTCAGACTAACTGCGGCGTTCTGCGCATGACCAATGGTACCATTACCATAAGCCAACTCAAAATTGGAGCCATCGCCTACAGATTCGGTTTTGAAATTGCCGTACTTGACCGATAGTTTGGCTTTACCACTCACCGAAGCGAGGTATACATCGCCATAACGTTGGTCTACCTGGAGGTTGATGGTCGCAGGAACATACACTTCGTAATTGATCTTGTAATCGGCTTTGCCATCGTCCCAAAGCCAGGAACGGCGAATTTGCTCGATAGCGGTTTCGGCTTTTACATAGTCGGCACCGTTGGAAAAATTAACGGTGATGGCATTAAAGACTTTTTGGGCATCTTCTTCCGAGCCTTCCTTCACCACGATGGTGACGGCAATTTTGACTCGGTTTTTGTCCCAGGTTTTGACTTCAATTTTTCCGTACTTGTTGCTCAAGTAAGTAGTGCCATTGGCCGAAATGTCAAACTCTCGCTTGATGGTTTTGGTAAATTCGCCGGAGGTGGTAAAGCCACAAAGTGAACAGGCAATCATTGTACATACCAACAACATCGAGAGCGGTTTTTTCAAATCATAAGCTGACTTCCTCATTGCTCGTGGTTTTTTTGGGTTGCGGTTTGGACGTCCGCATCTGCTCAAGAACGCGCTCCAGAATAGCGACTTTGGTTTGATAGGTCTGGATCATGGTGGCAATGATTTCCTCCTCTTGCCCTTTGGGGGCTACGCAGAGTTCTTCCTTCAGCTCAGCCATCACCAGGTCCATTTTTTTCATGTCGGACGTAAAAGTACCATTGGGCTCATAACGAGCCAATTGCTGTACCTTGGTGTTGATTTGCTGGCGGTAATATTGCTCCATTTCCAGGTACTCTGGGTTGACTTTTTCAATGATGGCTACCGGATCCGCTTGTTGCCAGCGGGTTATGAGGCTACCACCAAAACCACCAACTACCAGAATGGCTGCCACTGCGGCAGCTACTTTAAAAAAGCGCTGGAAAGTGAGGGGTTGACTGACGGAGGGCTTGTTCAGTGCCCGGTCAATGTCTGCCCACACCTTTAAACTGGGAATCGCGTCATCAAAAGCTTCGCGCTTGTCCAAAACAAAGTTTTCTAATTCATCTCGTTGCATAACAAAAAAAGATTTCAGAGATTCCAACAATTAGTCAAGACCCAATTGCAGATTGCTGACAGCTGTTTACTGACAGCTCCCTGTTAAGAACGTTTATACAATCCCAGCCTCTGCTGGGTTAAAATGTCTTTTAATCTTTGTTTCGCCCGACTGTACTGCGATTTGGAGGTTGCCTCGCTGATGCCGAGTACTTCTCCAATTTCCTGATGGTCGTAACCCTCCAGCATGTAGAGGGAAAAAACCACCCGGTAGCCGTCGGGCAATTCAAAAAGAGCTCGTTTTACTGCTTCTACACTTAGTCCCTCTGCCGCTGTATCTTGATGGCCATCATCCTGGATGTTGCCATGTTTGTCTTCCAGTTCGCTAAACTGCAAGCGCCTCTTTTTTAGTGCATTGATGCAGTTGTTGATCACGATGCGTTTGATCCAGGCGCCGATTGCTGACTCAAATTTGAAGGTATTCAATTTGGTAAACACGTCCAAAAATGCGTTTTGCAACACGTCCTCTGCCTCAAATTCGTCCTTCACCATCCGCAAACAAACGTTGTACATCGACTTGGAATAAAGACGATACAACTCGAACTGCGATTGTCGGTCGCCTCGTTTACACTTTTCTACCAGGTCGCGGTGTGTGTTGACGTAATCCAATTTTACGATCTTATAGGTTTCAAGAGCTAGGTTTCCTCTCATTACTACAACTCCATTAAGTTTCCACTGATCTAAAGGGAAAGACAAGGAGTGTTAAAAAGGGTTGCACGTAAAATAAAAAAAAATTCACTGCACGTCTATCTATAACAGCGCGAAGTCTAAAACTTACTGCACCCTGTCGGCAATAAGTTATTTTTAGGGTATTGAAATGCTAATTCACCAAAAAATACCATCAATTATTATGAGCGCACACGACATCGATTACCACATCCACGGCGAAGAAATGCAGTTTGTGGAAATTGAACTCGACCCCATGGAAACCGTCATTGCCGAAGCAGGTAGCTTTATGATGATGGACGATGGCATTGAAATGTCTACCCTTTTTGGCGATGGCAGTCATTCAGCGGGGTCTGGGCTATGGGATAAATTACTTTCGGCTGGTAAAAGACTCATCACTGGCGAAAGTTTGTTTATGACCGCGTATACCCACGCCGGGGATGGCAAAAAAAAGGCCTCCTTTGCGGCACCTTACCCCGGCAAAATCATTCCACTCGACTTGAGCCAACTGGATGGCAAAATCATTTGCCAAAAGGACGCCTTTCTTTGTGCAGCCAAAGGTGTTTCTGTAGGCATCGAGTTTTCTCAAAAATTGGGCCGGGGCTTTTTTGGCGGCGAAGGCTTCATCATGCAAAAGCTGGAGGGTGATGGCATGGCCTTTGTACACGCCGGAGGCAGCATCATTGAAAAAAAGCTAGAACTGGGCGAAGTCCTCAAAATTGACACAGGCTGCCTGGTGGCCTTCACCCGCGATGTGGATTACGACATCGAGATGGTGCGCGGCGTGCGCAACATGATCTTTGGCGGCGAGGGCATTTTCTTTGCCCGTCTGGAAGGCCCGGGTACGGTTTGGATACAGTCTTTGCCCTTCAGTCGCTTAGCCGATCGCGTGCTGCAAGCTTCGCGGCATTATGGCAAAGGTGGAAAGGATGAGGGCAGCATATTGGGGAGTTTGGGGAATTTGCTGGATGGGAATTAAGCGAAACTTTCTAACTAGGTGCAAACACAACTGAGGTGCCTCTTAGGTGTCTAAGGTTTCTTAGGTGGTAAAAAAAGAGCTCTGAGAAGCATATTTCACCACCTAAGAAACCTTAGGCACTTAAGGATCACCTTAGCATGACACATAACAGTTTAATGATGAGCCCATTACAGCACCCCCGCCTGCTCCTGGTGCTTCCACATCTCCTGGAACACCGCGCTGTGCTCCCGCAAATATTCAAAGGTACCCTCATCGACCACCCGGCCATTTTCCATGACGTAAACGTAGTCGAAGTGCACCAATAAGTGCAGGCGGTGCAGCGCCGATACAATCGCCTTATCCGAAAAATCCTGGAACATGCGCTCGTAAATCAGCAATTCAGTTTTGGGATCCACACTGCTCGTCGGTTCATCCAGCAAAATGATGTCGCTGTCTCTAGCCGCCAAAACTCCACGCGCTAAGGCCAGCCTTTGTTTTTGTCCACCCGAGAGGTTTACCCCTTTTTCGCGGATGTTGGACTCCAAGCCCGAAGGCAACTGCTCCACGACATCCATAAAATGCGCCGTTTCACACACCTTCATCACTTCCTCTTTGCTAAAAGGTAAGCCCAGAGTGATGTTGTATTCGATGGCGTTTTCAAAAATTTCGGGCTCTTGTGGGAAAAGGGTGATGTAGTCGGAAAGCACGTCCAGCTTATCGTAATTTTTGCCATCTGCCATCAACTGCAAACCTGGCTTAGGCGGGTACAAACCCCGCATCAGCGCCAGCAAGGTGCTTTTACCACTGCCACTTTCACCAATGAGCGCGATCCGTTTGCCGCGCGCAATTTCGATGTTCAGGTCGTGCAGCCCGGGGCGATACTGGCCTTCGGAGGGTGTGCCATCCAGTTCGTGGATGTAGTTGAGCTGCTTGATTTGGATTTTTTGCCAACGCTGAGGCAAAAGTGGGGCGGATTCGGGCAGGTGTTGCTTTTCGTAAGCATCAAAGATATTTTGGGCAGTTTGTACGTCGGTATGTTGAGTGACGACCTGATTGTACTGCCAGGCAATATCGTGAAATACACTGGTGAAGCGCTGGACATAACTCATCAAGGTGACAATACCGCCAATCAGTAAAAGTTCGCCCGGAACATATGTTTGATAGATGTAGCCCACGATGATGGTACAATATATAATGGCTACAATCCCGTCAACGGTAAACCATTTTAGCTCATTGATCATAATTTTGCGCCGGAATGGAGGGAAAATTTCGGCAACCTTTTGCATCAAACCACTTTCCATCCGTTTTTCCAGCCGCAAGGTGATGACAGTAACTATATTGGAAAGGCTATCAAAAAGGTTCGCAGAAACGACATGCTCCCGCTCGTTTGTCTCCCGCTGGTATTTGATTAAAGGTTTGTCGAATTTGAAAATGATGTAAATGGCGATCAGCCCCAACAAGATTGCAATGGAACCAAACAAGGGCGAGAAATAGAGCATTGCTGCAAATGAAAAAATGAACTTGGTAAAAGCGTGAATGTACATGAAGCCATTTTGGAAAAACTCTTTGAGTGCTTCATAAGCTTTGCGGACTCGGTTGATGGTAATCCCACTGTGGTTGTCCTGGTGCCATTTTACCGTTAAATGCAACACTTTGTGGTACATTTCTTGCAAAAAGTTTCGACTCAGGTTAAAGGCCATACTTCGCTCCATAATCCGGGCAAAAAAATGAAAGACCCAGCCACTAAAATGCAAGACCAGATAAGCCCCAACGTAGAACCAAAGGGATTTGAACACATCGACACCTTTTCGCTGTATCTCATTGATGAACCAGCCCCAAGCAATTGGCAAACAGGCCTCAATTAAATTGTTGAGCATAAACATGCTGTACACAAGCAAATAACGCCAGCGTTCTTCACGAGCATATTTCCAGGCTGTAGTCAAAAGGGAGATATAGGGATTGCGGGCAATGGACTTGAGCATAGTAGGAGTGTTTCGAGGCAGCAAAAATAGGTAGCTTTCGCCCCAATGAACCCCCATTTTTTGGAAAAAGTTTCCTCCTGGCTGACATTCTGCCTGCCAAAATGGCAAAGCAGCCAGTTATTCTGCGCTTGGCACAACCTTTGACTACAGGAGATGAGCCGCTGTAGCAGTACGGGGCTCCAATTCGCTTATTTCTTCCAGAAAAATAAAATCAAAACCATTATGGCAGCAAAGGAAATTACCCTCAGCAATGCCGCTCAGGAAAAGCTCAAAAGAGGCATCGATAAACTCGCCAACGCAGTTAAAGTAACCCTCGGGCCCAAAGGCCGCAACGTGGTGATTGAAAAAAAATTCGGTGCACCCCAGGTCACTAAAGACGGGGTAACCGTAGCCAAAGAAATAGAGCTGGAAGACGCACTCGAAAACATGGGGGCCCAGATCATCAAAGAGGTAGCCTCCAAAACGGCCAATGCGGCAGGTGATGGGACTACAACTGCCACCGTTTTGGCACAAGCGCTGATCAATGCAGGTTTCAAATGTGTGACCTCCGGTGCCAACCCCATGGATCTCAAGCGGGGCATCGACAAAGCCGTCAAAGCCGCCGTTGCTCACCTCAAAGAACAAGCCGAACAAGTAGGCGACGACTACAATAAAATCAAACAAGTAGCCACCATTTCAGCCAACAACGACGAAGAAATTGGCGAACTGATTGCCGACGCCATGAAGCGCGTCAGCAAAGACGGCGTCATCACCATCGAAGAAGCCAAAGGCACCGAAACTTTCGTGAAAGAAGTAAGTGGCATGCAATTCGACCGCGGCTACCTTTCGCCCTACTTTGTGACCGACACCGAGCACATGGTAGCCGAATACGACAATCCTTTTATCCTGATCCACGATAAAAAGATTTCCAACGTCAAGGACATCCTGCCGATTTTGGAAAAAACCTCTCAGATGGGCCGCCCATTGGTGATCATCGCCGAAGACGTGGATGGTTCTGCCTTGAGCACTTTGGTGGTCAACCGCCTGCGCTCGGTATTGAACGTGGTAGCGGTAAAAGCCCCTGGCTTTGGTGACCGCCGCAAGGCCATGCTGGAAGACATTGCCATCCTCACCGGGGGCACTGTGATCAGCGAGGAGCAAGGTTACGCTCTCGAAAATACCGACATCACCATGCTCGGCCAGGCTGAAAGGGTCACCGTAGACAAAGACAATACCACTGTTGTCAACGGCAAAGGTGCCGACGACGCCGTGAAAGGCCGGGTTGGTCAAATCCGCTCTCAAATCGAAATCACCACGTCCGACTACGACCGGGAAAAACTACAGGAACGTCTCGCTAAATTGGCAGGTGGGGTTGCAGTACTGCACATCGGTGCGGCTACTGAGATGGAAATGAAGGAGAAAAAAGACCGCGTAGACGACGCCCTGCACGCAACTCGTGCCGCCATCGAGGAAGGCATCGTAGCAGGTGGTGGGGTAGCACTGGTACGTGCCATCAAAGCACTTGTCAACCTCAAAGGTGTAAATGAAGACGAAAATATCGGCATCGACATTGTGCGCAAAGCCCTGGAATCGCCTCTGCGCATCATTGTTGAAAACGCTGGTGTAGAAGGCTCAGTCGTGCTGCAAAAAGTAATCAATGGCAAAAGCGGCTACGGCTTCAATGCCCGCACCGACGTATACGAAGACTTGATGGCCGCTGGGGTCATCGACCCCGCTAAGGTTACTCGCGTAGCCCTGGAAAATGCTGCATCGATCTCCGGTATGGTACTGACCACTGAGGCTGCGATTAGCGACAAGCCTGAGAAGAAAAGTGCAGGCGGTGGCGGACACCATCACCATCACGATGATTACGGCATGTAATTTGGAGTGTGAAGGAAACAAGAGGGCATAAAGAATACCAAGCAAAGCGTCGTCAACGCCTAGCTTGGTGTCCTTGGTGCCCTCTTTTTTTTTTCTTTGTGGTAAAAAAAACGCCGCTTTAGTTTTTGGATGTACCTAAACCTTAAAATAACTCAACACACTTTGCTTGAACGACACCCCAATCGGGATCTCCACTCCACCCTGCAAATAAACCCGATTCCCCTCCAACTTGCTCAGATAATCCACATTGATTAAATACGGCTTGTGCACCCGGATGAAATATCGATGGGCAAAATATGGGCAGCATATTGCTAGTAGGTATTTAATTACATCGTACTTATTTCCCAAAACGCAGTTTGTAAAGAAACTTCTTCGGCTAAATAATCAAGAATTTTCTCCAAACTCGCTTCAGCACGTGGCGTGATGACTACTTTGTATACTGGTTCAGCCATTGTTCAGATTTTTCATGCCATTCATCAACACTAATGTACTGACCCTGGCGACCTTTTTCAACCTCTTCCCGCAACTGATTTTTCATTTCTTCTGCAGAAATGGGATTGTCGCTGGTACCGTAGCCTTCCTCGTGCTGGACATAAGTTTCCAGCATAGAATGGATAGCATTCAAAAATTTATCATCTAGCTGCTCAATCAATTGATGGACTTCTGCTCTAACTTCGATAGTACTCATGATTTTGATCTTATTCAACAAATTTAATCTAAAACCTTGATAAACAAAAATCCGGCTGATACCCCGCTCTTAAAATTGCTCGTGGGTTCGAGATTCTAAATTCTCGAGCCCACGAACTTCACATACCCTAAAAAATAATCCCCAACTTCAGCACGATCGCGCTCCCCGTTGCCTTGGAGTTCTCACGCTTATTGCCCGTGGGGTCAAAAATAGTGCCTTTGTCTTCGGTTAAGTCGGTGAAACCCGATTGAAAGCCAAGGCCCGCCACCAAAGAGGTTGTTTCCGCTAAGCTGTATTCTACCCCGCCATTCATTCCCCAAAGCAGACTGATGCCGTTGATGTCCTTTTTGATGTTGATTTTTTCAGCGTCGGCACCGATACCACGCCCTTCGATGCTACCCGTCGATTTGGATTTAAAGTTGAGGAAAACCCCAGGTTCGAGGAAGTACCGCATGCGGCCAAATTCTCGCGTCCGCATTTTAACCAGCAGCGGGATTTCAATAAACTGCAAGCTGTGTTTCAACTTCACACCAGCGGGCAAGGTATCCAAATCCGGCCCCAAATCCGACTGCACCCAATATTTCCCACCATATTCATAAGTCAGCGACCCACCATGGTTGAATGCAAAGCCAATTCCGGTAGAAATAGCGTAGTTTTGTCGAAAGTACAATTCAGTCATCATCCCCAATTTGAGACCCAGATTTGTACCATTCCGGTTGATGTTTTTGTTGTCAGTGTTCATACCCGTGAAAGCGGGGCTCAGTTGAAATCCAAACCTTACATCTTCAAACTGGGCAGACAACTGCGTTAGCGCGATGCATAAAAATGCTGCTACTGCAATAATTTTTTTCATATTTCGATTGTTTTGTGTTGGTTCGGTAGTTGAGGCGTTTAGTAGTTGAGAAGTTGAGGCTATCGCGAGCGACTTAGGCGCAGCGCTTAACTCAACTTCTCAACTACTAAACTCCTCAACTACAAAATTAGATTCTAAGCAATGAAAAAAAAGTCTAATCCGGTATGAGTTGGCAGAACGTTTTGGTTTTATTCTGTGTAGTAACGTTTTTTGCAGGCTGCAAGTCTGACAAACGTGATGATTTACCTGATGTATCCGGCATTTCGCCCGTAAAATTGACAATTCGCCGCTTTGAGCAGGACTTATTCAAACTGGATACGAATAAGCTGGCGGAAGAGCTGCCTTTTTTGAAGTCAAAATATGGCGCGTTTGCCAAAATTTATTTTGACAACATCCTGGGAGCTACCTCGAAAGAAGTAGCACCAGAGGGCGAAGTTGCTTTTGTCAAGGGGTTCATCACCCACCCTGCGGTACATCACTTGTACGATACCTGTCAGGTGCTTTACGCTGAGCTGCCAAAGGAAAGCATCCAGCAGTTGGAAGAAGCATTCCGCTACTACAAGTACTATTTCCCGGAGCGAAAAGTCCCAACACTTACTACGTTCATCTCCGAGTATTCCATCGGCAATTTTGTGTACGCCAACGATGACCTGGCCATTGGTCTCGATTTCTTTTTGGGCGAAAAATACCCTTATCTGAATTACAATCCCGACAACCCCAATTTTTCGCAGTACCTCACCCGTACTTTTAACCAAGAACACATTGCAGTCAAAACCCTCTGGCCATTGGTAACCGACATTGTGGGGGCTGCCCCAGCGGGTGAAACCCTGCTCGATCACATGATCCACAATGGCAAAAAAATGTACCTGCTCGATCATTTGTTGCCGTTCACGGCTGATACGGCCAAGATGGAGGTATCGACCAGTCA
>JAIYAV010000023.1 GCA_027488855.1 Saprospiraceae bacterium
CGACGACGCGACGATTACACGACGTTTTGCTCCGCACGACACGACGCTTGCGTCGTGAAACCGTCGCGTCGTCGTGTCGTCGCGGTTATTAAAAACAAGCAGCGAAGCTGCTTTCAAGTCGTTTTCTTTAGAACTGATCGACCCTGCGGACAACCGGGGTAAAATAAATCTTGATTTGGCTGACAAAAAACAAGGCTTGTAAAACTACGGTTGATTTTACAGTCCGAGCAGAAGCAGGGCTTTAAGATTGATTCACTATCAACTCCCATTTCGAGTATTTATCATACCAATCAATCAAAACTTCATATAATTCTTTGCTATTGAGCTCCATAATAAATTCATCACGATATTCAACACAAGAAACATTTTCGTCAAATGACACTAAAGAGGTATGATATCCAAACGAAGATGAAGTGTACTTCTTTTCAAAAATATTTTCAAAATCTTCCAAAATCGATTTAAGTTGATTCAAACTTAAATTACAGATTTCAGATGCTAATACATATAGGCGTTGATCATCAAAGATTAATGCTGGCTTTGTTATTTTGTAATCCATTTAGTTGGTTGTTTATTGGAAAACAAGGGCTCTAATATTAAATCTAGGTAAAGTCGAAAATACTGCACACTCCTGCTTAAGGAGGCACAACCCCACGAGATTTTCACAAACGCAGGTAGGTATAAAACTCCGAAGGGGTGGCATTATTTCGGGAAAAATGTCACCCCTTCGGGGTTTTTCTCATAAAATCATGGTCAAATTTGTTCTTTCTATAATCATGTCACCCCTTCGGGGTTGAGCATTGCGTTCAGGCCTTAGCCCCTCGCTTTAAAACCGATGGTCTGCCTATTGAACGCAAACGTGCTCTTGTCCAACTTAAAAGTCTCCAAGTCGTCCAGCGTAAGCAAATTATTCGGTACATTTTGACGGTCCTCCAGAGACAAAGCAGCTAAGCGCAAGTTTTGATTCTTGATTGCTTCATTCACGATGTTGCGCACCGTCCGGGCGTTTCCGAAGAACTTGTCTCGGCAATCGTAAATGAAGGTCAGGTACTTTTTCAGGTATTCCTCCGCTTCCGGCGTGGGGATGAGCCCACTTTGGTCGAGCATGAACATGGCAATTTCCAGGAGTTCCTGTGGCAGGTAGTCTTCAAAACGCAGCATCTTATCGAAGCGGCTGTTCAAGCCCGGGTTGGCCTTAAGGAAGGTCTCCATGTTGTCGGTGTAGCCAGCCACGAAGACGAAGAAATGGCCCCGCATGTCTTCCATCCGTTTCAACAAGGTCTGGATTGCTTCGTCGCCAAAGTCGCCATGCGCACCGCCTGTTTTTGCCGTCAAGGCGTAGGCTTCGTCGATAAAGAGGACCCCGCCCAGCGCTTCTTCGATCTTTTCGTTGGTTTTGATTGCCGTTTGACCTACGTAACCAGCTACCAAACCTTGGCGGTCGGTTTCCACCATGTGACCCCGTTCCAGCATGCCCAAAGACTTGTAGATTTTGGTCAAAATACGGGCAACAGTGGTTTTGCCCGTGCCGGGGTTGCCAATCAAGACCGTATGCAAGAAAAAGCTATTCAACACATCTTTGCCCGTTTCCCGGTAAAAACGCACCAAACGCACCATCTCCTGGATTTGCGCCTTGATTTTGTCCATGCCAATCAGGCGATTCAGCTCATCGATCGACTCGCGCAACAGCACTTCATCGATGGGGATATTGGGCAATGGTCGACGGGCCTTCAGGTCGATGGTCGCAATATCGGCCAGTTCGAGCATTTCCAGATTTTCGCGCGACAAGAGCCGTGGGTCTTCGTTGCGCATGATCCGCAAGCCCAGATTGATCTTGGCTTTTTCGATCAAGTCGTTCACAAAGCGAGCGTTGCCGAAGGTGCGGTCACGTTTGCGGTAGGCGTCAATGATGACTTCGTCTACTTTCTTTTCCGCGTCTTCGCCCAGTTTAACCCCCTTTTGTTTGCAGACAAAGCGGGCAATTTGGGAGAGCTCCTGCGGCAGGTAATCGGCAAATTCAAAATTGAATTGGAAACGCGATTTGAGGCCAGGGTTGGAATCCAGGAACTGCTTCATTTCCTTGGGATAACCCGCCACGATGATGGCCAAATCGCCAGCACCGTTGGACATTTCCCGCACCAGAATTTCAATCACTTCCCGACCAAAATCTTTGGTATCGTCGCTGGAACGCGCCAGGGAATAAGCTTCGTCGATGAATAGTACGCCGCCCCGAGCTTTTTCAATGGCGTCTTTGACTTTGGGCGCGGTTTGGCCGATGTATTCACCGACCAGATCAACCCGATCCACCTCGTGAACGTGCCCTTTGCTGAGCAAGCCCATTTTGCGGTACAAGAGGCCCATCATGCCCGCCACGGTGGTTTTGCCCGTGCCTGGATTGCCGATAAAGACGGAATGGACGTTGACGTTTTCTTTTTCATCAAAGCCCCTTTCTTTGCGCAGTTGCAGGAATTTGATGTAATCGGCGTGGTTGCGGACTTGTTGTTTGATGTCGTTGAGGCCAATCAAATTGTCGAATTGAGCCATGGCCTCGTCAAAACTCTGGCGGTCATCGGGTTGGATGCTGGGTACAATTTGTTGACCCCGATCGGGCAACCACACGGGTGAGATGCCTTCAACAAAATCTTCATCAATCTCAAAAGGAATCACCGCAATGAGCCGATCCATAAAGACCAACTCGGCCGTATAACGATCCTTGCGCCAGGAGCCCTTGACATTGGAGCCCCAGCCCGTGGTGATTTTAATGAATTCGTCCTTTTTTTCCACCCGGTGCAAACGCACGACTTGCCCCTTCAACTCCCGGGCATCGTTGTAGAACTTGGCAAACAACTCACATTGCCAGGCTTTGGAAATGTGCTGGTTTTGCAAGACTACTTCGATGTAGATGTAGCGGGTTTCTTCGCCGCTAAAGGACTTGTAATAGACCCGCTCCAGCTCCGGAACATCGTCGTAAGGTCCCTCGTACAAACGCAGGGAATTCACTGCGAGGTAGGGATTTTCACCGCGCAAAAAATCCTGGCCAGCGTCTTCGATGTAGAAATATTTGGTACCGACCTTCTCCCCTTCGATCCATGCCTCCCAGTAATAGGTACCGTTTTTCCAAAAGGAACCTTCGGTTTTGTTGCCCCAACCTTCGCGGATGTACACAACATTATCGTATTTGCTTACTTTTTTGCGCAGGGGCAAATCACAAATTTCTTTGCGGCCTTTTTTTAAGGAGTAACACTTCAACTCTACGTCGATCTCCCAATCTTCGATGTCGAAGTGCTTGTTGTAAAAAGAGAGTTCTGCGTAGATGTAGGTAGTTTCCAAACGATCAAACACCTGCCGATACTTCTTTTTGTTGTCAGCCAGCCACTCCGTCGAGGCATAAACCTTCAATTCTTTGAATTTATGCCGCTTAAATTCTGGTTTCGAAAATTCTTCCGTCATAACGTCACTCCGGGTTTATTGCAAAACGCAAAATTTATTTAAATTTTTTGTTTTTGCTCTGCTAATATGCTGCTTTTTATACAAAGTTTTTAACTTTCTTGCATCAAAGGGGCGACAAAAAAAAATTTGCCCCAATACAAAGTCATCTAATGTCCCAGCAAGAATTCAAAGTACCCACCTTAGTCCAACACATTCAAGTAGATGGAAGGCCCTATTTTAGCCTAAGGCCGCTGTTTTGGCCGGGTCCGATCTCCATTCACCGTCGGTATCAGGAGGCGGTGGCGGGTTTTCGGAAGGAAGTGAGGCATCACCTATCCTCCTACCCCATCAGCCGCCATACGCTGGATCAAACCCTTTGGTTGATTTTCCAGCCGAAACCTTCGTTTCAAAAACGCAAGGTTCAATTTTCTTTTGGCAAACACCAGGTTGATGGATTGTTTTTGGTACTGCAATTTACCGTAAACGATTTGCCCATCTTGTATTTGCCCGCTTTTAACAACACGATGCAGCTATTGGCTACTGAAGAAACACCAATTAGCGATGTGGAGTTGGAAAAGGTGATCAAAAAGTTGTTGCAGAAAGAACGAGAATACCAGGGGGGAGAGTTCCAGCCCGAGGAATATTATGCCAATCGACGTGATTATTTAGTAGATGTTGCGGTCAAACTCGATCTGAAAGCTGGCCCCAACCGCTTTGAAGACGTTCAGGATACCAATCCCTTTTTCCGTTTTTTCCAGGAAACGGAATTCGAAGGCGCCGAGGAAGCGGCCAAAACGGGCAACGACCTCAATGAAAGTTTCCCCCATGCCTTACAACAAACTTTTTTCCGCGACGAACTAGCCGCAGAAGTACACGACTTGATGTACCAACGCGACCCCATTCCCTTTGTGTTGGTGGGTGAGGAAGGGGTTGGCAGGCACAATTTGATTTCCAATGCCGTGTACCGCTACCTATCCCAGCGTTCGGATGATGAAAAAGAACTACCTGTCAGCGTCTGGAACCTCGATCCCAACCGCATCATCAGCGGCATGTCGGTTGTGGGGCAATGGCAAAAACGCACCGAAGCCATCATTCAATACCTGATCAAACCCAATCCGGGGCATAAATTATTGATCGACAACCCCGTGGCACTACTGCGCATTGGCAAATCGGGGCAAAACTCTATGACCTTAAGCGATGTGCTCAAGCCCTATCTGGAAAAACGCAGCCTACAAAGCATCCTCATTGCCACGCCCCAGGAATGGCAATTGATACAGGAAAAAGACCGGTCTTTTAGTGATTTGTTTCAGGTAATTCGGGTGTATGAGCCGGATCCTTCCACTGCGTTGAAAATCATTTTGGAACAACGCAAAATTTTGGAACAGGAAAACGGCCTGCGCATTTCCATCTCGGCCCTCAGCCAGTTGATGTACGTGCACCGCATTTTTCAGTCCAATAAGGCCCTGCCGGGCGCAGTCATCCGCCTCTTGCGGCAAATGGCGATCAAACACCGCTACGGTTACGTTGATGCTCAAAATGTGCGTGAAGAGTTTGGGATGGTCAGTGGCTTGCGGGAGGAGATTTTTAGTTCAGGGCATTGGTTTGAAAAAAACGAAGTACTCAATGGCCTACAACGGGAGTTGATCGGCCAACAAGAGGCCGCCCTGGCGCTGAACAATGTGATTCAGCTGTACAAAGCCAAATTGAACAATCCCCGCAGGCCGATCAGTTCACTGATGTTCATCGGGCCAACCGGGGTAGGTAAGACGCATGCCGCAAAAATCCTGACCCGCTACCTGACTGGCACGGAAGAGGCCTTGGTGCGTTTTGACATGAACGAATACCTCGACCCCTATGCCATCGATCGGCTCATCGGGGACGAATACAATCCAGAGGGGCAATTGACGGGTAAAATTCGCTATCGGCCCTTCAGTGTCTTGTTGTTGGATGAGATTGAAAAAGCGCATCCGAAGGTACACGACCTCTTTTTACAACTGTTGGACGATGGTCGTTTGACCGATCGACTCGGACGCACTGTGGATTTTACCAATTGCATCATCATCATGACTTCCAATGTGGGGGCCGATGACAATCGCTTCCGCATTACCTTGACCAATGACCCTCAACATCAGGGGCAGGCACAGGTGTACCGCAGCGCCTTGGAAAAACAATTCCGCCCCGAGTTTGTCAACCGGATTGAACAAATCGTCATTTTCCGGCCCCTGGAACGGGAGCATATCCTGGGCATTGCCCGTTTGCAGATCAAGGAATTGTTGCAACGGGATGGTTTTGTACGCCGTACCACCATTTTGAACATCCAAAAAGAAGCTTTGGAGTGGGTAGCCAACCGGGGTTACGATCCAGAAATGGGTGGCAGGGCGCTACGTCGACAAATTGAGCGCGATTTGACCAGTTTATCAGCTGATCAGCTACTGAAAATCCGCACACCAGGCCCGATTATTCTGGACATCCACCTAAATGATAACCGCTTAATTCCTAGCATTTTTCCTCTGGAATTCGCCACGGCGAGCGGCGAAACCTATTTCCCCAAGCCACCCAAACCCGATAGTGGGGGTAGTTTTTACCGCCGCTTGCTCAATCTGGTGGATGAGTTGAACGAACAAGTCAGCAACCGCAACACCGGCCCGGATTATTACGATGCACGCAGCATTCAGGACGACTGGCATTATTACCATTTCATCACCCGCCTGGATGAGATGAAAGAGAACATAGCCACGTTTATGATTGCGTTCAACAACAATAACTTTGTGCGCAATTTGCCCACTCCGCTGCGTTTGAAACAATCCGAACTATTCCGAGACCGCAGCAATTCCCGCAATCCTGAGTCGCTGGAAGATGTCAAAGCGCGTTTGTTCCACGATGCGGCGTTGAAGGAAGTGAGTGAAACTTACCAATTTGCCAATGGGGTGTACGATGCCATGGATACCGAATTTGTTGATCATTACCTCAATGTGGCGCTGCTGCGCCTGGCAGGGCGGGCATTTTTGCGCGGCGAATTGGACAAGGTGGAGATCAAAATGGAGTCACTGGTCGCCGGGCAAGGGCAACGCGAAATTGAATACCTGGCCGACCGTTACCAGGATTTGCTCGATCATTTGAATATTGAATTTGATTATTACCCTGAAGAGCAGTTGATTGTGGCGGAAGATTATGGTATTGCGCCACTCCTGCAAAGTGAAGCGGGTATCCATTTGTTTTACCTAGCGCATCAAAATCCGCTGCCGATCAGGGTACACATCAAACCCGTGGCTGAAAAAACCAATACCTGGCAGGTCATCCGCTTGTACGATGGCAACCGTACGCTGACCGACCTTCGTACGCAATACACCAACGTGATGAATATGAGTGGGCAGGAGTTCAAGTTGTTGGTGTATGCGGGTTTGGCGACGGAGTTGAGGAGGGAATTGATGCGATTTTAAGCTTTATAGTTTTTTATACACAATGCTCATGTGCTTGGCTTTGGTGGGATTCGGATACTTGGGGTTGTTGGTATAACTAAAATCCCAAGTCATCACATCTCCTTGAAATTTGATGGTGTAGATGGAGGCTGGAAGTTCCAAACTTTCCACCCCATCCATGGTCAATTTGTTGCCAACCAAAGTGTATTTGATGTCCACATACATATCTGCCATTACTTGCATTGTTTTGGCGCATTCTGCTGGAATGATGGTTTTTTGCAGCCCATTGGCGGTAAATTCATAAATGAGCATGGCAGCACAAGGCAGTGCTTTTGCCGCCATTGCGTGGACATCGGTCACTTTACCGTCGGATTCAGTGAGTATGACGGCAGTACGTTTCCATTTGCCTACAATGCTTTGTGCATGGGTGGCAGGTAAAAAACCAAAGGTTGCGATGCATAGCATGAGCATCAAAGACATGGTTTTAATGAACATTTGTAGTGTTTTTTAGGGTGGAAAAAATTTATTTTCGCTTCAAAGCAAGGGTTGAGATGTGATCATAGCGTGGATCAGCGCTACTGGAAAAACTAGACCCATCCGCCTTAAAATAGGCGAAACCCATTCGCAAAGTCATGGCATCTTCGGCCCACTGACCAGATTCACTGAGGTTGAGCGCGAAGTTGGGTTGCAGGCGTTTGGCTTCATCGGCTGCGCCGAATTGTAGTTTGAATTGGTGAAAGTCATCCTCACCGACAGAGCCGTGCAGTACATAATCCTCCCGGCCCAGGCGACTATTTACAGTAGCAACGCCTTCAAACAAACGTCTGTCCTTACGAGCTCCCAGGCCGCCCCGGGTACGCCTGTTTTTGCGACTACTGGCCAGTTTGCGGCGTTCTTTGTCGGATAAGGGTTCAAAAATCTCCATTTCGATGGATTTGTTGATCCCATCGGGGTCGGTGTAAGTACCTTGCCACTTGCCCACCAACAACTTGGCATTTTTGTCTTTGCTGTAAGCCCAGGGTCGGGTTTGGTAGTCGCGCCAATAGCTGTATTGGTATTGGCATTCGTACATGCCCCAACTGAGTAAGGCAAGCGCGAGGAAAAACAGGAGGCAACGGCCACGGTTTTTTTGAGTGCTCATAAATGGATATTTTAAAAATTTGCTCAATAACCCCAATTTTGACCATTCCAGGGCATATGATAAAACTGTCGATCGCCACCTAGCACAAACACATCGAGTCGATTGGGCCCCCATGAGCTTGCTGACAAACCTCCCAACATCAATCCGCCCAGGTTCAGGATATTGATTGCGCCCTCTGCGGTTGTTTCCCGATAGCCCAAAGAGCCATTCGGTGCAGTATAAAACAAATCAATACCTCCCTTTTGCCGACTTATTGCATGGAGCGCAGAGCCTAGCTTGACGGGGATGTGTAATTCAAACCAATTGCTCCACCCGGTAGGATAAAAGTGCAGGCCCCAGATTTTTCCATCCACTCCTTGAGCATACAAGTTGATGCGATTGACATCTGAACATGCTACGGTAAAACGGCCTTCGGTCAAACCGCCCAGGTTTTCCCATTTGCTCCAGCCGTTGTCCCACCACAGGTGCTCCATTCTTTGGCTAACTTGGGCGAATATGTCCAAACGTCCTGGTCCCCAGGAAGTAACCCGGACGAAACCATCATCTATGGGCAATTTGCCATTGCGCAGTTCCTCCCAGTTGCCCCAGCCATTGTCCCACCAGGTATGTTTAAGGCCTCCGGCTGTGGTGAGGGCAAAAATGTCCAGGCGATTCGGTGCCCAACTCACCAGTTCCACTTCTCCCTCCAGGTCTCCCCCACCACGGTGATCCCAGGCGCTCCATTTTTTTCCATCCCAATACGTATGGTACAGGTGGCCTTCCAGGGTGGTGAATGCATCCATTCGCCCGGGTCCCCAGGAGATTACTTTGAGTCGTCCCCTTTCATTACCATCACCGTGTGGCCAAGGGATAGTTTCCCAGCTTGACCAGGTGTTGTCCTGCCAGCGTCGACAAAAGATGGTTTCGCCAGCATCCCAAAAAACAGCCAGTTTATCCGGGCCATAAGCGACGCTAACTGGGAATTTCTGCCCAGGGCCGCCGCCAAGATTGCCCCATTCCGGTTTGGGCTGCGTTTTTTGTGCTTGAACAAATCCAGTATTGAAAAGCACAATACCTATGCAAAATAGCAATAGTTGACGCATGGTTTACTGATTGATGGGAAGTTTGGAAATATTCAAACGGGTAAGGCTGATCACTTCGCCAGCTTCCGAAAACTCTTCACGGTAGTCGTATTTGGGCAATTCATTGAGGTAAAAGCGTTTGCGACAAAGCCGTTGACTGGTTTTACCCGTCTCACATTTTTTGGTGTTGTCGAGGTAACGAAAAGTGAAGTGATCGTCGTCGCCATCGCCATAAGCGTAGTCAGGATTGGCATCTTTTTCAAAAAGGGAAAAATAGATGTCGATGTAGCCACCATCGGCGGTGCCCGGAGGGAAAATGAATTTCACTGTGCTCCCTGGAACGATGGAATTGCCTTGGTTGTCGAGGTCGACACTTTGTTCGCCGGGTAAATCGAGCAGCATATTTTGGCCTCTTTTGGCGGGGACTTCGGCATTATTTCCTTGGTAAGCCATGGCCCAAACCTTGCCATACATGTTCAGATCACCACCTTCGGGGCCTCCTTTGAGCATCAAGCCACTGAGTTCCACGGCAGCTCCGGCGGCTTTTACAGCGGGGGGGGTGCAGGTTTGTTTGATGAACTCGTCGGTGGCGGTGTTGTAACTCACGATCCAGTTGTCGCGGGTAGTGGCGATGGTATAGCGGATGGGCTGACAGTTGTGGTAATTGAGGCTACTTTCGATGCTTTGCACCCGGCTTTTCAAATCGCTCAGGCTATAAGCTGATACTACGTCACGAGATTGACCACCGACCACAAACATTTTGATCGTCATCTCCTGGTTCAATTCCCGGCTCATCAAGTCCAAATCGACATTGGCACCTGCCACAAAAGCCTCCACTTTGACCTTGAGTTTGTTGGCAATCACTTCCAGCGATTCTTTGATTTCCACACTGGCCAGGATGCGCAAGCCGTAATCGGCTTTTTTCAAATACACCAGATTGGGATCTTGGTTGAGGGCATCGTCGGTAAAAAAACCACCTTGGGGAGCATTGGCTTCGATGGTGAACATGATTTTACTGATGTCTACCAACAAGTAGGTGCTTTTAGAGCTCTTTTGAAAGTTGAAAAGATTGTCGATGCTGTAGGTCATATAATGGGCACCCGCTCCAATTTGGAGCTGAAAATCGGCCTCGTTGTGCACCTCTTTGATGGTGGCATTGTAAGTCAGGTTGGTTTGTTTGTTTTGTTCCGTTGAAAACTGGCCATACAAGTTGGCGATGGCCTGTTGGAGATTGTGTTTGAGGGGATTTTGAACTTCCTGAATTACCGTTCCACCCGCAATCACATTTTTGACATCCGCAGAAAGTACCATGGGTTTTAAGGCATCCGTTTGCCGTTTCCAGGAGCCGCTCAGGTAATCCATGATGTTGAACACCGAGCCGGGTACCACTTCACTTACCTGGGAGGCGATGTCAGCGGTCATAAAGGAGTTGTCGTCCAGGCTGATGCGGATGAGCGAAGACTCACAGTTGACATCCGTGGAAGGCGCTGGTTTGCTACTGATGACCCGGGCTTTATTGCTTTTGGCTCCGGCATTTGTGGTCATTGGTGGGGCAATTTGGTAGCGGGAAGTCAGGGTAACGCCATCCGCAGTCCGGCGCGTTTTTTCAAAGCTCCGGGATATCGCTGAGCCGACTTTTTCCAGTTGGTCTTTGTTCACCTTGAAAGCAGATTCGGCTAGTTCCAGTGCAAAAATAGCTCCTGCTCCGGCGTATTGAACAACGGCAATGCCATTGGCCGCCTGGTCATTGCCCCCATAGAGGTTCCAGTATTTTTGCGATTGTTCACAACGGATGTAAAATCCATTGTCTTTGGCGATCAGGGAAAAATGCAAGTTCGCCTGGTTCACGTAGTCCCACTGGGTAATGGCGGCATTGTTGTCCTGCGATTGTCCGGCTACATTCAAGAAGCGGTTGCTGTGCATGGCCTTCAGGGTGAAGACGTTGTTGCCGATGTTTTTGAGTTCAAATTTGTGGTTGGCCGCGTTTACAAAGTCCCACTGGATCAGGGCTGCCCCATTCCGGGGGTCAATGCCCGCCACCCCGAGATACTTGCCCGTATTGAGCACTTTCAGGAAGTATACCCCGTCGGCGATGGGTTGCCGTTGGAGGATGGTATTGGTGTTTCTGGGTACCTGGGTTTGGATTTTAATGGGTTGGGCATCCAGAAAGGTGTGGAGGGATAAGCACAGCAGTAGGCTTATCCAAAATCGGAAGATTGGATTTCTCATGGTAGAATAAAATTGAGTTTAGGTGTTTTAAGGTTTTACAAAAAGGGCGCTTTGGCCATAAAGGTTAAGGATATAAGTACCAGCGGGCAGGTCAGCCATTGACCATTGTTGCGCCGTTTCACCAGAGGAGAGGCTCATGCTTTTGCTTTTGATTACCTGGCCATTGGCGGACAGGATATATAGGTTGGCATTGAGTTTTTGTTCAGCATTCAAGGCAAAATAGAGGGTTTCACCCTGGATGGGGTTTTGTTTGATGTGCAGTTGGAGGCCTGTTTTGGGAGCTGTGTTTTTCACCCCTGAAGCGATGTTAAATTCATCCGCCCCAATGTCCGGGCTGTTGTCGCGCAAACCCGCGTCCACATCGTGGGTAATCATCGGGATGGGAATGGCTTTGCCGATACAAGGGCTACCCGTGACCAAATGGCCTTTGGCGTCAATTTTGGGGTCCAGCTCCAGGCTTTTTTGATCCGTACCATTTTGGGTTTTCCATTGGGCCAGGCTGAGGTCTTCCCAAGTGATAGCATCATTGATAAAAATGGGTTTGCCACCATTGCGGAAATACACGTTGTTGTCGATGAGGTTGGTTTTAGAACCCGCATTGTCCCTGATGCGGAACATGGGCAGGTTTTGGCTGGAAGTTTGGACAAAAAGGTTGTTCTGGATTTTGGCGTTGATGTTTCCTGGACGGGCCGATTTGGTATCGCTCAGCCAGACATCACCAACGTTGAAGAAAAGGGTGGCCATTTCGTTTTGCCCCGCATTAACCACGGTATTGTGGTAAATCTGGGCATTTTTGGCGCCCCATAAGCCGATTCCAGCGTGCTTGGTGTTCATGATCAGGTTGTTGATC
>JAIYAV010000390.1 GCA_027488855.1 Saprospiraceae bacterium
AACGGGGCTTTTTTTTTTTTTTTTTTTCACTTCGGCGAAGCCCTTTTATGAAATCGGCAGCCCCATCTTCAACAAAATCACCTTGCACCTCAATTCCAAATATTATCCGGGTGGAAAGTTTGTCATCGAAGCCAAAAACAATGGGCCTCAGAACTACTACATCCAGTCGGCTTCTCTGAATGGAAAAGCAATGAACCAGTCCTGGTTGTTGCACGAAACTTTGGTCAAGGGCGGAAAAATGACGCTGCAACTTGGTCCCAAACCCAATAAATCCTGGGGGAGTAAACCGGAGCAGGCACCACCTTCGATGACTGCGAAATAAACCAATAATACTTAGGCTTACCTTCTGAGGTGCCCTAAGGTGCCTAAGGTGGTTCAAAATTTACATTTTCAGAAGTAATTTTAATTGAACCACCTTAGGCACCTTAGGGCACCTTAGCAAGGTATTCATCTAAATGCTTATACAGTAAAATGATCTGCAACAAGGTGAAAAAATCTTATCACATGAAGAATGGCCTACTCCTCTTATTCTTGATTTGTTGCAATCTGCTTGAGGCCCAAACCAAGGTAGCCGCCCCAGTGCCCCAAGAAATAATGGAAAAAATCTACCAGGAAATCCAAACCCCTTACAAATATGGCATCGTGTTCAAACACCGCGATTCCACCAAACTGATCGACAGCCCCACCATTTTCCGCAAAAACCGCCGCTGGTACATGACCTACATCGTCTTTGACGGCCAGGGCTACGAAACATGGCTGGCCCAAAGTGAAGATTTGCTCCACTGGCAGGAAAAAGGCCGGATTCTCTCCTTCACGGAAAAGACCTGGGATGCCAACCAAAAAGCGGGCTACCTGGCCCTGGTCGACACCAAATGGGCTGGTGGCTATGGCGTAGAGAAGTTCCGGGGCAAATATTGGATATCTTACCTGGGTGGCAATTCCAAAGGCTACGAAGCAGGTGAATTAGGCGTGGGCATGGCGCACAGCCAAACCCTAAGTCCACCCGCAGAATGGACGCGGCTTCCCCACCCAGTACTCCAGTCCAAGGACAATGACGCCCGCTGGTTTGAAAAAAAGGTCATTTACAAAAGCCTCATCATCCGGGACAAGCAAAAGCTGACTGGCTACCCCTTCGTGATGTACTACAACGCCAAAGGCGACACCGCCAATTACGAAAGCATCGGCATGGCCGTGTCAGACGATTTGCTCAATTGGAAACGCCTAGGTGACCAGCCCATCATTACCCGCTACAAAGGCATTTGTGGAGATGCCCAAATTGCCCGGATTGGAGATGTTTACGTCCTGTTCTACTTCGGTGCCTTCTGGAAACCCGGCGCTTTTGAACGTTTCGCCTGCTCCTACGACCTCGTCAATTGGACCGACTGGAACGGCCCCGATCTGATCGCGCCTTCCGAACCCTACGACCAGCAATACGCCCACAAACCCTGGGTCATCAAGTGGAAAAATACCGTGTATCACTTTTACAATGCCGTGGGCAAACAAGGCCGGGTGCTGGCCCTGGCCACTTCCAAACCGCTGAAAGGCTAAAAAAGCTCAAAACATGAAACGAAGAACTTTTGTCCATATCGGAGCTGCTACATTGAGCGCTTTGCCCTTGCAAGGCTTCTCAACGCTTGATTTTTCAACCCCTGCCAAACCCCAGTGGATCATCGACCTGATCAAACTGAATGACCGGAGTTTTGAGGGGCTGTTTGCTGCACAAATAGTGGATACCACCAAAAAGGCCTACGGGGCCATCAAAGACAGCGAAGAAATCCCCAACGTGCAATCCAGTGGCCATTTTATTGCCAAAGCCGCCATCGCCCTGGCCAACCCCGAATCGCAATACTACCAATCGGCAGATTTGTTAAAAAAGATCGGCCTAGCTGCTCAATACTTGCTCCAGGCGCAACACGCCGACGGCACCATCGACCTGCTCAGTACCAATTTTCACTCGCCACCCGATACCGCTTTTAGTGTCGAAAGACTAGCTCCGGCTTATGTCTTCCTCAAAGCTTCCCAAACCAAAGGAGTTGAACCCGTTTTGACCGCCCTCAAAACATTTTTGCAACGCGCTGGCGAAGCGCTGATCGTAGGGGGCATTCACACACCCAATCACCGCTGGGTGGTTTCGGCGGCTTTGGTCAAATTGAACGAACTGTGGCCCGATCCTCGCTACATCAAACGGGTAGAGCAATGGCTACTGGAGCACATCGACCTCGATCCCGATGGGCAATACACCGAAAAAAGTACCGGTGGCTACACCCCCTTGGTCAACCGGGTGCTGATCACCATCGCAAAAGGTTTGAACAAGCCCGAAATCTTCGACGCCGTGCGCAAAAACCTCAACATGACCATGTACTACGTGCATCCCAATGGCGAGGTAGTCACCGAGGCATCGAATCGGCAGGATAAAGGCACCATTGGTACTTTGGAGAACTACTACTACTCGTACCGTTTTCTCGCGTTGCGGGATCAAAATGGGGAATACGCTGCGATGTGCCGCTTGATCGAAAAAACCTGTTTCCCCAAGATGGTCGGTTCTTTGGATGCTTATTTGGAAGACCCCAATTTTTGGAGGGAACTCCCTAACAGCAAACCACTGCCCGACAGCTACGCCAAGGCGTTCCCCCATTCGGGCGTAGTGCGCATCCGCAGGGGCAATTGGGATGCCACCCTTTTGTCCAACAATGCTGGTTTTTTGACCTTTCATAAAGACAACGCAGTGTTGCAAGCTTTGCGCATCGCCGCATCTTTTTTTGGCAAAGGACAATTCCAATCAGCGGAGATCAAACGTGAAGGCGATGCCTGGGTCATGCGCAACAAACTGGAAGGCCCTTACTATCAACCTTATCCAGTGGATCAAATTGACCCTACTGGAAACCTGGACAAAATGCCCCGCAGCAACCGCCAGAAAAGTGAGGTGCAATACATGGACTATACGGTTAAAATTAGCGAGATCAACGGAGGAATAGCCGTCGATTTTGACCTAAGTGGAGCGGAGGGCGTGCCCGTTTCGCTGGAGCTTATCCTCCGACCCGGTGGAGAGCTCGGCGGAGTAAAAGCCCATGCTTCCAAACCCAAAGCGTTTTTGCTCAGCGCCCCTAATGGAACTTATACCCAGGGGGGAGACAGCATCCAATTTGGTTCCGGGTTGGTCGAGCACCAGGCCGTGCAATTGCGGGGAGCACTGCCAGCAATGGATGCCCCAACGGTATATGTGACAGGTTTTACACCCTTTCGGCATCGGATAACTTTGACTTAAAAAGTGAATGCCTTACACTTTTCTAAAGCGACATGATGGAAAAACGGATGAAACGGATTGAACGGATTTAAACGGATTATTCCGCCTGCGGCGGCATGATTTTGACAAAAGAAAAAAGGCGTTGCCGAAGGCAAAGCCAAAAATCCGTTTAAATCCGTTCAATCCGTTTCATCCGTTTTGCAATCCTGCCGCTTTGGTCGCATTAAATCGAGCAGCGAAGCTGTGAGCCATCATTATTATTTCTTACAACTCATTGCTATAGCCAAAACCCAATGCATGAGTGAAATTCGTTTAAATCTATGAAAATAAATATATTGTTAACCTTTTTGCTCTTTTTGCCTGGCATCCTCTCCGCCCAGGAAACCCGCCCCATCTGGCTCGATGACCTGACCATCAAATCCTTCTCCGAAGGCATCCCCGCCGTTTTGGGAAAAACCAATGCTGCCGGAGATTCCATGCGCATTGCTGGCCGGGTGTTCAAGCACGGTGTGGGGGTAGGTTCTACCAGCATTTTGTCCTTTTTTCTGAATGGACACGCCCAATCGTTTTCGGCAATGGTTGGAGTAGACGATCAGGGCAACAAAACCCTGCCCCGTAAATTCTACGTGATCGGCGACCGCAAAATCCTCTTTGAAAGCCAGGAAATGAAATGGGGTGACCCAGCGCAAAAAGTGGAGGTCAATCTGCAAGGGGTAAAACGGCTGGGCTTACTGGTAAAAATCAACGATCAGGGAGTCAATCAAACGTACAGCAACTGGGCTGATGCTCAAATGGTTATGCAGGGCACTTATCTGCCGGAAAACATGCCCAATACCGACGAAAAATACATTTTGACCCCTACTCCAGGCAATGCTCCGCGCATCAATTCCCCCAAAGTTTTTGGCGCCCGACCCGGCAATCCATTTTTGTACACCATCGCCGCTACGGGACAAAGGCCGCTGGTTTTTTCGGCCAAAAAACTACCTTCTGGGCTTGAGCTAGACCCCAAGACCGGCATCATCACCGGAAAAGTAAATCAAAGAGGGACGTATGTCGTGGGACTAAAAGCCAAAAATCAATTCGGCGCAACTGCCCAAACCTTGACCATCAAAATTGGCGATACCATTGCCCTTACCCCGCCCATCGGCTGGAATGGCTGGAACTCCTGGGCGCGCAACATCGACCAGGGAAAAGTGATCGCATCCGCCGATGCCATGGTGAAAATGGGCTTGAACCAACACGGCTGGACATACATCAACATCGACGATGCCTGGCAAGGCCAACGCGGCGGCCCTTTCAACGCCATTCAGCCCAATGAAAAATTCCCCGACTTTAAAGGCATGGTGGACTACATCCACAGCCTGGGACTAAAAGCAGGCATCTATTCTACCCCCATGATCACCAGCTATGCGGGGTATGTGGGCGGTTCTTCCAATTTTGAAAAAGGAGAAATTACAGACTCCATCATTCAAAACAAACGCGCTTTTCGCTACGTCGGGAAGTACCGTTTTGAAACCAACGACGCCCGTCAAATGGCAGCCTGGGGCATCGATTATTTGAAGTACGATTGGCGCATCGAGGTAGAATCTGCTGCCCGCATGTCTACCGCCCTTCAGCAATCCGGGCGGGATATTTTTTACAGCATCTCCAATTCTGCTCCTTTCGCCAACGCCAAAGACTGGATGCATTTGTGCAATTCCTGGCGCACCGGCCCTGATATCCGCGATTCCTGGTACAGCCTTTATGTCTCGGCTTTTACCCTGGACAAATGGGCACCCTACGGCGGCCCCGGCCACTGGAACGACCCCGATATGATGATCCTGGGCAACGTCACCACCGGCTCACCCGTACACCCCACCCGGCTAACGCCCGATGAGCAATACAGCCACGTGAGTTTGTTCAGCCTGCTTTCGGCGCCCTTGCTCATCGGTTGCCCCATCGAGCAATTGGACGCCTTTACCCTGAATTTGTTGACCAACGACGAGGTCATCGCCATTGATCAAGACCCGCTGGGGAGATCTGCTCGCCTGGTAGCTACTGAAAATGGGGTGCAAATTTGGCTCAAATCGCTGGCGGATGGCTCCCATGCTCTGGGTTTGTTCAACGTTGGCGATTTTAGCCAAACGCCAGCATCCTACTTCCGTTGGGGCGACGAACAACCTGTAAATTTTACGCTGGATTTGACCAAACTGGGCTTGAATGGTAAATACGAACTGCGGGATGTGTGGCGGCAAAAAGACCTTGGGGCGTTCAGTGGAAAGTTTCAGACTACGATCCGGCACCACGGCGTGGTGATGCTGAAGCTATCGTCTAACTAATGCCTTGCTTACACTTAAAATCAGCGACACCTGCAAATCTCTAAGCGCAAAACCCCTAAGGTGCTCTCAGGTGTCTAAGGTGGTTCAATAACAAACCAGCCCGAAGGGCCATTTAATTTGAACCACCTCAGGCACCTTAGAACACCTTAGTTCAGCAGCGAAGCTACTTATTCACAGGCATTTCGAAGTCAGACTTCACCCTTTAACCAGAACAATTTAACGCGATGGGTAAATTTTCAAATTTGTTGATTGTACTGAGCATCTGCCTGGCTACCCGGGCCTACACCCAGACCAATTTTGCCGTGCCCCCTTTACCCGACCCCGCCGAACGTATGGCCAACCTGAAACGGGAATGGACCGCCTTGCAACAAAGCCCTCCTCAACTAGCCGTGCGGGACTGCTTCCTGTTTTTGCTCGATGCCCTCGATACCAAATTTCTGGAACCTCAACAAGTAGAATGGGTATTAAAACTGGTGCAAACCCGGATGGTTTCCAATCCCGCCGCAGGCAGAAGTTATGGCAACATCTTTTGGGGCTGGCACGAAACCGGAATCGATGTTGGCGACGGCAACAACATCGAATTTTGTATGCAGTACGGCCTGCCCATCAAATTGTTGTTTAACGATCGCCTCTCGCCAGCAGCCCAAAAAACCCTGGACGAAATTTTCACCCTCGGCCTCAAAGGTGCCAGAAACCAGGTGGTACGCATTTCGTACACCAACATCTACCTGATGAAAATCTGGAATTTTGTGGCTTTTGGGCAGGTGTACCAGCAGCCCGAGGTTCTGGAAGAAGGCCGAAAGTATTTTGACCTTTGGCTGAATCACCTGGCGCGTTACGGCAACCGGGAGTACGATAGCCCAGCCTATTGCGGAGTGGATCTCGAATCCCTGTTGTTGCTTTGCCGTTTTTCCACCGATGCTGATATCCAAGCCAAAGCCAGAGCGGCCCTACGTTTTTTTCTCAACGATCTTTCGGCCCACTACCTGCCTCGGGCGGGCATTCTGGGCGGGGCGCACAGTCGCGACTACAACCGGGTGTTCAGCCGCGATTTGTTGGAGGAAAAATACTTCAATCCCCTGCTGGGCGGCCCCAATCGGAATGTGCATTTGTTTCACGAATTGTGTCTGTCTACCCTCCAAGAAATCGGACTTTCTGCTGAGCAAAAAGCTTGGATGCAGCGCAAAAACCGCTTCATCGTGCAGCGCTGGGATAGCCTGGCCCACACCTTCGCTTGTGATTTTGTAGGGGATAAATTTTCCATGGGTTCCTCCAATCAAGCCTATAGTCCCGACGACAAGCCCTTTGTAATTTACCTCAGCAGCAAGCGCATTCCCGAAATGCCCAATATCGCCTTTGTGATGGAAGGCCGCAACGACCATTACGGCACCTGGTCGGCGGAGGGAATGGGCGAAAAAATGAAACATTTGATTCCTGCCAATTACCCATCCAATGGCGGCTGGGGAAAAGCCCGGCACTTGATGCCCTTTATGCAATCGGCACAAAACAAGGGCGAAATGGTGATGCTGGTATCTGGCAACAAAGACCACAACTGCATCTTCGAATACCTGAACTCTACCATTGTTTTGCCCAATACTTTTGATGAAATCTGGCTGGGCAATCAGCCAACTGCGGTGCCTGCAAGTGGTGCCAAAACCGATTTCGACGGCACTCAAACCCTTTTCGCCCGTTTCGAAGACGTGGTGATCGCTTTCCGCTTCCTTTGGTCGAATGCAGAGCAAGGCGAGAGGCCAGCTTTGTACAACGACGGCTTCAAGTTTGTAGCCAGTCGTGAAAAATTTCCGCTGGAGCACAACGCCGCCCTACGCATCACCCTCCAGCATCCCAACGATGGGAAAGCCGATGTGGCCATGTGGTGGAAGGTGGTAGAAGGCATCAAAACCGATCGTGCTTTTGCCGCTTTCCGGCAGGAGGTTTTACAAGCCGACGTAGCCGTAAAAACGGAAAATGGCCTGCTGGATGTGGCGGTGTCGAGCAAGGCGGGTAAACTGGGCCTTCGTGCCGATTTGGCCAATAAAAAACGCCTGGCCTACTACCATCCTCAACCTTTGCCCTCAGATTTTCTGCTGAATATTGATGGTGTAGAAATTGGAAAACCCATTTTGGAAAAATACAAGTCCGCTGCCAAAAGATAAACCTATGTGTAGACGAAATGCCTTCTTGCTGCTTTATTTGGTGTGGACAGTAAACATTTCTGCTCAGTCGACAAGCACCGTTTGGCTGGACGACCTGCCCATCCAAACTTTTTCCGAAGGCCTGCGCCCGGTGGAAGCCAAGGCAAGTTATGCCAAAGACACCATCCGTATCCAGGGCCAGCGCTTTTTGCGCGGTATCGGAGGGCAGTCTCCAATGATTCTGGCTTTTTACCTCAATAAAAAAGCGACTCGTTTCACTGCCACGATCGGCCCCGATGACAGCGGCAATCGGGACATTCCCTTGAGCTTTTATGTAGTGGCCGACCACAAAGTGCTCTTTGAACGGCTCGACATGAAACACGGCGATGCCCCAGTAAGCGTAGATGTAGACCTACGCGGCGTTGAGCGCTTTGGATTGCTGGTGACCGACAGGATAGGCGGCTCCAACAACAAAAGAACTTACGCCAACTGGGCCAACGCCAAACTGGAAATGTTGGACGGCAGCAAACCAGGATACATTCCAAACGAGGATAAAAAATACATCCTAACTCCAGCTCCCGGCAAAAAACCACGCATCAATTCTGCTAAAATATTCGGCGCTACGCCGGGCAATCCGGTTTTGTACACGATTGCTGCCACGGGCGAAAAACCCATCCTCTTTTCAGCGACCCCTTTGCCCAAAGGTTTAAAACTCGATTCCAAAACGGGCATCATCTCTGGCCGGGTTGCCCAACGCGGCAAGTATGAACTGACCTTGAGTGCGAAAAACAAATACGGCAAAGCCCAGCAAAAACTCCTGCTCAAAATCGGAGATACCATCGCCCTCACCCCACCCATCGGCTGGAACGGCTGGAATTCCTGGGCGCGGGACATTGATCAGAGCAAAGTCATCGCCTCCGCCGAAGCCATGGTCAGCAAGGGTTTGCGTGACCACGGCTGGACTTACATCAACATCGACGACGCCTGGCAAGGCATCCGCAGCGGGCCGGATACGGCTTTGCAGGCCAATGAAAAATTCCCGGACATCAAGGGCATGATGGATCGTATTCATGCCTTGGGCTTAAAAGTGGGTTTGTATTCCACCCCTTACATTGCCAGTTACGCGGGTTTCATTGGCGCTTCATCGGATTATCCGGCGGGTGGGGAAACCCAAAAACTGTTTGTCCCCAGCCGTCAACCCTACAGCCGGATTGCCAAGTACCGCTTTGAGCGCAACGACGCCCGGCAAATGGCTGCCTGGGGTACCGACTTTCTCAAATACGACTGGCGGATCGATGTCCTTTCGGCAGAACGTATGTCGGAGGCGCTGAAAAAATCAGGCCGGGACATTGTTTTTAGCATTTCCAACAATGCCCCTTTCGACAAGGTCAAGGACTGGAATCGGGTCACGAATATGTACCGCACTGGCCCCGACATCAAGGATAGTTGGACCAGTTTGTACCACACTTCCTTTACCCTGGATCGCTGGGCCCCGTTCTCCGGCCCTGGCCACTGGATGGACCCGGACATGATGATCCTGGGCGACGTATCGATTGGTCCGGTTTTACACCCCACCCGCTTGACGGCTGATGAACAGTACAGCCACGTGAGCATCTTCAGTTTGTTGGCTGCGCCCATGTTGATTGGTTGTCCCATTGAACAATTGGACGATTTTACCCTTAACTTGCTAAGCAACGACGAGGTGATTGCCATCAATCAGGATCCGCTGGGGAAGGCCGGGCGATTGGTTTTGGAGGAAGATGATATACAGGTCTGGCTAAAACCACTGGAAGATGGCTCTTTTGCCGTAGGCTTATTCAACATTGCAGGTTATGGCAAAGCGCCGGAATCCTACTTTCGCTGGGGCGATGAGCCGCAAAAAAAATTCACCCTCCACTTCGATAAGATTGGTCTTAAAGGCAGATATTTAATGCGGGATGTTTGGCGGCAAAAAGATGTCGCGGAATATACCGGATCATTCAAGGCAAATATTCCTTATCATGGGGTTATTCTGCTCAAATTTACACCCATCAAATAATTCAACATGCAAGTAAATGGCTACGGTGCCTTGAGCAAAACAGCTCCAATTGCACCCATTGATTTTGAAAGAAGAGAAGTCGGCGCAGACGATATTTTGGTTGACATTCTGTATTGTGGGGTTTGTCACTCGGACATCCACATGGCCAGAAGCGAGTGGGGACCCTCGGTTTATCCGATTGTACCCGGGCATGAAATCGTCGGTCGGGTTTCCGCAATTGGCAACAATGTCACCAAATTCAAAGTAGGAGATCTGGCTGGAGTAGCAGTTTTTGTTGATTCTTGCCGGACTTGCCCTTCCTGCCAAAGCGGGATGGAGCAGTATTGCGATGAAGGCATGACGCCCACCTACAATGGGTTTTATCGCGACGGCGTTACGCCGACCTTTGGTGGGTATTCTTCCAAGTATGTCATTGATGAAAAATACGCGCTGCACATCCCTTTTACCGATCAGTTGGAAGCTGTTGCGCCTTTGTTGTGTGCAGGGATCACGACGTATTCCCCACTGCGTTTTGCCGGAGTAGGCAAAGGGCACAAAGTAGCGGTACTGGGCCTGGGTGGATTGGGGCACATGGCCGTTAAATTTGCCGCATCTTTTGGCGCTGAAGTAACCATGTTAAGTACTTCTCCCTCCAAAGAAGCCGATGCCAGACGCTTGGGCGCACAGCATTTTGTATTGACCACGGATGAAGCGCAAATGAAACCGCTGAAAAATCATTTTGACTTCATTTTGAACACCGTTTCAGCCGTTCACGACCTCAACAGTTTTCTCGATTTACTCAAAGTAGAGGGTAAAATGCTCCTGGTGGGCATCCCCCCTGAAGACCATAAAGTGGCTGCGGATAAACTCATTTCGAAACGCCGCAGCATTGTCGGTTCCATGATTGGTGGCATCCAGGAAACTCAGGAAATGCTGGATTACTGTGCCGAGCACAACATCGTTTCGGATGTGGAGGTCATCGCCATGAAAGACGTTAATGAAGCCTACGACCGCATCCTCAAATCCGATGTAAAATACCGCTTTGTGATTGATATGAAAACGCTTTAGGAACACCATAAACCAACATCATGAAAACACGCAGGACTTTTATCAAAAATACCGCCACCGCCCTCGGCGGCTTGGGGCTCATGGAGTTTTTACCCCTTGAGGCCATCGTCTCCATGCGCAAAGCTGTGGCCCCGAGTGACAAAATCAACGTTGGCCTCATCGGCGTAAAAAACCAGGGTTTCAACAACATCCGGGCTTTTTTGAAAATCAACGATGTCAACGTCACGGCCATTTGTGATGTAGATGACGCGCAATTGGCCAAGCGCAAAGACGACCTGACCAAGGCTGGAGTCCCCAACCTGACTGTATACAAAGACTACCGCAAGATGCTCGAAGACAAAGACCTCGACGCGGTACTCGTGGCCACTCCCGACCATTGGCATTGTCTGCAACTCACCGATTCCCTCTCGGCGGGCAAACACGTGTACGTGGAAAAACCCGTAGCCAACTCCATCGGCGAAGCCAAAGCCATGATCCGCGCCACCGAAGCCTCGGGCAAAGTGGTACAAGTCAACCAATGGCAGCGCAGCCAAAAGCACTTCAAGGACGCGATTGCCTTTGTCAAATCTGGCCAACTCGGCCCGATCATCAACACCAAAACCTGGATGTATCGGGGTACTCAACCTTTGCCAGTTGTGGCGAATAGCCCCGTACCCGAAGGTGTAGACTACAAAATGTGGCTCGGCCCCGCTCAAATGCGCGACTTCAACGCCAACCGCTTCCACTACGAATTTCGCTGGTTTTGGGATTACGCGGGTGGCCTGATGTGCGACTGGGGCGTACACCTGCTCGACATCATGCTCTGGGGCATGGGTGTAAACGAACCGCTATCGGTATCCGCAGTGGGTGGCAAACGCCTCTTTCCCACCGACGCCCGCGAAACGCCCGACTACATCCACGTCACCTACGATTTTGGCACCTTCACCAATACCTGGGAGCACTACATGGGTACCGGTGCAGGCCAGTACGGCAAGGGCCACGGGATCGCCTTTATCGGCACCAAAGGCGCCCTGGTGGTGACTAGAAATGGCTGGGAAGTCATCCCGGAAAAAGACGGCGAAAAGTTCCGCATGGAAGGCGTCGCGCTGCAAAACCGCTTGGACAATGGCCTGGAGCTACACGCTCAAAACTTTGTGGACGTAATGAAAAGTGGTAAACGGGAAGATTTGGCTTGCCCCATTCAGGCGGGCGCTACCGTGGCCGTCAACGCCCACATGGGCAACGTGGCGTATCGCACGGGGGAGAAAATTTATTGGGATGCGGCGAAGGGGAAATTTGACAGCAAAAAAGCGAATGCTCTGATTTTGCCGAAGTACCACAATGGGTTTGATTTCCCGAAGGTGTGAGGTGGGGCGTCACGAAGTTTGGAAGAAAGCCGTTGGGATTACCGGGTAACCCTGGTTTTTAAAAATGCACAGGCTGCCTTCGATCCAAACCTCACCGAGCCGTACAAAAAGCCTTGTACCCCGATTGAGAAAAATGAAAAAAGACGAGCAACACCGTTTTTTATCAGCACTCCTACTTGTGTATCCCAGTCCATCAATGATTCAATTGGGTAAAAAATTGCAAATCCTCAGTTCCCCTGAAAATGATTCATTAACTCCTGCTGGAAACGCGCAATCATCCCTGATTCTTGCACACTGGTTCCTTCACTGGCTTCGGCAACGGCCTGGAGCACCTCAATCGCAAAACTGTACTCAGGTGAAGGCCCAAAGTCTTTACAGGTTTGTAGGGCTTTGGCAAAAGCTTCGTCTACACTATTGGCTTTGCGGTTTTCGTAGTCAAATGACCATTTGATTTCACTGGACCAGGGGTGGTTTTGCAGCACTTCTTCCAATTTGCTGATTTCGGTTTCGTCGATCAGGCCATCTACCTTGGCTAGAGCGTAAATGAGCTCGCCGAGGGCGTCGTAGAGTTGAGTTTGGGTTGCTTCCATTGGATGTGTGATTTTGAAGCAAGATCGGAAAAAAATAGGAAACAGGTAGTCATCCCGAATTTTCAAATAAGTATCACAAACAAAAAAATGAGCACAAAGGACGCAAAGGCAGCACAAGGGACACAAAGATAGGACGTTGACAGGGCTTTGTCCAAAATGTGGGTTAATGGAAACCAAAACTCTGGTGCATCGCTTTGTCAACGTCTTGTCTTTGTGTCCCTTGTGCTGCCTTTGCGTCCTTTGTGCTTTAAAATTGTGTCGCTTCATATTTTTCTGAAAATTCCGGACGGCTTATACTTCTACTCCTCATGCAACGCCGTCGCCGGCTGGATCCGCGCCGCCTGAATACTCGGGTACAGCGCACAGAGCGTCACCAACACGTAGATCGTCAAGGTAGCAAGCAGCATTCCCACCAGATAAACACTTGCCTCCAGGTCAAATACATTGAGCAAGGGAAACTGCACGGCCAGGATCAGACCAATCAAAACGCCCAGCGTAGCAATTACCAACATTTCCCCTACAAAATGGATCGTAATGGCAGGTGCTGGTGCTCCCAAGGCGCGGCGTAAACCAATCTCACTTCTTCGTTTGGCGATGTTGAGGGTGAGCACCCCAAAAAGCCCCAAAGCCACATTGAGCAAAAAGAACCCACACACAATGCTGAAAATGAGGGATGGAATGGAGGTCTGCTGGTTCATGGACTTGCGTAGCGTCTTGAGGTAGGACAACTCAAATACCCAATCGGGCTGCATGTTCCCAATTTCGCGCATGAGTTTAGCTTCAAAATTGGCATCCACTCCTGGTTTCACCTTGACCAAAACAGAACTCATGTCCCAGTCGCTCAGGTTGAAAAAAACAGGGGCGTTGGGCTGATAATCGCCACGTTGTTTGAAGTTTTCCACGATGCCCACAATTTTCCAGCGTTCGTCGCCTTCCAGTTGAATGATTTTCCCGAGGGGATTGTCCTTGCCAAACATTTTTTCTTTGGCGATTTGGTTGATTACCGCAGGAGTGTGTTTGGCTCCCTTATCTGCCCGCGTGTACCAACGGCCTTCGGCTATTTCAATCCCCAGCGCTTTGGCGTACTGCTCATCGGTGCTGAAGATGTCGCCCTGGATCGTTACCTTATTGTATTTGACATTGCGGTTGGACTGATTGTTGGCAAATGGCGTATTACCATTGGTACGGCTGGCTATTTCCACCTCTGGGTAGGAACGGATGCGTTGGTAGATGCTTTTGAGTTTTTCACCAATTTGAGCGGTATCCTGATTCCAACCGATGTTGAGGCACCAGACTTGTTCGTATTTGAAGCCCAAGGGACGCGAGTAGTTTTGGTAGTTATAAGCCATCAGGCTCATGACGCCAAAAAGGACCAAAAAAGCGACCAGTATTTCTACGATCAGCAAGGCATTGCTGCGTTTTTTGTTCCAAATGAGTTTGAAAAAATGCCGAATCATATGTTTAGAATGTGTCGATGAGTGAATGTGCCTACGCACCTTTTAATGCTTCTGCTGGTTTTAGTTTCGACATGCGCCAGGCGGGTACTACCCCCGACATCAGGCCAAAAACCAATGCCAACAACAAACCAATGCCAAAAACCGTGTAGTTGACGCTCAACACTGCGTATGGGATCAACCCACTGCTGTTAAAAATGCTCAGAATGATTTGGGCAAAAACCAGCGCAATAAGGGCTCCTAGCGAAGTGACGAACACGTTTTCAATCACGAATTGCCACAAAATGGTTTTGGATGGTGCCCCAAATGCCTTGCGGATGCTGATTTCTGAAGAGCGCTCGATGATGCGGCTGATGTTCAGATTGATCAAGTTGATGGCGGGTAAGGCCATAAACAAAAGCATAAACAGCGACACAACCGTGAAAAAGATTTCGGTGCTTTCGGATTGAAAAAATTCGTAGATAAAACCTGTTAAAAACGGCAGGGCCTTGGCTTCTAAATGAGCTACTTTCATGCCGCTCTCCTCAAAAGGAAATTTTAATCCTCTTTGAGTCAGGTGCTCAAACTCACGCTGGATACTCGGGAAATCACGAGCGCTGCGCGCCCGGATTATGCCAATGTAAGCGCCGTTTTTTGAGTCACTTTCGTATTCACTTTTGGGGCTGTTGTAGGGCAGTACAATATCCGCATAGGTGTAAGGGTGGGTTACGGGACTACCCTTAACCATACCAACGATGCGGTATTTTAGTCCGTTGAATTCAATCGGTTTACCCACAACCGATTCGCCAGGACCAAAGTACTCGTCGCGTACTTTTTCGGTGATTACGGCGATGTGTTGGCCACGGTCGATGTCGGATTCATTGAATAGTTTGCCTTCCAATAGTTCAAAATCGGTTACCCGCCAAAACCCAGAATCCGCATATTTCACCATCATTTTGATGCGCTTGCTACCCACATAAGCATTGGTAGTCCTGAATAGGGAACTAATGCCGTATGCTTCGATGCCGCCCAGGGCGCTCAGGTTCTTTTTCAAAAACTTGTAGGACATGGGGCCTTTCATGGTTGAAGTACGTGAAGAATCCCTCAAAGTGATAGAAGGAATATACAGTGTACGGAAGCGTTGTTGCTCCGGGTAATGGCTTCCAAACATGTGATCCAAAAAAGCACTCAACACCAGTAGAATCAGCAAGGTGAAGCTGATGCCGAAGAGGGTGATGAAGGTGTAGAAGGGGTTGCGGAGGAGAACCTTCCAGGCGATTTTTATGTAATTGCTTAGCATTAGTCTATGTTTTTTTCCCTGAAAAAGCCCACGAATAAATTCGTGGGATGGGGCTTTATGGTGGCCTCCCACGGATAAATCCGTGGGTTGGCGGATGCGATCAAAAGACCTGGCGGCCGTCGAAGAGGCGGATCAGGCGATTGGTGCGTTTGGCCATGTTTTCATCGTGGGTGACCATGATGATGGTACTGCCTTCCTGGTTGAGTTGGAGCAGGATGTTCAGGATTTCGTTGCCCATGTTGCTGTCCAGGTTTCCGGTAGGTTCATCGGCGAGGATCAGGGAGGGGCGACCTACGATGGCGCGTGCGATGGCGACCCGTTGTTTTTGCCCTCCGGAAAGTTGAGTAGGGAAGTGTTTCATGCGGTTGCTGAGTCCCACTTTTTCCAGGGCTTCTTTGGCCAATTCCCGGCGCTTGCTGCCGCTACCTGGGCGGTATAGTAAGGGGATTTCCACGTTGTCCAACACCGAGAGGTCGTTGATGAGGTGAAAACTTTGGAAAATGAAGCCAATCTCCTGGTTGCGGATGCGGGCCAATTCTTTGTCCTTATAGCCCTTCAGTTGGCGTTCATTGATGGTCACTTCACCTTTGGAAGGCTCGTCGAGCAAACCCATGATGTTCAGCAGGGTACTTTTGCCACAGCCCGAAGGGCCCATGATGGACACAAATTCGCCCTTTTGAATGTCTACATTGATGTTGTCCAGAGCCAGGGTTTCAATGGAACTGGTACGGTACACTTTTTCGATGCCGGATAACTTTATCATCGCTATTGGATTTTTTTGTTTTGTTCAAAATCATACAAAGTCAACAAGCGCAGCGTGTAATACGCCCGCCAATAATCGCGCAGCGCCAGAATGTAATCACGCTTGGCGCGGTCTTTTTCCTGGATGGCGATACTCAGGTCGGTGATGCTGAGGTCGCTGAGCAAAAAGCGATCCTGAGCAATTTTAAAACGCTCCGCCGCAATTTGATCGGCGCGGGCGTTGAGGCTTACTTGTTGTTGCAGCATCCCCATCAAGGTGACCTGGGTGAATACCTCTTGCTCAAAACTCATGCGGTCCTGCTCTACGGTTTGTTGGGTCAGCTGCAAATTGGCCTTGGCGGTGGCCGTGCGCGAGCGGCTACGGCCCCAGTCCATCAGCGGGACGGAAAACTCCAGTTGGATGAATTCCCGATCCTGTGGCTTTTGGTAAATGTCGAGCGGTTGATTGCCCCGGTTGCTGAGGCCAAAAGCGGCGGTTAGCGTTGCGTTGAAGCCATTGTTGCTTTTGGCCCGATTCAACTCGCGGGAGGCTTCGAGCAAGCGGCGTTTGAAAGCGATGGCGTCGGCGCGATTGTTCAGGGCTTCCTGGCTGGCTTTGGTCGCATCTACAGTAAAGGCTGGGCCGGGCGTGGGTACTTCCAAGGCCAGTTTTTCATCACCCCGGTACGAGAGGTGGGTTTTGAGTTGCAATTGGGCTACTTCAGCAGCCTGGTTTGCGCTGGCAAAGTCTTTTTGCGCATTCAATACGCCGAGTTGCAATTGCAGGATGTCGTTTTGTGAAATTTTCCCCAAAGCCAATTTTTGGTTGGCAATTTTGTACAAGGTATCACTGCTGCTCAGGTTGGTTTGGGCAATTTGCAAATTCACCTGCGCAATCAGCAGATTGAAATAATACACCGTGGCGTCGAGGGCCACTTGTTCCATGTTTTCGAGGTATTGCTGTTGGCTCTCGTTGTACTGGAGGGGCTCGGTTTGTTTGTCCCATTTCCAGAGGTTGAACTGCGAGAGGGGTTGTTGGATGCCGATGGCAAAAGGAACCCCGTTGTACAGCGTGCTGTTTTGGATGAAATTGTCAAAACGTTGGAGTTGCTTTTGGGCAAAAACGGTGCCACCCGTGCGCGAAATCCTTTGGCTGAGTTCGAGGTTGAGTGAAGAATTGTTGTAGGAAACGGGCAAAAAGGCAATCTTGCCATCGGGTTGGCTCACTTCTAAAAAGGAGCGGGTGAAGCTGGGCAGTGAGCCCCTCAAGCTCAATTGGGGCTTGAAGTCGGACTGATAACTGCGCCAGCGCCAGTAGGCGGTTTCTTTTTGGGTAGCGGCCTGTTTGGATGAAATGGATTGGCCTCGTGCCAGTTCAACGGCTGCGTCCAGGCGCAAGGCACGCGTGGGTGCCTGCGCAATGGACCAGCAATGGGCCATGCTCCCCAGGGTAATCAAAAACAGTCGGGTGATTGATGCATGCATGGTATTAAGGTTTCAGGGTGATTTCGCGGAGGTGTTCAAAACGGCTCAAATCGCTGACGATGATGCGCTCACCGGGGCGAATGCCATTTTTGATTTCTACATAGTCGAAGTTGGACAAGCCCACTTCAATTTCGCGGCGTCGGGCAATGCCGTTTTCCAGCACAAAAACCGTTTGCCGTTTTTTACCATTAAAGGCCGGGCCATTGGCCACCCGCACCGATTGTTTGGAATCGCTGGTGACCACAAAAATTTCTACTTTCATGCTGGGGCGCAGGATGGCGTTTTGGGCGTCGTCGAGTTGTACCGAAAACTGCACCACGTCATTTTCAACCGCAGGTTTGATTTGGGTGATCATGCCACGCAAGTCGGTTTCGTTGACGCGCACGATCACGGGCAGGCCCACTTGCACTTGTTCTGCATAGGCATCGGAGGCGGAACCTTCGATACGGAAACTTTTTAAATCGGCAATTTTGGCGAGCATCTCTCCTTCATTTACCGTGGTGCCCACTTTGTCGTTGACCCAGGTGAGTACACCCGGGCGGTCGGCCACCATGTCGGCGGTTTTGAGTTTGTGCTGGAGTTCTTTCATGCCCGTTTCTTCGATGCGGACCTGGAGTTCGGATTCGCGCAGGTTGGTGCTTTTGGCTTGGCGGTTGTAGCGCACCTGATTTTCAAGTTTGTCTTTTTCCAGCTCTGAAATTTTGAGGGCGTTTTCAGCGCGGCTGACGTCTTCCTGAGTCCGGCCACCTACTTTGAACAGGCGGCGGGTATCTTCGAGCTCGGCTTTTTGGCGATTGATGCTGAGGCCCTTGATCTGATTGTCGAGCTCGGCGTCCAGGGCGTCTTTTTCCAGTTGGAACTTCAGTTTTTCTACGCCATTTCGTTTGAGTTCCAGTTGGTCTTTTAGTTTTTCTAGTTCGATGAGGGACAGGGATTTGTCGAGCACCAGGATTTGTTGCCCTGGCCTTACCGATGCTCCGGGGCTGAGTAACACTTGTTTGACACTGGCGCGGATGGGACTGGCGAGTACTTGTTCAAATGCCGGAATGACTTCCCCGCTGGCGGTCAGGGTGTTTTCGACGCTGCCCAACTCGGCTACGGCTACCCGGAGTTCGGATGCCCGGACGTTGGTACGCAGGATTTTGCTGAGCAAGAAATAGGCTGCGCCCAGCACGAGGATGGCGACCAGGGCAATGCCCCAGCCTTTGAAGCGTTGTTTGCGGATGATTTCGGGTGCGAGTTCACGATCCATTTTGGGCTCTTTTGGAGGAATAAAAGCCAAAGGTGTGCCAAAATTAAGTTGTTGATTTTGAGTTGATTGTTTTGGGTTTGATAATGAAAAACGTGCGATTTCGCACTTTGGGGTGTAGAAGCGCACTGCGGATTGGTGAGGAAAAAAACGGGCTATGCCCAGTTTTTGGGGGATGTCGCGCTTTTAGGGCTTATTTGTGGAGTGTAATCTTAGGGAATTAATTGCGTTATTCAATTTGTCAAACTAGAATTCATGAGACAATATTTATATCATCTGGTAGGGGTGTTTTTTGGGGTGTTTTGCATTGCTGGTTGTCAACAAAATGCAGCTCCAGTTGACGAAAATGCCAGGCCAATGGCGTACAGCGAAAAGCAATTGGAAAGTTTTTTGGATAGTGTTGGGCGTTTGCCGATTGAGCCGATGGTGAAGGAGGCGAGGTATTATTCGGATTCGATTTTTTATGGTCGGCAAAATATGGAGGTAAAATTTAGTGCGACCGACTTTCAAATGCTTTTGAAAGAGGCAAAAAAGGGGCTGATAAACGAAAAACTGGCTCGGGAATTTCACACGGATTATGATAGTAGTGATGTGTATGAGGGAAAACTTTATGCTTCATTCCATCCATTTGATAAAAATGAAAATCAGCCTGATCAATTCGCCATTTGCTTTGAACCTCCAGCAATGAATTCGGAGGGAGATGTTTATTTTTTTAGAAAAAACCAGTGCATTGCCAAGCACCATGTTTATCACCGTTATGGTTTGGAGTTAGAACATTATCAGGACGAAGCAGGAAAAACAGTGATCTATTATAAAGAGAATTTTGTCAGTGGCACTGGCATCTGGTGGTGGGATTACTATTTCTATCGATACGAAGGGGATAAATTATCACCTCTTTTGAGTGAACTACAAAATGGGAACTTAAGGACGATTCCAGCTTACCCCGCAAAATGGTTGGAATCTACTGTCGTCGACACGAAGCCTCTAACATTGAAGATGGTGTATTACCTATCTGGCGAAAATGACGATTACATCCTCAATGATTCCACCAATGTACAATATCACTGGGACGTAAAAGCCAAGATGCTTAAGGGGGATTACGAGCACTCCAAGCTAAGCCAGAATCAAATTTTGGCCTATAATTTGGGTGCTGGAAATGAACTTTTTTTCATTAAGGCCCATTATGAAAGGCTCAAACAATTGATGAAGGATAAGGCTAAGAGAAGGTTGATATTGTATTTTTTGAACGATGAAAAAGAAAAAGTGGACATGAATGACTGAACAGCGCAAAATCCTCTTCATCTGCACAGCCAACCGAATGCGCAGCGCGACAGCTGAAAAAATCTATCAGGATGACGTTCGTTTTGAAGTGCAATCAGCGGGCACCCATCCGCTGGCGGATCAGGTATTGGACGAGTATTTGTTGGATTGGGCGGATGCCATTGTGGTGATGGAGAAGAACCATCGCAATTTTATTCGAGCAAAATTCCCGGAGTACTATGCGCAGAAAAAGATCGTGTGCCTGTACATTCCCGATGAATATGCCTTTATGGATGAGGGGTTGATTGCGCTGTTGCGGAATAAATTTGAAGAGGTGTATCAACGGGGGCTGCTGGGAAGATAAGCATCATGCGGATGCTGTAGCTTCTTCAATCCCGACCAACCATCCTTGCTGTTCAAAAAAGCACTTGACATCGGCGACCAAGCGTGCCCCATCAAAATCGGGAATATTGCGCTTGGCTAATTGTTCCATACTTTGCAGGTAGGTGGCGGCCATGAGGGATAAAACTTGGGTGTCATCATAGGCTTCAACGAGCTCGTAAGGGAGTTTTTTTTGAATGAAGACTTCTTGTTTGGCTTTGTAGTAGCGGAGGGTTTCGCCATGGAGGGTGTTCGTAGGGCTTAGTGCGACGAACACGTAGGCTATTTCTTGGATTCCCGTGCCATAATTTGATAAATCAATGTTTTCATTCAATACATTTTCCATCAAAGTTAGGTTGGGTATAGCAACTTTGAAATCAATTTCATGCCAGGTAATTGATGAAAACAAAAATTTTTTCTTTCCCATGTTTTTTGATTGTAGGTATAAAGTTATTGATCGATCTTGTTGCCAGGCGGGCGTATCAATGGCTTAGCTCTCTTTAAGTTCTCAGGCAAAAGCGGGTAATCATAGATTTTTAATAACTCCATTCTTTTGCATTCAAAAAGAGTTCCTTTGAACTCAACCACATAACGCATTCCTTCAGGGAGACGAGAATTAGGATACCTACCTGTTTGTTTTTTTATCGTTGACCCATATTTCCACACATCCCCGATGTTGAGGTAAATATGAGTTGAATCGCAGCTAAAACAAGGATAGTATCCAGGTATCGTCACTTTAAGCGCATACTGTTCTGCATCATTTAGTTCTTGAATGGCTTTATCTCTTTTCTTCTGCCGCTTTTTAGTCAATTTGGGTTTCCCATCGTCATCCCACTCCAAATAATCACTTACTTTCAGTGCGGCAACCAAGATAAAAGTAAGGACTATTCCCATCAAAAGCAACCTTCGCGATAGGTAAATAGTTTTTTTGGGGTTAGGTGGTGCTGGTAGCGAGGGCTTAAGGGGCCTAGTTTTTACGTCGTTCATAAGTTTATTTTTTACTTATTGAAGAGTGCAGCAGCTGATTTTAATAACTTTGGAATTGTTTCATTGGTTCCACAAATATAATTTATTTTATTTAAAAAAAACAAATAAAAATTTAAATGGCTGAAAAAAATCGCAACTTGGCGAGCCCACAAGCAAGGCTTAGAATGTTACTCAAACAAATTTCTTTGGACCAAGGTACTTTGGCCAAAAAATTGGACATCAGCCAACCCGTGATTAGCCTTGCCCTGAATGGCCACAATGACAAAACCTTCCAGCGCATCGTCGACCTCCTCATCCGCGAATACGACGTTGCCCACGACGACATTTACCAGGAAGCACCCAGTACCATGCAGGAATTGAAGGAAAGATTGGATCGGATTGAGGCGGGGATAAGTGAATTAAAGGAAATACTCCAGAAATTGGACAAAAAAGAATAAAGCTACAGCGCAGCACTACTTCGTCTAGCACTCACTTCTTTCATCACTTCCAAAAATTCCAGCGTGTGATCCAAACTCCGCAACACCCGTACATTCTGCGGAGCAGCCACTTTTTGCGCCACCACCTGGTAGCCCGAGAGCAAAACTTGGCAATCGGGAAATGTTTCCGCCAATTTGTCTACGTACTTTTGCACGGGTTCTTTAGCGAAAGTTTCGCTGATCATGGTGAAGATAAAATCCGGCTTGTGTACTTTGCAGGCATCACGCAGGTCGGCTACTGAAATGTCTTGCCCCAGGTAGAGCACGTGATTGCGGCGTGACTTCAGGATGTAGTGCATGAAGAGCAGTGTCAATTCCTGTTTTTCACCCTCTGGCAAATAAATGATGAACTTTTTGACCTGTTTGCCCTGTGGAATGGGCTCTTGGTCAATGGCGACAATGATTTTTTGGCGGATGAGGTAGCTGATGAAGTTTTCCTGTACTGGATTGATGGACCCGGTCAACCAGAGTACGCCCAATTTGTCCAAAAAAGGATAAATCACCTCCAACATGGTTCGTTCAAAACCAAGTTGCTGGATGTTCATCGAAACGATGCGGTCGAACTTTTGCTCGTCCATTTCAATCATCGAAAGGGTAAGCGCATCGAGCTGGGTGCTGTTTTCAAAGTTGATTTCGGCAATGGTCGCCACCTTCTCGGCCACTGCTTGGCGCGACATTTTGGCGATCTTGGAAATCTTTACACCATTCTTGTTGAGCAACGATACGTTGAGCAAAAACTTGAGGTCATCGTCCTGATAGTAGCGAATATTCGTCTTGGTTCGCTTAGGAGCGATGACTCCATAACGTTGCTCCCAGATGCGGATCGTGTGTGCTTTGATCCCCGAAAGTTTTTCCAAGTCGCGAATTGAATATACAGCCACTTGTTAAGGCGTTTTTTTTCAGTGAATTACAAAAAAAAGGATGAGCTCGAATGCTCTTTTTGTTTTACCAATTAGCTAACATCGAAGCCGCTGAAATGTTTAGGGTTTTGACAAATTACTGTCGTCTGTTTTCACTCCTGGTGTTAAAGGGAGTGCAATATGGATTAAATTACTAACTTTAGCAGGCTCAAAGATACTTTCAAAGGCCGAGAGCTTGTTTAAAAAATTACACAAAACAATCATTATGAAGTGGATTAAGACTCTACTTTTTTTCTCGTTCATGGCTTGCCTTGCCCAGCAGGTTTACGCTCAAGCTAATCCCTGTATTTACACGCTGGATTTAAAAGACCAACTTGGCGACGGCTGGAACGGTGCCCAACTCGAAGTACGCATCAACGCCAGAGCTACGGTATATACCCTTACCAATGGGAGCGCAGCCCGCCACTATTTGACCTTGAACAATGGCGACAGTTTGCGGCTGACCTACAAACCAGGTCCCTTTGATTTAGAGGTGGGATATTCACTGCTGGATCAGGAAGGGAAAGTAGTGTACACCACCGGAACCAACAACCCGGTTGCAGGTGTCGTTTTGCGCAGCAAAATCATTTGCCCTACTTGCTCGCCTCCTCCTGGCCCCAGTGTAACTTTCGAAGACGTGCGCGCTTTCACCAGCCAGTTGAGCTGGGTGGGGAACGTGACCGGAGGGACTTATTTGTTGGAATACGGCCTCAAGGGGTTTGTACCAAACAAAGGTTTGGGTACCGTGGTAAGAACAACGGCAACCCGCACAATTTTGCGCAGCCTCAAACAAAATACCAGTTACGACCTTTATCTGAGTGTGATTTGTAGCAACCCCGCCGATACCAGTTTGGTGCTCGGGCCATTTGCTTTCAAAACCCGCTGGGCCGTCGATTTGGGTATCTCGGGTATAGAAGATCCCATCACCGATTGTGGTTTGGAATCTGGAGACACAGTAAGGGTATTGATTCGCAATTACGGTGGCGAGCCGCAATCTTTGGTGCCCTTTAAATACGCGGTAAATGGCGCACCAGTACCAATTAATATGCCCAAAGATGGCGTATACACAGGTGTAGTTGGCCGCGATAGCTCGGATGTAGCTGAATTTGACAATCCTTATTCTTTCCCTCCCGGTGACTACGTGATCGACGCCTGGACCGAGATGAAAGGGGATAGTGTAATCAAAAATGATACGTTGCGCTATCGGTTTACCAGTTTGCCAACCATCAATTCGTATCCCTATTCCAATTTGCTGGAGGATCGCTTCACGGGTTGGACCGTAGACCAAAGCAGTGTCAATGCCAGTTGGCAATTGGGTACGCCCAACAAACGCCAGCTCAACCAGGCTTTCAGCGGCTCACAGGTTTGGGCAACCAAGCTGAATGGAAGTTACAACAGCAGTGAAGTCTCTTATTTGTCTTCTCCCTGTTTTAATTTTTCTGGCTTGACCGCCGATCCGGTTTTGACCTTTGCACTCCAACTGGATATGGAAGGCTGCTGCGACGGACTTTGGGTGGAACTCAGTACCGACGGTGGCCAATCCTGGGCCAAACTTGGGGACAACACCAGCGGCATCAACTGGTACAACAACGTTACCCGCCAAATCTGGAGCAACAATGGTGGCGTGAGGGGCTGGTTTACCGCTTCACATCCGCTGCCGGGTACCGCTACGGCCCCCGATGTACGCATCCGCTTTGCGTTCTTGTCTGATTTTGCCAATAACCTGGAAGGTGCGCTGATTGACAACATCCAAGTGCATGTACCCACGCGGGACTTGCTGGCCTTGAGTGTGCGCAACACCAGCGCGGATCCTTGTGGCAACGCTGCGGATCAACTGGCCTTTTCAATTGGCAACCTGAGCCGCAACAACGCGACTAATTTCAGTGTAGCCTATCGCATCAACAATGGTGCAATAGTGACCGAAAATGTGGGCGGTTTCACCCTTTTGCCCAATGCCAAAAATGCTTATACTTTCCGGGGCACATTCAACTCGGCTACACCGGGTACTTACAACATCAAAGCCTGGATTGTAGGTGACGTACTAGCTGCCAACGATACCGCATATTTTACCTTCAATTCCGCTTATCCGGTACCTTTTGGAGAAGACTTCGAGAGAGGTGGGATCCCGCGGGATTGGACCATCGATGCAGATGCAGTGGTGGTGAAGGATCGGGGCAACAGTAGCTTCACCTTGTCGGATAACCTGTTTAGTGGGGATGCCAGTTTGCGGGTTACGACGCCAACCTTTGGCCCGATCGTTGCCAATGACAGCCTTACTTTTGAATACCGCTACGTAAATATTGTAGGGAACAACATCACTGCAACCACATTGACGGCCAACGATCGCCTGGATATATCGGTATCTACAGATTGTGGGCGCACGTTTGTGCCGTTGCAATCGATCACTATTGCCAACCATGTTGCTTCAACGCAACTGCGGCGAGTGACCGTGAAGCTGGGTGCGTATGCAACCCGCTTCATTCAAATTCGGATTGTGGCAACCCGAGGTGCTGGTGACTACTGGATTGACCTGGACAACATCAACATGCTGCGTTGTGCTGCCAAGCTGAATCTGAGTTCCACCATCCGCAATGCGACTGGGGCAACTATGCGGAATGGTTCCATTGCCGTGCGAGGTGATGGCAATGGGGCACCTTACAAATACAAATGGGCTACGGGTGCAACGGCCTCTCAGATTACCCAGGTCCCTCCAGGGCTCTACAGCGTCACAGTGACGGATCGTTTTGGCTGTAGCTCTACGCTGGATCTAACGGTGAACTTTACGGTTTCTGCCCGCGATCAGGAATTGCCAATAGAAAAGCTGAGCCTGGCACCGAATCCTACTTACGATCAAACACTTTTGCGGGTACAACTTCGTGAAAGGAGTGATTTGAAAGTACAGCTGATTAGTCCGATTGGACAAATCTTGCAGCAAGTTCAATTGAACGGGGTGCTGCAAGCAGATGTATCCATAAAAATGGCACAATTGCCTGCAGGGATGTACTTTGTACGTTTGGAGGCGAATGGTAGGCAACGAGTGGAGAGAGTTGTGAAATTCTGATAAGAAAAGAGCCGTTGCAAAAAACAACGGCTCTTTTCTTATTAAAAAGTTTTGTTATTAAAATAAATAAACATTATTTTTGTTTTAGGCTAAAACCTAAAGCAAATGATACGAAAAGACACACTGTGGAAGGCAATCATTGAAGAGTTAATTGATGACTTCATCTTATTCTTTTTCGCTGAGTATGCACATTTGATTGATTTTGAAAGTGGTTTTGAATTTTTAGACAAAGAGTTACAACAAATTTTCCCTGAAAGTGAAACGGACCGCAGGCATGCGGATAAATTGATCAAAGCCAAATTGAAAGATGGTTCGATAGTCTATTTTTTGATTCACATTGAAGTGCAAGGATACGATGATGAATTTTTTGATCGGCGCATGTATGAATATGGCTATCGGATTGATGACCGGTATAAATTGCCTCTAACTGCTTTGGCAATCTACACCCATCCTAACAAGGCCACTCATTTTCGATCGTATCATCGAGAATTTCTGGGGACGATTCAGCATTATGAGTTTCCTGTTTACGTCCTAGCTGACCACACTCTGGCGGAACTTAAACAAATTGACAACCCTTTTGCCATCGTTATGGCAACGGCGTTGATGGGTTTGAAGCGAAAGCCTAAAGACACTAAACTGCTCGATTTGAAAAGGGAGTTGGTGAAAAATTTATATGCCAAGGGTTACCCCAAGTCCAAGATTTCAGCACTACTTGATTTTATTCGGTACTATGTGAACTTTACAAATTCAGAATTTTCCAGTAAATTTGAAGAGGAAATTGATTCATTGATTCAAACGAATAAACCAATGGGCATCCAGGAAGCAATCAGAACCGAGTTATTGAAGATTGGCAAAGCCGAAGGCATCGAAGTTGGTAAAGCCGAAGGCATTGAAGTTGGTAAAGCCGAAGGCATTGAAATTGGCGAAGCACTTGGCGAAGAAAAAGGTCTGAAATTTGCTATTGCACAGCTTCTCATAAAGGATTTTTCCGAGGAGCAAACATCCGAATTGTTGAGCGTTACCCTCGAAAAAGTAAAGGAAGTAGCAGCCGAAATTGCAGCAGGCAATATTCCCCATTTGAGTAGTGAAGAAGAATAGGCCTGCGAGCTTGTTTAAGTTTTTGTTCGGGCTGCAAACTACTTGCTTTTGCCTGAGCCCCAAAAACTTAAACAAGCCCTAAACCTTACCCAATCAATTTCTCCAACTCCAAAAACTCCAATTTCTGCGCCACAATTTCAAATTTTTCATTGTGCTCAAATGGGATGACCTTGCCCGTTTTTTGATAACCGTGCCGCTCGTACCAGGCAAGTAATTCAGTCCTTATCGAAAATACCGTCATAAAAATGGCGCGACAATTTTTGGCCAAAGCCAACTCATCGGCGGCTTTCAACATCTTTTTTCCCAATCCTTGTGCCTGTAAAGCTGGCGATACCGTCAACATACCCAGGTAAAGGCGATCCTGTTGCTGTTGCAAGCGGATGCAGCCGATTATTTGACCTTCTTCGTTGGTGTATTTCAAAAAAGTGGTAGCGGGATCGTTAATGACCTCCGCGAGGTTGTCTTCATCAGTGCGCAGCCCTTGGATTAGGTCTGCCTCGGTCGTCCAACCTTGTTTAGAACCTTCACCTCGATAGGCGCTGTTGATCAACGCTACCAAGGCTGGAATGTCTTGATTAGATGCAATTTCGATCATGGCAATAAGTTTTATTCAGCCCAATCGGTGTGGAAAATGCCCGTCCGGTCGGTGCGTTCGTAGGTGTGTGAACCAAAAAAATCGCGTTGCGCTTGCACCAAATTCAGGGGCAAACGGGCACTGCGATAAGCATCAAAATAAGCCAAGCTAGCAGACATGGCCGGTACTGGTATACCACTGCTGACGGCGGCGGCCACTACTTTGCGGATGCCTTCCTGGGCTACCTGCAAGGTACTTGCGAGTGCAGGGTCAAGCAACAAATTGGGCAGCGCTGGATTGTTCTGGTAAGCCTGGCGGAAGTGCTCCAACATAGCAGCCCGAATGATGCAACCACCCCGCCAGATGCGGGCTACGGTCTCCAGATTTAAGCCATATTTGTATTCATTGGAAGCATCAGTCAACTGTGCCATGCCTTGCGCATAGGTGGCAATGAAGCTGAAGTACAAAGCTTGTTCAACAGCAGCGGCCAGCGCAACCGCATCTTCGTTGATTGCCTCGGCAGGGCCATAAATTTTTTCCGCAGCTACCCTTTCCTGTTTCAGGGCTGAGAGTTCGCGGAGGGTTACGGCCATATCGATGGTTGGTACTGGGATGCCCAGATCCATGGCGTTTTGAGAAGTCCATTTACCCGTGCCTTTTTGTTTGGCTTGGTCAAGGATCATGTCGACCAATTTTTGATCGGTCAAAGTATCTTCAACTGAAAAAATATGTGCAGTAATTTCGATCAAAAAAGATTGCAAACGCCCGGCATTCCAGCCTGAAAAAAGTTCGTGTAAGACATCATTGCTCAAACCTACGCCACGTTTCAATACGTCGTAAGCCTCGGAAATGAGTTGCATCAGGCCATATTCGATGCCATTGTGCACCATTTTGACGTAATTACCCGAAGAACCAGCGCCTAGGTAAGCCACACAAGGATCGCCATTCACTTTGGCAGAAACGGCTTCTAAAATCGGTTTGATCATTTCGTAAGCCTCCGCGTCGCCACCAGGCATGATGCTGGGGCCAAAACGGGCTCCATGAGAACCTCCCGATACGCCGATGCCCATAAAATGGATGCCTTTGGCGCTCAAGTAAGTTTCCCGACGGTTGGTGTCGGCGAAAAAAGAGTTGCCTCCATCAATGATCAGATCACCCTTATCCAAAAAAGGTAAAAAGCTATCGATGACCGCATCAACTGGGCCACCGGCAGGAACCAGCAACATGATTTTGCGGGGCTTTTTTAAGGCGGCGATGAATTCCTCTTTGGCCGTTGTCCCTTTTACGGGTTTTCCAGCACCTTCTTCTTCAAGGGCATTGGCTTTGGCCAAATCGGTATCGAGGCCGATGGCCGAAAACCCATGATCGGTTACGTTGAGGATGAAGTTGCGGCCCATTACTCCCAGGCCAACCATGCCGAAGTCGAATTGCTGTGACATAAAATATGGAATGATTTTAGGCGGGCAAGATACTACTTTGTCCCTAGATTAGAAGAAACAATCTCAAGGCTAAAGATGTTGGCTCAAAATATTTGCTGCTTACACTATATCTTTGACGCAGTTTTAACCCGTGTTTCACCCAAGCGAATTGACATGAAAAAAACGGATAATCATATTCTGGTGATTTTCGGTGCCTCTGGCGATTTGACCGAAAGAAAACTCATTCCCGCCGTATTCAACTTACATTGTCGTGGTTTTTTACCCGAAAACTTTGCAGTGGTAGGGGTAAGTCGCTCAGCTTTTTCTGACGAAGCCTACCGCGAAAAGGTGGTTTTTCAAAACCAACACCTCAAAGATGTAGGGGGTAATGGCGACCGGGCTAAGTTTGCCAAGCGCATATTTTACCACGCGATGCAAACCAACAAGCCCGAAGATTATCCTGCCTTCAAGGAACGTTTGCAGCAGATCAATGCTGAGTGCAGTACCGATGACAACTATATTTTTTATCTGTCTACTCCACCTAGTTTATACGAAGTCATTCCACGCAGTTTGGCAGAAGTCGGTTTGAACAACGAAGAGGATGGTTGGAAAAGGTTGATTATCGAAAAACCTTTTGGGTACAATCTGGAAACGGCGCTTGATCTCAATCAAAAATTGCTGCACTATTTCAAGGAATCTCAACTGTACCGCATTGACCATTATTTGGGCAAAGAAACGGTGCAAAATTTGCTGATCACCCGATTCGGCAACAGCATTTTTGAACCCATCTGGAACCGCAACTACATCCACCACATCGAAGTAACCGCCGCTGAAACCGTAGGGGTAGAAAAACGTGGCGGATATTACGATGGTTCCGGGGCCATGCGCGATATGGTGCAAAACCACCTCTTGCAACTGGTCGCCCTCGTGGCGATGGAGCCTCCTGTACAAGCTTCAGAAGCCAGCATCCGCAATGAACGGATGAAATTGTTCCAATCACTGCGGCCTTTGTCGGAAAAAGACATTCTGAAACACGTCATCCGGGGGCAGTATACTGGTTCCCACATCAACAATGAACAGGTACCAGGTTACCGCGATGAAGAAGGGGTGGCTACCGATTCCCGCACCGAGACCTACTTTGCCATGAAGTTTTTCATCGACAATTGGCGCTGGTCGGGGGTGCCTTTTTACATCCGTACGGGCAAACGCCTGCCTACCCGGGTAACTGAAATCGTGATCCACTTCAAACCTACGCCCCATCACTTGTTCAACAAAGGCAATGGTTTGCCCAATACCGAAAACATTCTGGTCATTCGCATCCAACCCAACGAAGGGATCCTGCTCAAGTTTGCCATGAAAATCCCCGGGGCTGGTTTACAGGCGACGGATGTCAACATGGACTTCCATTACAGCGACCTCACCGATGCCTATATTCCAGAGGCGTATGAGCGTTTGTTGCTCGACTGTATCCAGGGTGATGCCACCCTTTATGCGCGGGGTGACGCAGTGGAAGCTGCCTGGGAATTTGTTGACCCGATTTTAAAAGCCTGGGACTCCAATCCCGACATCAAAATATATGGTTATCCCGCTGGCACCTGGGGCCCGGAACATGCCGATGATTTGATCGAAGGTGAAAACATTACCTGGCGTTACCCTTGTAGCAATCTGACGGAAGACTTGATTTACTGCGAACTTTAAGGGTAACCCTGCGGTAGTAGGGAAACTTTTAAAAATATTGCGGAATATTGTCCTGCTCCACAAGCACGAAGACACTAAGAATGCCGTTGCCTAGTGTCTTGGGGCGATAAAAAAATAAGTGTTCATTTTGCCAAAGGATTAGATGAGTAAACGGTTCATTTCGAGTGTCTTATCTAATCCTTTGGCCCTAAAAAAATGAACACTTATTTTTGCCCCACTACTTCGTGCCTTTGTGGCAAAAATGGATAGGCAAAAAATAAACCGCAAATGAAAATACACCTAAAAGCCTGCTCTCGCATTCTCCCTGGTTCAACCATTTTATCTCAAGATTTGGAAATACGAATCGGACTAGCTCAAGGCTGGGCCGAAAAAAATACCGGAGTGCTGTCCCGTCATTGGGCCAATCCTGCGGACAACATTACCTCAATTGCGGCAGCAGCACTCCAACAGGCACTAGATGAGGCTGAAATGACCTGTGCGGAGTTGGATTTATTGCTTTATGCAGGCGCTTCCTTTGATCACCCGATCCCGCACAATGCCTGTTTGATCAAACAAGCGCTGGATCAAAATGGCGCTGATTTTCCTTGTTTTGATGTGGATGCTACCTGTTTGAGCTTTTTGCATGCCTTGGACATTGCCCATCTTTATCTCCAACATCGGGGTGTAAAACGAGTAGCGATTGTATGTGCTGAATTACCTTCCCGGGCACTCAATCCTGCCGATGCCAAAACTTATACCTTGTTTGGTGATGCGGCGGTTGCGGTCATTCTGGAGGCCAATGAGGAAATGGGTTACTTGCCAGCACCAGCTTATTTCATCAATCAATCGGCTGGTGCCCAATTGGCCATCGTTCCAACCGGCGGCAGCAAGCGGCGGGGATCGGAACCGGATACTGATCCTGATTCCTTCTTTTTCCAAATGAATGGCCGCCAGTTGATTACGATGACCCTGCGTTATTTGGATGATTTTTTGGTCAAATTGGAGCAGCAGATGGCTCAGTCCATCCAGCACTATGATTACATCGTACCCCACCAAGCTAGCAAATTTGGCAACGAATATTTTATGCAGCGTTATGGCTTGAGCGAAGGTCAGGTAGTGAATACGCTGGGTGCTTATGGAAACTGCGTTTCCGCATCCATTCCATTGGGATTGTATGAGTTGTATGCGCAAAATAAATTGCAAACGGGTAAAGATTTACTGCTCATTGGTACCGCTGCGGGCTTGTCGATTGGGGCTTTGCGATTAAAGTTTTAATTTTTACCAACCCTTTGATCCACTTATACCCGTCTAACAAGAAAAAAATCCGACATGAAAAAATTGAGCTTGTTGAGCATCCTTTGCCTTTTATTGGCTGCTTTTTCTTGTTCCCAACAGAATGATGATGATTTGTCTACCCCAGCCCCAGCGCTGGAGGGATTGGGTGATGTGGACCACTTCGTATTTGGCACTTTTTACGGGCGCTGCCTGGGCAATTGTACCCACACTTTTAAACTAAAAACCAGTGGCTTGTTTGCGGACAAGGTGGATCGGGGTTATCCAGAGCCAGGCATGGAGTTTGAAGACAAATCACTGTCTAAAGCAGACATTGAGCTGGCAACCAAATTATTTAAGGATTTTCCCGAGGAATTGTATAAAGAAGAAGGTGAAATCCTGGGTTGCCCGGATTGTGCAGATCAAGGTGGCTTCTATTTGGAAATCCAGATTGGCAAAAGTGCTCCAAGAGTTTGGCGAATCGACACGGATGATAGCCGGATTCCTGCGTACCTGAGTGCATATACCGCTAAGGTGCGCAAGGTTGTGGAGGAATTGCAGAAGTAGGGAGCTGAGTGAGGTGTCCCAAAGCGACACTTTTTAGCACAAAGGACACAAAGAGGGGCACAAAGGACACAAAGTTAGACGTTGACGACGCTTTGCGTCCTTTGTGCTAATTATGTCGCTTGGTGATTTTTACATCTTCACCACCTTTTGAACCACCATTTCCTTTCCTCCCCAGCGCAAATGCAAGATGTACATCCCTTGGGGCCAACTATGCGCATCAATTTCCACCAAACCGGGAAAATCCGCTGGAATATTAACTTGCTGACCGTACATGCGCTGCCCTTGCAGGTTGAATACTTCCAGCGTCGCATTTTCAATAGCTTGAGTAGTCCGAATGGGTACCAGCAATTGTTCATGAAAAGGATTGGGATGGGCTAAAAGCTGTGGGCTGTTCTGCGCTTCCGCATAACAATAAGCCGAAAGCAAACGTAAACTTTTATCGGCCCGCAGATATCCTCCGGTGACTACTTTTCCTTGTAAATCAGCGATTGGTTCTACTCCATCCAAGATCAGTCGCCGGGCCAGCAGGGCGGCTTCGGCTGGAGATTGCTGGGCTAGATCTGCTAATTGGACGCAGGGTGAGGAATACAAAAGGGCAATTGCTCCAGCTACTTGGGGGGCTGCGAACGAGGTGCCCGAGAATTCCCGAAAACCTTCACGTAGTCGAGTACTTAAGATATCTTGTGCCGGAGCGGCTAAATCTACAGTATTGGGGCCATACCCTTGCCGAAGTTTTCCCCGACCATCGATATTGGTTACGACCATCAAATAATCGCTAGGACAACCCGCAGGCATGTCCCCCAATTCTTCGGTATTTTCCAATTCTTTCCCCGCTGCATTGATGGTTAAAATACCTTGACTCCCCAGGTTATCAAGAAAAGGACACCAAATGGGATAGTCTGCTGAACGCAATCTTGGAATACCCCAGGAGGCATTGATGGCTACAACATAAGCTCCTTTTTTACCTCCTGTTTCGTTGTACAACTTGCGTTGGGTATAAATGTAATTGAAACCTCGAAGCACGATTTCTTCGCTGGTGCTACCAAGTCCCCATCCAATGGTCATTAATTTTACATTCCAATTTACCCCGCTAATTCCAATTTTATTGTCTCCCTTAGCACCAATGATTCCGGCAATGCCTGTACCATGTCCACTACCATTCAAATCATCGCTAACATCATCGTTAAAACGCCAAACATTCCAACCTCGATAATCGTCTATATATCCATTCCCATCATCATCGATCCGATTATTTGGAATCTCCTGAGTATTTCGCCATAGGTTTGGGCGTAAGTCCTCATGGTCGGTATCAGTCCCAGTGTCAATGATTGCCACAACGATACTATCTCCGTGAGCAGTTACCCCGCCAGTAGTCGTGTCCCAGGCTTGCTGCAACCCAATGTCCAAACCGCGGTTGCCCCCATTTTGCCCCTGATTGTACCACTGCCACTGTTGGGGAAAGAGAGGGTCGTTGGGGGTAGTGCCACGCAATTCTACGTAGTGGTTGAATTGAGCGAGGGCAACAGTAGGGTCTTGACGCAGCAGGTTCAGCAATTGGTTTTCCGCAATACAATTCGGATCGAATTGTATTTTCCAAATGTTGAGTGCTGCTGCTACAGGTACAAATGCCTGGATGCAAGTATAGCCTGCTTGCGTTTTTTTCTCCAGTTTATTTTGCGCCCACAGGGTAGCATCGCTATTGGGCTGGAGTTGCAAAAGGATTTCGCCCGTTACGTGGCTTGGCGCCTGTGCATTCAAAAACCAGCTACATAGGCACAATCCAAGGAGTGTAAAAATTTTGTGCATTGGGTCAAAGTTTAGGTCGGTCTAAGTTTTGAACGCAAGTAGGGTGTTTTTATTTCCGAGTTTAGATACGGTCTGCTCATTTTAGCTAATTTTGTCCATTATTTCCCATCGAAACAGCCTTTGAATGAGAAAACTGCTTTGCGCCTTACTGATCCTCTCCGCTATTTCCCTTTTTGCCCAAAAAACCGTCAGCATCAAAGTTCGCGATGCACTCACGCAGGAGCCCTTGTCGGGTGCGGCCATTTTGGTGGAAGGGTTCAACATTGGGGGGCAGACTGATTCGGCGGGCTTGCTCATTTTGAAGGATGTTCCAGCTGGAGACCAGATTCTGCAATGCCGCCATCTGGGCTACCGTACGCAGCAACGCAGTGCTACTTTTCCCTTGGCCAAAAACGTCCAAATCGTCTTTTCTCTGTTTGAAGTAGAGGAAGATCTGGAAGAAGTAGTCATTCGCAGTACCCGCAGCAGTAGAGCCATTGCGCGGATTCCGAGTAGGGTAGAGGTCATCACCCTGGAAGAACTGGAAGAAAAAATCAACATGAAACCCGGCGACGTCCGCATGTTGCTCAATGAAAGTACAGGCATTCAAACCCAACAAACTTCGGCAACTTCGGCCAATGCCTCCATCCGGATTCAAGGTTTAGACGGGCGCTATACCCAGTTGCTGCGCGATGGGCTACCGATGTACTCAGGTTTGTCCAGTGGCTTGGGTCTGCTGCAAATTCTGCCCTTGGATCTCAAACAGGTGGAAGTCATCAAAGGCTCAGCCTCGACGCTTTACGGTGGCGGGGCGATTGCGGGTTTGGTCAATTTCATCACCCGCCAACCCGAAGAAAAACCCCTCACCCGCCTTTTGGCCAATGTGAGTTCAGCAGGTGGGCTCGACCTTAGTGCTTTCACCAGCCGGAAACTCGACGATGACGTAGGCTTCACCCTTCTGGCTTCGCGCAACTCGGGCTCCTCCTACGATCCTGCCGATATTGGTTTTTCCGCTATTCCCCGTTTCAATCGTTTGAGCATCAATCCCCGCTTTTGGTTTTATTTTCAGGAAAACACCACCATTCAGGCTGGATTCAATTACAGCACTGAAAACCGCCTGGGTGGCGACATGAAATACATCCGTGGGTTGGCGCAATGGGGCTATTTTGAACGCAACAAAAGCAATCGGTTTGCGACCCAGTTGCAAATAGACCACAAATTCAACAAACGCCTACAATTTAGTTTGCGCAACAGCATCGGGCGCTTTAATCGGGATTTGACTCAATCGCAATATCGTTTTGATGGTGCCCAGTTGAACTCTTTTTCGGAATTGCACGCCCGCCTACGACCTGACAACAACCGGGAACTGATCACCGGGATCAACTACCAAACTGAACATTTTGAAGAGGGTACGCTACAAACCCGCCGCAATCCCCTCCCGCCGCGCAACTACGACCTGCGCAATTTTGGCACCTTTGCCCAATACACCTGGAGTCCCACTGAGCAGTACACCCTGGAAGCGGGCTTGCGCACGGATTTGATTCAGCAATATGGAGCGGTGGTATTGCCACGCCTGGCCGTTTTGTACAAAATGACCAAGGATTTTTCGGCGAGGATCAATATCGGCTTAGGCTACAAAGCTCCTACTTTATTTACTGAAGAAAGTGAAGCCCTGGCCTACCGAGGGATTGCTTTGCCAGATGCAGATGCCCTCCGGCTGGAACGCTCTTTTGGGGTCAATTTCGATTTCAATTATCAGGGCAGTTTTGAATTGCCTTTTTTGGACGAGGAAATCACGTACAGTTGGAACCAGTTGTTTTTTTATACCCAATTGAATCGTCCGTTGATATTGGAAGCCCAAACCCAGGGATCGCCCTATCACTTCATCAACCTGGACGGCAATTACACGACCAGAGGCATTGAAACAAATTTTAAATTCAGTTACCAGGAGCCCTGGAAATTATTTGTAGGCTATACCTTGACCGACGCGAAACGCAAAGATGGCGGCACTTCAGTCCAATTGCCCCTGACGCCCAAACACCGCATCAATACAGTGCTGATATATGAATTGGAAGACCAGTGGCGTTTTGGTCTGGAAGCCTATTATTTTAGTCCCCAACGCCTGAGTGGTGAGGATACACGCAGCCGGGCCTATTGGATTTGTGGATTTATGGGCGAAAAAAGCTGGGATAAGTACACGTTTTTTCTCAACTTTGAAAACTTTTTGGACGCCCGGCAAACCCGCTATGGGGCCATTTATTCCGGTTTTCCCAACAACCCTTTGTTTAAGGAAATTTATGCACCGATGGATGGTTTTGTAGTGAATGCGGGGGTGAAAATTACTTTTGAATAGCCAGCAAGTAGATAGATTTTTACAACATGTATCAAATCAATCAACTCCCCAGTCGAAGCACCCAAATCGACGGGGAATCCTGGCTTTATTTCAGTGGTACAGGCTACCTGGGTGCAGCCTGGAATGAGGATTTACAAGCCCTGGTGCAAGACGGCATCCAAAAATTTGGCTTGCATTTTGGAGGCTCCCGCTTGTCCAATATCCAAATCAACATTTTTGGCGAAGCCGAGGGATTTCTGGCTCAATATGCCGGGGCAGAACAAGCCTTACTGCTGTCGTCTGGCACCCTGGCGGGGCAGTTGTTGATGAAAGTATTGGGGGCTCATGGCGAAGTATTTCCGGCACCGGGCGCACATCCGGCCATTTGGGCAGGGTTTGGACCAACGATAAAAAGCTGGGAAGATTGGGTGCAAAAAGTACAAGAACTGGTGAGTCAGCCTGGCCCGCCCTTAATTTTGGCCGCCAATTCAGTTGATCCATTGTACGTACGGCAGTTTAATTTCAATTGGTTGCCGGATTTAAAACCCCAACGGGAATTGATTGTGGTGATTGATGATTCACACGGCTTTGGGGTATTGGGTGAAAATGGGAGGGGTGTTTACCCACAGATTATTTTGCCCGCTGGCGCTGAATTATTGGTCGTCAGTTCCTTGGGTAAAGCCCTCGGCATTCCGGCCGGGGTAATCCTGGGGCCAAAATCCTGGTTGGATCGTTTGCTCCGCAATCCTTATTTTGGTGGGGCCTCACCCCCTTCGCCTGCGTTTTTGTGGGCACTATTGCAAGGGCAGGCGGTTTATGAAAAAGCGCGGCAGAAACTGCAACTAAACGTCCGTCAATTCGTACAATATTTATCGACGGGTTCAGATTTTCATTTTTTTTCAGAATATCCCGTATTTTATACCGCAAATTCTGGACTAGCAGCGTTCTTAGGAGAGCGGAAAATCCTGATTTCCAGTTTTCCATACCCCACGCCGCAGGATGACTTGGTTACTCGCATCGTGTTGAGCAGTCTACATACTGATGGCGACATTGAAGCCTTGATTAAAATTTTACAGTTTAACCTTCAATCTCAAAAACCACGATCATGAGTAGATCGATCCTCATTGTTTTTTCTTTCTGTTTGGCTTGTCTGCCCAACTTAAACGCGCAAAAGAACACCCTGCGTTTGATTTTGGAAAAACAAGGCTCCGGGATGGATTCCATCCTCAGTAAGGTAGACCGCTACCAGGTGCAGATCATCTACACCCAGATTGATCGCGACGCCAATAATTTCCCTTCCTTTCGATCCTTTACGTACAACTTGGACACCAATTTGTACTACTATCCAGCCAGTATGGTGAAAATGCCCGTCGCATTTTTAGCGCTGGAAAAACTCAATCAAATCAAGGTGGAAGGTTTGTCCAAATTCAGCCCCATGCATACGGGTGCCGGACGTTCGCCCCAAACTTCGGTTACGGAAGATACCAGCGCGGAGAATGGCCAGCCATCGATTGCGAATTACATCAAAAAGATTTTTTTGGTGAGTGACAACGATGCCTACAATCGTTTGTACGAATTTCTGGGCCAGGAATACCTGAACAAACAGCTTTGGAACAAGGGTTACAAGCGCAGCCGCATCACCCATCGCTTGTCGGTACCGGGTTTTGATGTGGAAAGCAACCGGTATACGAATCCAATTACTTTTTTTGACAGCCTCAAAAATCCGATTTTCCAGCAAGGGCAGGTGATGAGTATGGCTTACCCTAAGCTCAATTTGCGCAAACAATTGCAAGGTAAAGGCTACATTGAAGGCGATTCTACCCTGATCAACCAGCCTTATGATTTTTTGAATCGAAACTACGTTGGTTTGGAGGAAATGCACGACATGCTCAAAGCGGTATTGTTCCCCGAGGCGGTACGCCCCGAACAGCGCTTTGACCTGAGCGAAGAGGATTACAAATTTTTGTACAAATGTATGTCGACTTATCCTCGTGAAAGCACCCATCCAGCTTATCCCGAACACGCAGAAGAAGACAATTATGTGAAGTTCCTCCTGTTTGGGGATAAAAAACCTCCGATGACCATCCCCAACAACATCCGCATTTTCAATAAGGTAGGCTTGGCCTATGGCTTCCTTAGTGATGTCGCCTATGTCGTAGATTTTGAGAATGGCGTTGAGTTCATGGTTGCCGCCACCATCCGGGTCAACAACGATGAGATTTTTAATGACGGCAAATACGAGTACGATGAGATTGGTCTGCCGTTTTTGGGTAAGTTAGGTCAGGCGATTTATGTGCACGAATTGCAGCGGCCTAAGTTGGTGCGGCCGGTTTTGGCGAAGTTTAAGATGGAGGAGGGTGAGTGATTTTAAGGATGTAAAAAATCAACTCATTCTGAATGAAACGATAAACCTAAGGCTCGCTCCCCGAAAGTTTCAAACTTTCGGGGAGCTTCAAGCAACGCTCACACCTTAAACACCAAACTAAACTTCGCCCCATTCCCCAACTGCGAGTCCACACCCAGCACCCCACCGTGCAACTGCAAAATTTGCCGGGAAAGGCTCAGGCCTACGCCCGTCCCATCTTCTTTGGTGGTGTAAAAAGGAATAAAAATCTGTTCCAGTTTATCCGGTTCAATGCCGGGGCCATTGTCGCTGACCTCCAGGGTGGCGCGTTGCGTCGTTTGATCGAGTGAGCTGCGGATGTCAATGCGGGCATTGGTCTGTCCTTCCAGGATTTCCACTGCGTTTTTGATCAAATTGATGAGCACCATTTCAATTTGATCCTGATCCATGCTGATTTCAAGTCCATCTGGTTGGATGTCGTAAGTCAAACGGATGCCTTTGTCACGTAGAGTGGGGGCAAAAAGAGAAGTGATGCGTTGCACCAGTGGCAGTACCAGCACCGGATCCATATTGGGCTTGGGAATGCTGGTGAAAGTGCGGTAAGCATTGACGAAGTTCATCAAACCATTGGTACGGTTTTCTACCACTTCCAGGGCTTCATTCAGGTCTTGCCAGGTTTCAGTATGGCCGTGATCGGGTTCTTCCATTTCCTGCTGGACAATGTCGCGCATGGTCGACACTAGCGAGGCGATAGGTGTAACCGAATTCATGATTTCGTGGCGCAATACGCGGGTCAGGTTTTGCCAGGCTTCCAGCTCTTTGCTTTCCAGTTCGGATTGGATGTTTTGGATGGCTACCAGTTTGATCAGTTTGCCCCGCATCCGAATGGCGGTACTACTGATCGACAATTGCCGGTCTGCGGAGGCTTGAAACAATACACTTTCGCCTGAAATGAGGTTTTGCAACAAATTTTGCAATTCTGGATTGTCTTCTTGCAAATCCTTCAAGGTTTTGAGCCGATACAAGCCCAAAAGCCGCAGAGCCGCATTGTTGATCAACTCAATCCTGCCCGATTCATCAAAGGCCAATAAACCCGTGTTGACATGTTGAACGATGGTTTGCAAATACTGGCTACTGGCTTCTTTGTCTGCCCGAACCTGCCGAAAAGCATCCAATACATCGTTGAATTGCCTGCTCAATTCCCGAAAAGTAGAATCGTCCTGATTGGCAGCAAAACGCACTGAAAAATCATCGTAACGCACCGATTCCAGAAAACGCACCAATTTCCGGTTGGTGATGTTGACGTAATTGAACAAATTGACGACGCGCCAGAGCAGCATGATGATCAGCAGGGCGGTCAGCGCCATTTGGTTGGACTGCGGCAAAGCCCAGGCAATTGCTCCGATCAACACCACGATCAGCAGAATGCGCAAAACCAAACCGGTAGCAAAAGTGCGAAGGTACATTGTGGGTTGAGTTGGGTTGAGGAGTTGAGGAGTTGAGGCTACCGCAGAAGCTTAGGCAAGGCCATTGTCAAAATCGCTCGCGGTAGCCTCAACTTCTCAACTATATTCCATATTTTTCCAAACGGCGATACAACGAAGCCCTGGTCAATCCCAATTCCTTGGAAGCTTCACTGATGTTGCCCTGGTGTTTTTTAATGGCTTTGAGAATGGTTTCGCGCTCCATGTCTTCCAGGTTCATGCTGGCAGCAGCGAGCGCATCAACGTCGATAGAGGCATTCGAACCCAGCATAAAATCGTCGGGTTGCAGCGTACCCGAATCCCGGGCCATGATCACCGCGCGTTCCATGGCATGTTGTAATTCCCGCACATTGCCCGGCCAGGGGTAGGCGAGCATGGCTTTTTTGAGGGATGAACTGATGTTGGAAATGTTGCGATTGTACTTGCGGTTGTACACCTGCAAAAAGTGCTCCCCCAGCAGTAAAATGTCTTCTGCACGTTCGCGCAAGGAAGGCAAATGGATTTCGATGGTATTGATGCGGTACAACAAATCCTGCCGAAAACTTCGGTCTTTCACCATTTCGTAAAGTGGCATATTGGTCGCCGAAATGACCCGCACATCGATGGGGCGCGCCTGATTGGAACCCACCCGGGTGACCATACGGTTTTGCAAAGCGGAGAGCAATTTGGCTTGTAATCCGGCAGTCAGGTTGCCAATTTCATCCAAAAAAATGGTGCCCCGGTTGGCGGCTTCAAAACGCCCCGGACGATCATCGCGCGCATCGGTAAAAGCGCCTTTGACGTGGCCAAAAAGTTCACTTTCAAACAGGGTTTCGGTGATGGCACCCAGGTCCACTTTTACAAAATGTTCGTTGACCCGCAGGGATTGTTGGTGAATGGCTTGGGCCACGAGTTCTTTACCGGTACCGTTTTCGCCCAAAATCAACACATTGGCTTCGGTTTGAGCAACGCGGTTGATGGTTTCAAAAACCTTGCGCATGGCATTGCTGTTCCCCAAAATTTCGGGAATGGAGTCATTGTGGGCGATGGCAAGACCCTTTTGTTTGGCTTTGAGCTCGTCGTTTTCCACTTTCGAAGCCCGGAGCTTCATGGCTGAAAGTAGCGTGGCCAGCAACTTTTCGTTTTCCCAGGGTTTGAGTACAAAATCAGTGGCACCACCCTTGATGGCTTGCACCGCCATTTCAACGTCGCCATACGCAGTAATGAGGATGACCACTGCCGATGGGTCAATTTGCAGGATGCGTTCCAACCAAAAAAAACCTTCCTTGCCACTGCTGCGGTCTTTGGTGAAATTCATGTCCAACAAAATCACATCGTAACGCATGTTGGTCAGCAGCGTCGGTAAGTTTTCAGGGTTGCGTTCGGTTTCCACTTGACTGAAGTGGCGTTTCAGAAAAAGTTTGGCGGCGGTAAGTACGCCCGAATTGTCGTCTACCACCAATATTGCGCCTGGGTGAAGGTCTGATTTATCTTGCATATGCTATCTAATGAACTTAAAGTAAAACAGTGGCAAAGGCTAAGCCAAAATTGAAAGGGATGCCCAAAGCTGGCATAAATACAAATCAACCAAAGTTTTATGGATGCAATGATACAAAAAAACTGGATCACAGAGCATAAAAGTGTTCAAAATCGGACACTTTGGTGTTCGGAAATGAACCTGAACAGCACGGCTCAACAGGAAAGATCATCCTTTGGCGCCAGTTCAAAAAAGGTGTCCTGTAGGTCTTTTTCTTCGGTATGCCGACAGGGGAAATCCTTTTCAATCAACACTTGCAAATGTTGCCCTTCAGCATATGCTTGCAGGTATTCAATGCTCACGTTCTCACTATTGATCCAATTTCCTGCGAGCTTAGCGGGTAAAATTACTGTAATTTGATGTTCGGTATAGCTGGCCTGTGGCTGTTCGACTTGCTCCAATTTAAGAACGTATTCCAATTTAATTCCTGGTGCAAAATGGATGGCTGCGCTTACTTCGCCCTGGCTTTGCAAAACATCCAAATCCGATTTGCGCACCCGTAGGCGGATGCTGTTGGCGTTACAGCGCAGTTTCATGTTCGTGATTTTTTTAACATATTTGTAAAGAAAAAGAGAAAAAAACAATTTTGCGGGTTTAAAACCTGTTTAGGAACGCAAGAACCATTACACAATGAGAAATTTATTACCCATTCTTGCCTTTATTGTCCTGGCTGTGTTGGCCTGTTGGTGGTGCGTTAGTCTGATTCTTGGCCCAAAAACGGAAGTCAACAACACCAATGAGCGCCCCAAAACCCTGGCCTTTAATCACGGTACCAAAACCATTCTCAAAGCTTACGACCATTTCGCTTTTGATACCGGCCAGGTTGCGCCCCAACTCAACGCCAATAACGCACTTTTTCTGGATAAAATCACCGCGTATTTGCAGGGAAATCCCACCCTTTTGCTCAACATCACCGGAGGCTACGGCATTGATGAAGAGGGCGAAAATCGAGGCTTTTTTGAAAACCTGGGCCTAGCCCGTGCCAATGCCGTCCGGGATTTACTCATTCAGCGTAAACTCGACCCAGACCGCATTACCTTGAGTTTCAATACTGGCGCGGGGGCCATCCGCCAACAGCCGATTATCTTCAATGCCTATACTCCGGCACAAAGTGTGGACTTTGTGCCTTTGGCCTACACTTTTGAAGACATGACCTTTTCGGATGAAAGTTTTGTCCCCAAAGGCAGCGAGTTTCGCCCCATTTTGTCCCTGGTAGAATATGCCGATTCGGTTCGCCAGTTTTTGACCCTGCACAAAGACAAAAAACTCAGCATCATTGGTCATACCGACAATGAGGGTGATGCCAAAGCCAATCTGGCGCTAGGCACCCAACGAGCCGAAAACGTATTGCGTTATTTCCGGGAACTGGGCATTCCACCCCGCCAAATGGCTGCTTTTTCGGAGGGTGGAAAACACCCCGTCAGCAACAACAACACGGAAGTAGGCCAGCGGCGCAATCGCCGAATTAATTTTATCATCGAATAGATTATTTGATTTTTCATTAAAGTAATTAAATTGCGACAAATCGGGTTTAAACACTCGCTTAAACCCAATCCACAACGTACAAGACATGGAAAACTTAAATCAACTCTTCAGTAACCTGGGAACCGAACAAAGTATTTTAATCCTTAGCTGGTTGATCATCGCCTTTTTATTGGGCTTGTTGGCAGGGTATTTTTTGCGGAACCGCTATGTCAATGAATTGAATCGGCAATTGGATGAGAAAGAACAATTGTTGACGGCAAAACAGCTAGAGTTGGATCAAGTTCAACATGAATTGGCGCTGAAAGAAGCGGATTTGAAACGGGCGGCTTTTGAAGCGGAAGAAGCTCAATCTAAAATCCGTCGCCATGCCGAAGAAGTTGGTCGCTTGAACCAACTGGTCGCTTCTGCTCAGGTGGAATTGGACAAAACCAAAGCCGAAGAACAGGCCTCGGCCAGCATCATCAACGACCTGAATGATCAAATTTTGGGTCTCAAAACCAAAAACGCTCAGCTCGTGGAAGGTGGAGCAATGCCTACTGAGGTGACCATCACCGGAAGTGGAGAGGCACTGGATCGTTTGGTCGCCATCGAAATGCAGTTGGCTCGCTTGACAGAGGAAAATTCTTCTTTGCTGCGAAAATTGGGTGAATCCAGTGAAGACCGGTTTGTGGAACACCAGCACCTGCCATCGGTGGATCCTCAACCGCTGCCCGATGTTGTTGTCAGCGAACCAGCAGGTGAGTTTTTTGTACCCAAAGAGGTTCCTGCTGAACCCGTACAAGAAACACCCAACTTTGGTGGGGAACCCACTACTTTATTCAACGCCGACAAGGTTTTGCTGCGCACCATGGATAAAAATGACCTCACCGCCATTGAGGGCATCGGTCCTTTTTTAGAAAAGAAACTCAATGACGCGGGGGTCTTCACCTACGCGGACATCGCAGCTTGGGATGCCGAAAAAATTGCCGAAATCACCACGAAAATCAGCTTTTTTGAAGGCCGTATTGAGAAAGACGATTGGGTAGGGCAGGCCAAGAAATTGCTGAATGAAACACCAACAGAATTTGCAGAGGCCAGCACCTTAGCCGAGGCACGCAGCTTAACGCTTGAAGAAACCCACGTTGTGCCTGCCTTGGATAACCTCAAGTTGATCATGGGCATTGACGAACCCATCGAAAAAATCCTCTTCACTTCAGGCATCAATTCTTTTGCTGAATTGGCCAAAATGGACCCCAACGAAATCCGCAATATTCTGGTTTCAGTTGATCCTGCCCTGAGCGGGGTTGATCCGGGTGCCTGGCCCGCTCAAGCGCGACTCGCTTTGGACGAAGAATGGGAAGTTTTACAAGATTACCAAGAACAACTGAAAATTGAGAGATGAAAGATGAGAGATGAAAGATGAAAGATGAGAGATGAGAGAGGAAAGATGAAAGATGAGAGAGGAAAGATGAAAGATGAGAGAGGAAAGATGCTACCGCAGCATTTTTGACAATGACCTTGTCTAAGCCTCTGCGGTAGCATC
>JAIYAV010000020.1 GCA_027488855.1 Saprospiraceae bacterium
GCTGGTCATCCTGCTGGGTTTGTACCTGCAAAACGATTTAATTACCAAAATCGGACTGATCTTTATGGCGCACAGCAGTTTTGACCGGGTGGCGGGTTATGCCCTGAAGTATTTCGACAGTTTTGACCATACCCACCTGGGCTGGATTGGGAAAAGTAGTTTTAAAAATGAATCAGCATAGTCTAGCTTTGAGTTCCTTATTTCAACTCAAAACTCAAGCCGGCATTGTTCACCAATCGTTCCAATAATACATCGCCCATTGCTGTGGACGGAGTCAAGAGGCCATAAAATTCAGGTAAGGTAGCTCCATCTTTAGCCAAACACACCGCACATTCCGCCAGCATTTTGGAGGTAGAACCATAGCCAGGGTCCCGATCGCCTTTGACGCTGGCGGTTACAATTTTTCCATCCGGCAATTGGCCGAAGATCAGGAAATAAAAAAAGCCAGCTTCACGAGCAGCCGGACTGGGGCCTTCGCCCGGTTTGGGCATTCGGCTTAGAAGGAGTTTGTAAAGTAGGCTACCGGGTTTGGCGGCCATAACCAAACCCAGGCCCAGGAGAATCGTCCAGGCTTTGAGTCGTCCACTGAGCCCCTTTCCGCTCAGCATTGCTTCTTCGTAAGTGAAGTTTTGGCCGTACGAAAAACCCAGCAAGGCGTGACTGCGCCGCACCACGCGGGTGTTGATGCTCGCCATGATGAAGGGGGCAATCCAAGATTTAGCCAAGGGATCATAAACGACCTTTTGCAAGTCAGCTACATCTGGCCCTGGGATTTCGGGATCGGGATTGAGCGTGTAAGGGCGGGCAATGCTGCGTGCATAAGCCCGATCCTTGCGAGCTTCTTGCAGAATGCCCAGCATGCTGTAAAAAGTCCCTCCGCTAAAACCACCCTTCGCCGCTTTCAAACGCATGCCGATGTGCTGGGCGTATTGGCCATATTTGGCATGGATTTGTTTTTGCAAAAAATACACCCCCATGTCCGAGGGAATGGAGTCGAAGCCGCAGCAATGCACAATTTTGAGCTGCTTTTGAGCTGCTTCGATGTGATGTAGATCGATCATTTTGCGTACCCAGCCCGCTTCCCCGCAGAGGTCGCAGTAGTGGGTGCCCGTTTCTACACAGGCTTCGACAAGCAAGCTGCCGTATTGGGAGTAAGGCCCGACGGTGGTACAAATGACCTGACCTTGGGCCGTCATCGCCAGCAAGGAGTTTTTGTCAAAACCATCGGCGAGGATGATTGGGATCTGTGGTAAGCCTAACTCACTCAGGACTTCTTTCAGTTTTTCGGCATTCCGCCCGGCTACCGCCCAGCGCAAATCACGGCCTGGGTACTGCCGGCCCAAATATTCAGCAACGAGGCGCCCGGTGAAGCCGGAGGCACCCCAAAGAATAATGTCGTAAGGACGATTGTGCATAGGTCATTGTTTTGGCGCTTTGCCCAGGTTAATATTTAATCCGATTTTGGAATTAACTGCGCAAAATGTGCGACTTCTCCGAAGTCGTAAAATCTTAACCACAACCATTTTCTACAAATGTGTGACCTCTCCGAGGTCATTGGATCGACTTCGTAGAAGTCGCACATTTTTCATTGGCAATGCAATTAAGTCAAAATTCACGTTATTTGTTTAAGCCCCCAAACAACGCCCCCAATACCTGCAACGCATTGCTCACCACTTCCTGATTTTGCACCGGGATTTTCAAAAAGGTTTGCCCGGTAGCTTCATCCTTCTGCACCAATGAATTCACCAATTCCGCCGTTTTTTCGGGGCTGGCCAGGGTTTGACTCAGGCCGCTCAAAAAATTAACGCCCATGCTGACCAATGCTTGCGGCGAGGAGGGAGGGGCTAGTTCGTCGACACCGGCTCCATTTCCTGGAGTATTGCCGCCATTCCCTCCACCACCTCCACCCGCCGATTGGCGTTGTGGACTTGGACTAGCTTCAGGATTTTCCTTTGGATTGTTGCTGGAACTGCTGCGTTTTGGCTCTTCCTTTTGGGGTGATGCTGCAAGGGCAGGAGGAGCACTTTCTTCTTCGAGCAATTCCGTATTGTCTTCAAACTCCGGTATGGGCTGCTCCTCCACTTTACCTGCGCCGATCAATTCCTCGGTATCTTCTACCGGGCTGATGGCATCCACTTCTGCTTCGGCTTCGATGCGCTGGGTGAGGTTTTCCACCGAGTTCATAAATTCCTTGAAGCGGTCTTCGCCGAGGAAGATGTTTTCCTCGCCATTGTCCAGCACCCCGGCGGCCATGGAGGCTTTAAACTTGAGGGTGTCCAACAAACGGTGCTCCAGGGTGCCGATCGACACCAGGTTGATGACATTCACCCTCCGTTCCTGCCCCATGCGGTAAATGCGGCCGATGCGTTGCTCCAGTACGGCCGGGTTCCAGGGCACATCCAGGTTGATGAGCAAGGAGGCGGATTGTAGATTGAGGCCCACGCCGCCTGCATCGGTGGATAAAAAGACCCGGCATTCGGGGGTATTGTTGAAACGGATCAGCATCTTGCCGCGTTCTTCACTGCTGATGCCGCCGTGCAGGCTTTCAAAGGGGACTTCGCGCTCCTGAAGTTCCTGCGCGACCAAGCGGGTCATTCGTTCCCATTGGCTAAAGACCACCACTTTTACTTCGGGATCGACCAGCGCTTCCTCCAGGATGCACATCAATTCATCAATCTTGGTATCGTGACGGGTTTTTTGATCCACCACAAAGGTACTGGCGCAGCACATTTTCATCAGGTTGAGGAAAGTTAGGAGGCGGCGGCGGTCTTGTTCGTTCAAAAAGTGGAAGCGTTGCCACTTGGCCACCAATTGAGCCACTTCGTCGGCATAGGCCCGGTGCATGTCACTTTGCTCTTTGGTCATGGGTACAAAGAGGTTTTTGTCCATGCGTTCGGGCAATTGTTTGAGCACGTCTTTTTTGAGGCGACGCACCATCACGGGTTGTAAGGCCCGATTGACGGCACCCAAATCCTGATAACCCACCACCCGGCCATTTTCGGTTTTGACCTGATGGCGTTCCAAAAAGCTGTACAGTGGCCCCAGCACATAGGGATCTACAAACTGTACGATGGAGTACAACTCTTCAATTTTATTCTCAAGTGGTGTACCCGTAAGCACAAAACGGTAACGAATATTGAGGGATTTGACGGCTCGGGAAATTTTGGTGTTCCAGTTTTTGATGCGTTGCGCTTCGTCCAGAATGATCAAATCGGGGGCAAGGATGCTGTTGATCAACTTGGCATCTTGCACGACCACATTGTAGGTGATGATTTTGAAAAAACTCTGGTCGTTTTCGTACTGGGCTTTGCGCTTGTGCTGCAAACCTTCGATGACCAGGGCTGTAGCGCCCGTGAATTTTTCAATTTCGGTTTTCCATTGGTACTTGAGCGAAGTCGGGCAAACAATCAAAGCACTGCCGATGCGGTGTTCTTGGCGGAGTAACTCTGCTGCCCCAAGGGCTTGTACGGTTTTGCCCAAACCCATTTCATCGGCGATCAGGCAACGCCCGGTTTTAGCCGCAAAAAGCACCCCTTCGGTTTGATAGGGGAAAAGGTCAACTTTGAGCAGGTTTTTGAAATACGTTTCGCTGTGTTGCGCGATTTCTGCTACCCGGCGTTCCCGACTTTGATCTTCTCGTTGTTGCAAAATATATTCCAGGGCATCCTCGTAACAGCGCAAATCAGGCTGAATGGCCCGCGCTTTTTCCAAAAAATGTTCAAAACGCAAATATGCATCTGGGTACATCACCCCCTGTTCGTCAAAGTAGTTTTTGGCCAGGGCTTCCAGTTCCGTTTGCGCCTCGGTGCCAATCCGCAGGCGGATACTGCGCTGATCGTCGTAATGCAGGTACACCGAGGAATAGGCCCGAGCAGGCGGCGTTTTGAAGTGTTTTTTAGTTCCTCGCTTGTTACGCAGGTGGAGGAATGTCCATTCGATGTGTTTGCAAGTGCCGAGGTTGCTGGTTTTGAAATCGGGACAAGCACAGAAATTCAAACCAATGTCCTTGCTGCGAATGGCGACTTTGTAGGTGCTTTCGTAGGTGGGGTTGGATACCTGAAAGTCGCTATAAACAGGATGATCGCCTTCATTGACAATGAAATAGCTTTGCGTTTCGGCAAACTGACGGCGCAATTCAATCTGCCATTTTTTGGTTTCGAGCTTATCCGGTCTTTTATGGTAAGGAACGGTTTCTGGTTTTTTCTTTTTGCTTTTAGCTGCGCTACTCTTTTTGCTTTGGGCTTTGGCCATGACGAAGTGGTTTTGCTGATTCAGACCAGCCTATTCTTCCTCTAGTGCAGCAAAAACGGCAGTCCGTTCAAAGATAATGTTTTTCAGATTTTTTAAAACTTTATACACTTCAATTACTTCCGAAGAAGCAGCGGAGTAACTGGAGCTGATGCGGTATTTTTTTCCTTCCAAGGTTAAAAAGCGCCAGATTTCACCCACCACATAACATCCATAAATCGGTTTTTCATCTTTATTGATGGCTTGCGCAACAAGCATAGCAGCCAGACATTGCCCAGCAGGATCACCATCTGGATCAATTTCTCTTTTGTATTCTTGAAATGAAAAATAAGGTTGTTTGGGGCTACGATAACCACCCGCTATCATCCCATCGGGCTCTCCATACAACAGGCAATCACCAATCTGCCCTTCCAGTTTTCGTTTGGCAAAATAGCGGAAACGATAGGGGATGTTGGGGTCAACAATCGCAAAAATTGGCCCAATGAACTGTTCGCGTAGTTCTTCTTCGTTCCAGGAGTCAAAGTTTTTTTCCAAGCGGGAACGAAACAAGTTGACTTCCATTATTTCTTCGTCACTTACTTCTACTACACGGGAAAGCCATTCATCCATAGCTGATGAAGTAAAAACCTTACGAAGTCCGAAGGTTTCTTCTAACAGCTCTAAAGTACATTTACTAAACCTTAACTCTTTCATGGCGACAATTCGATAACTCCTATGTAATGGGCAAAAATAGGCTTTTTTCAGCTTTCACGCTTGAATTTTTGCCCCATCCCCCGTCACAACCATGTACATCCCCAATTTGTGCCCCATCGCCTCCTGATAGGCTTTTGCCAAACGTTCATACAAACCTTCGATGGCCTCCTCGTGTACAAGATTGATTGTACAGCCCCCAAAGCCGCCGCCCATCATCCGCGAGCCCAGTACGCTCGATTCATCCTGCGTGGCATCCACCAGAAAATCCAGCTCAGGGCAACTGACCTGATACAAGTGGCGCAATCCCTCGTGGGTGGCGTACATTTTGAGACCAAAGGCGGCCAGGTCGCCATTTTTCAGGTCTTCACAAGCAGCAAGGGTGCGTTGGATTTCTTCGGTGACGTAGAGGCAGCGGTCGTACACTTCCTTGGGCAAACGGCTGCGATTGGCTTGCACCATGGTGATGGGCACATCGCGTAGCGCCTTGAAATTTGGGTTGTAGTGTTTTTGGAAAAAACGCAGCCCGGTCTCACACTCCGACCGACGCGTGTTATAGGCCGAATCGGCCAGGGAGTGTTTGACCCCGGTATCGAACAGTACAATTTTATAATCACCCAATTCGATGGGGAAGTATTCAAAACTCAAATCGCGGCAATCCAGGCGAATGACCTGGTTGACTTTGCCATGCAAACTGGCAAACATGTCCATGATGCCACAGTTCACCCCGATGAACTCATTCTCGGAACGCTGGGCCAAAAGCGCCATTTCCCAACGGCTCAAGCCTAAATCGTATAGTTCGTTCAAGGCAAAAATCACTGCCGATTCCAGCGCGGCAGAGGAAGACATGCCCGAACCGATCGGTACATCGCCCACAACCACACAATCAAAAGCAGGAATAGGTTTGCCCAATTTTTGCGCCTGATCCACCACGCCCAGGATGTAATTGGCCCAGCCGACGGAATTGGTGCTGATGTTTTGAAAATCAATGGTCACCGATTCGGAAAAATCCAGCGAAATCCATTTGCCATGGGTGCTTCCACTGGGGGCGATGGCGATGTATGCAGCTTTGTCGATTGCGGCGGGTAAGACAAATCCGTCGTTGTAATCGGTGTGTTCGCCAATGAGGTTGACCCGGCCAGGGGAGCTGACTACAAGTGGTTTACGCGAAAAATGATGCTGAAAACTGTTTTCAACTTGGACGTAAAGCGGTGCAAAGGATGACATGGTGCTGTGTTTTTCGTTTGTTCGGGTAAAAGATCAGAACGGGCTTGGGGTGGACGTTTTACAAACTACTTCACACTTACCGAACCATTCACCACCGAAATTTTCGCCAACTGCTCCTTGCTGTTGACCGCCTCGTACGGAGTAGGGGTAGGTGAAAAAGCAATGCTGCTGCTGCTGCCTGCTTTACCTTTGACGGTGAAACAAACCTGATACATCGCGGTACCATTCGCCAAATCAGCGCCCTTGAGGTTGTTTTCAATCCATACTACGGTCAGGAAACCTTTTTTGATGCCAACAAGCCCAAAATTGTCTTTGGTTAGGTAAGGCAATTTAAAACCTTGTACCCCAGCATATTCCAGCACTTTGGGATCCCACTTCAGTGAGTATTGTGTAGCCAACATTTTGCTGAAATTATCCACACTAATGTTGACACAAACCTTACTGCCTGGAGCAGCCGTTTTTTTCTCTGCTTTTAAGGTAATCGCGCTGGATTGGGCAAAACTCAGCCCTGCAAAAGCCAGGAAAACCAGGGTAATCAAAATGTTCTTGAAGTACATATTCATGGAAATTTTTGTCAAAAACGAAAATAGAACTTGGATATTTCACTAGACCTTCTGAACAGAAAGTCTACTATTCCAAGAAAGCCGACATTTCTCCCTCGCCAATTTCAACCAGGATGTTTTCCTTTAGCGTAGTGGCTAAGGAAAGGCCTACGTAATCGACTCGAACTGGAAAAGATTTGTGCGTGCGATCGACCAATACGGCGATTTCCAATTTTTTGGGCAGGGTTTCGAGAATGGGCTTGCAGGCGTACAAGAGGGTGCGTCCGGAACTGGCTACATCGTCCACTACAATAATCGCCTTGCCCGCCAACTCAGCAATCGGCAAATCGATCTCCACCGGTTTTTCCAACGGCGCAGCCGGATTGAGGCGAATATTGGTGAGGAGAATCGGCAACTTGCTGATTTTCTGGATCCGTTCGGCTAACATCCGAGCCAGGGTCATGCCCCGACTGTTGACGCCCGCCAGAATAAGCCCTTCTTCCTCAATGTTGTGCTCCAGGATTTCGATGGCCAATCGGCTTACCTTTTGCTCAATCTGCTTGTGCTCCAGAATTTTCATGCAGAAATGTTTAAAAAGTGCCATTAATTATGATCGGGCACTTACAGTTCCTATTTTGCACCAAAATTAATTTATCCTGTCGGGAATTTTGGAAAAAAATCTCAGGATTGTATTTTAGCGAAAATTCGCTAATTTTGAGCCAACAGAACATACATCGATGATACAACAAGTCCTTTTTGTGTTGATAGCCGGAGCCTCCATGGGGTATGCTGCTTTGCAGTTCCTCAAAATCCGCCGGAACATCAA
>JAIYAV010000094.1 GCA_027488855.1 Saprospiraceae bacterium
GCATCCAGTTGATGTCTTCCTGGGGGTGGGTGTGTTTGGAAGCACGTTTGCCTACATCCACCAGAATGGCACCTGGGCGCACCATGTCCAGCACGTCGTCGCTTACCAGAGCGTCGTACAGTACGACGTCGGCTTGCTGGAGTGCTTTCCAGGCTTTGATCGTGAGCAGTTCTGGATCTCCAGGACCTGCACCAACGAGGGTTATTTTTGGTATGATTGGATTCATGTTTCGTTTTTCTCCCACGAATAAATTCGTGGGCTGGTGATGTTGGCATGCTTTACCCACGAATAAATTCGTGGGTTGCGCGGGTTAAACGGCTAAAGCCGTTGATTAAGCGCGGTAGTAATCGCCAACTACCTTTTTGTCAATGCCGTTGTTACCTTCCAATTGAACTTCACGCTGCGCGATGACCGAGCGTACAAAAGCATCTGCTTGAGCAACATAGTCAGTGGCGAAGTTTTCTTCTGGCTCATATTGGTTGATTTGCAAAACGGTTGCAGTGAAATCCTCCAGCAGAGTATAATCACCCGTAGCTACGTAGTGGGTTTGGAAATCATCGATGACGCCTTTTTGGGTGTTGCACTTCACGTCTTTGCTCAACAACATCCCTTTCGCAGCCACTACAAAGGCAGCGTAGCTGGAATAAATGACATCCGACCATTGGCCCTGTTCCAGGGATTCTTTAGCCACGGCAATTTTGTCGATGGCATCTTTGAGAATCACCCCAACCATGTCCAACATGACCCCGGCGCACTCGCCTACCCCAATTTCCTGCTTGTACAGGCGATCCTGACCCCAGTCGAAATATTCTTCCTGGGTCATGGTTTTCAGGTCAGCCAATGGTTTGAGCAGTGAATAGAAGTACTTGTCGCCCTGGCGCAGAAAATAATCGTTGTAGTATTCTCCTTCGCCGCCATTTTTTTCAAAATCGTCCAACACGTATCTCACTACATCAGGAATACGTTTGGTAGGTACTTTGACAATTTTGTCGGCGATGAAGCCGCGCCCATCAGGGGCAACTCCACCGCCCAAAACGACCTGCATAGCTGGAATAACCAAATCCCCGTGTTTGAATGAACTGCCGTGGAAACCCAAATTGGCCGCCATGTGCTGGCCGCAGGCGTTCATACAACCACTTATTTTTATCTTGAAAAACTTTTCGTCGATCAATTCAGGGTATTCTTCCCGGATCAATTCTTCCAAAATTTTGGATAATCCGGTACTGTTCGTCACCCCCAGTGCACAAGTATCGGTACCTGGGCAAGCTGTGATGTCAGCTGTAGAATCGGCGCCAGGTAAGGCCAGACCCAATTCATGTAATTTATTGAATACCAATGGCAATGCTTCGGGACGCACAAACTTCAGCAAAATGCCTTGGTTGATGGTGAACCTGATGTCATCCGCAGTGTATTGTTTGATGACTGCGGCGAGGGCACGCGCCTTATCGGAAGGTAAATCACCCAATACGATACGAACGTACACACCGTAATATCCTTTTTGTTTTTGTTCAAAAGTATTGGTGCGTTTCCATTCCTGGTACCAATGTTCGTCCACCGGGGCTACCTCAGCTGGGATGATGCCTTGTCCGAGGGGTGCTTCTTCTGGCACCAGGTTGCGATCAATGGCAACCGTTTTATTTTTCAGCGCTTTCCATTCTTGGGTGACCAGTTCCATCCAGGCTTCAAAACCCAGTTTTTGGATGAGGAACTTCATCCGTGCCTTCATGCGCTTTTCCCGTTCTCCGTAGCGGTCAAAAATCCGCAGACCAGCTTCCATAAAAGGAATGATTTGGTCTTCTGCCAAAAACTCGTAGGCGACCAATCCAGTAATAGCCTGTGCACCCAGGCCACCGCCGACTAGTACTTTGAAGCCACGTTGCTCTTGTCCATCCACCACTTGTACTTTGGGGATAAAACCATAATCATGGAAATACGTGAAAGCAGAATCTTCTTCGCTGGAAGAAAAGGCGATTTTGATTTTGCGGCCCATTTCCTGGCAGATCGGGTTGCGCAAAAAGTATTGGAAAGATGCTTCGGCATAAGGCGAAACATCAAATGGTTCTTTTGGGTCGATCCCGGCAGTAGGAGAAGCCGTGAAGTTCCGTACCGTGTTGCCACAAGCTTCACGCGCCGTGAGGTTCATCTGTGCCAACTCCGTCCATACTTTAGGCGAATTCGCCAGTTTTACATAGTGCAACTGGATATTTTGGCGGGTCGTAATGTGCAGGTTACCCGTTGCATAACGATCCGATACATCTGCGATGCGCACCAACTGATCCGCATTGATGCGGCCATAGGGCAATTTGAGGCGAAACATTTGTACGCCTTCCTGGCGTTGGCCATACACACCACGGGTCAGGCGATACAAGCGGAAACGCTCGGTATCTTCTTTGCCCCGCTGAAAATCGTGGATGCGGCGCTCCAATTCCTGGATGTCTTTTTGATCTGCTGCACTTACGGTAGAGAAATCGTGTTCGTAATTGCTCATGGTTTTTGTGTATGGCCCACGACGTGTCGATCGTGGAGTGGTTTGGATTAAAAAAAGCCCTGTCGGGTGTGATCCGGCAGGGCTTTTTATGCTAAAGGACAATATATGTACACAAGCTATACCCCTGCCATTCGGCTGCAACAGCACGCACGACAACAACCCATCGTTGGATTATTCAGTGTGGAGAGTGGCTTGGATATTGCGAGCATATTTTTGTGTTTTGGGCTAGCTGCAATCATGACTTTGCTTGCACTAGCGTGATTTCACAGTGCAAGTATAGGGGCATTTTTTTTCTCCTGCAATTATTTTACGGAAATTTTATCATTTTTTTGATGTCAAAATACTTGAACATATATTCATATGTCCCTTCAATCGTGTGTTTCGCACATAGAGAGTGCCCTACAGCACTCTCTATGTAACTTTTTTGATTACAAAATCACTTTAATCGTTTCACTACAGCCAGTGGTTGGATGAATTTGCCTGTCAAGTTGGAGTTGCGGGTATTGATCCCGGTTTCAGTCAAAATTTTATGGGCTTGCGCTGTAGTAAGGTCAGGATTGATACTTTTCATCAAACCCAATAAACCAGCTACATAAGGAGTAGCCATAGAAGTACCGTTGTACGTCTCGTAGCGGTTGTTGGGAATGGTAGAATAAATGCCTACGCCAGGAGCAGCAACTCCGTATGGAATATCCTGAACAAAATTGGAAAATTCTGCACGGTTGAGTTCATTATCGACCGCAGAAACCCCAATGACCCCTTTGGAATTGACGGGGCTAAACTGGGCGGCGTTGCGGTTGGAGTTCCCGGCAGCAACTACCACAATGGCACCTTTATTATTGGCGTATTTGATCGCTTTGTCGTAAGCTCTTTGGCGGCTTTGATTGCTCGGGCCACCCAGAGACAAGGAAATGACATCCGCATTCGCATCCGCGGCTTTGATGATGCCATCAATGATGATTTCCTGGGTTCCGAAACCTTGATCACTCAATACTTTTACACTGGTAATGGTGGTGAAGCGGTTATCCCGGGAATAAGAGGCCACCCCTACCCCATTGTTGGACACTGCTCCGGCAATTCCTGCGCAGTGCGTACCATGCCCTTTGAGGTCGCGGTTGGATGCGGCGTCAATGGATTTAAAATTGGCTTTGATGTCTTCGTGGTTGCCATCCACTCCGGTATCCAGAATGGCGATTAGCGCTTTACGCACTGGTTGCACCTTATTTTGGTCCAGATAATTGTACAATTGGTCCATTTGCATGCGCTCAAAGCCCCAAAGGTTGGCCACACCGGGGTCGTTGATCCCGAATTTGGACGGCAATTTCGTGGGGTTTTCAGCTTTGCGCAGCGGTTCTACCTGAATGCGTTCGTTTTCTTCAGTCCATAGCACCGCGCTGGAACGGCTCAGTTGTTGCTCAATGCGCACCAAGTTCTTGGCTTTGGCATCTGGAATATCGACCACGTAATAGTTATCGAGTTCCGTAGAGCTAGCGTCACCGGGAAAAAAGGCCCTGCGCAGGTTGAGTCCGTATTTTTTGGAGATTTTATCCAATTCGGCTATCTGATGGCCTTCTTTTAACTCCAACAAAATCTCACCTTGAGCATCTAGTGGAATTTGGCTGTGGTAAGGGAAAGTGGTGCTTACAAATTGGCGGTAGAACCAAAACAGGGCCACTAAAGCCAAAACCACCCCAACCCAAAAACCTTTGCTCCAGCCCGCCATGCGGCTAAAGATCGCCCCGAATACCCCCAAAAAGAGCATATCCCGAAAAACCGTCTGAAACTTATACACCATCGGCGCAGCTACCGTCACCATACTCATGGAGTACAATATTAGCGCCAAAAACATCAAGCGGCTAAAGTATTTTTCAGCCAATTCGCGCTTTAAAGCGAACCAAAGTGCCAATGCCACGAAGGCTACGACAAAACTGAGACCATATAACGCGATCATAGTCAGGATTTAAATTTGGGTGAAATTTAAGCTTTTCCACCTTACCATGCCACTCTATTTGGGAATAATCGCCCAACGGACATTCTACCGGGATAAAACCTTTCTTTACAACCGATCCTGATCTGAATGTGTTTGTTTCTCACAAGTCTGTGATGAAAATTACAGCCTACATATTAATACCTTGATTAAATTTGCGCACGATTCCGCAAAGGGAAATAAAAACAGTTAAAAATGGCAAACACAGCAGAACATCTGCACTGCGTTATCATCGGTTCCGGACCAGCCGGATACACCGCCGCCGTTTATGCGGCCAGAGCCAACATGAACCCCGTACTCTTCACCGGTAAAGACCCCGGTGGCCAATTGATGATCACCAACGATGTAGAGAACTATCCTGGGTATCCCAGCGGCATCATGGGGCCTGAAATGATGGAAGATTTCCGCAAACAAGCGGAGCGCTTTGGCACTCAGATCCGTTATGAGTTGATCAATAAGGTAGACTTTAGTGGCCCAGTGCACAAAATCTGGACGGAAAGTGAGCAGGAGATTCACGCCGATGCGGTGATCATAGCTACCGGTGCCAGCGCCAAATGGCTGGGCCTGGAGTCGGAGAAAAAATTCTGGAGCAAAGGCGTATCTGCCTGCGCTGTGTGTGATGGCTTCTTTTTCCGTGGACAAGAAGTGGCGGTTGTAGGTGGCGGCGATACTGCTGCTGAGGAAGCTACTTATTTGGCCAAACTTTGCCCCAAAGTACACCTGATCGTACGCCGTGATCAGCTGCGCGCCTCCAAGATTATGCAGGAAAGAGTTTTAAATACTGAGAATATCGTCATACATTGGAACTCCGAAACGTTGGAAGTCCTCGGTAAAAACGAGGTAGAGGGTGTAAAACTCCTCAACAACAAAACGAATGAAACATCCGTGATTCCTGTCAAAGGATTTTTTGTAGCCATTGGCCACCAACCCAACACCGATATATTTAAAGGTTGGTTGGACATGGATGAAACTGGTTACCTCAAAACAGTGCCAGGTCGTACCCTAACCAATATAGAAGGAGTTTTCGCCAGTGGCGACGCCCAAGACAACGTATACCGCCAAGCTGTAACTGCGGCTGGAACCGGGTGTATGGCTGCATTGGATGCAGAGCGTTATTTGGCCGCCAAAGGGCTAATTTAGGGTTCCAGGGTTCCATCTGGTCACTGAGCATAGTCGAAGTGCCAGGATGGAACCCTAGAACCTTTACAAAAAACACAAACACTTTAACCATGTCAACAGCTACCCGTTTTCGCGCTGGGGTACTCTTTGGAGAAGAAGTAACCGAGTTGCTGAATTATGCCAATGAAAACAACTTTGCATTGCCAGCCGTCAATGTAATTGGCACCAACTCTGTAAACGCCGTTTTGGAAACTGCTCGTGATGTCAACTCACCAGTAATCATTCAGTTCTCCAATGGTGGCGCTTCTTTTTTTGCAGGGAAAGGCGTAAGCAATTCCGGCCAAAAGGCTTCCATTATCGGCGGTATTTCCGGTGCAATGCACGTTCATCAGGTTGCAGAGGCCTACGGAGTTCCGGTGATTTTACATACCGACCACTGTGCAAAAAACCTGCTACCTTGGGTTGACGGTTTGCTGGACGCCAGCGAAAAACATTTCGCAGCTACTGGCCAACCATTGTACAGCTCTCACATGCTCGACTTGTCGGAAGAGCCACTGCATGAGAACATTGAAATCTGCGTGGAATACTTCAAGCGCATGACTAAAATGGGCATGACCCTGGAAATTGAATTGGGCGTAACCGGTGGCGAAGAAGACGGTGTTGACAACTCGGACGTGGACAACTCCAAACTCTACACCCAGCCTGAAGAAGTGGATTACGCCTATCAGCACCTAAAAGCAGTAAGCCCTAACTTCACCATTGCAGCGGCATTCGGTAACGTACACGGCGTGTACAAACCCGGCAACGTACAGCTGACCCCAAAAATCCTGAAAAACTCTCAGGATTTCATCAAGGCCAAACACAACCTGAGTGGTGATACTCCCGTTAACTTTGTATTCCACGGTGGCTCTGGTTCTTCTCGTGCAGAAATCCGCGAGGCGATCGAGTACGGTGCCATCAAAATGAACATCGACACCGATATTCAGTGGGCATACTGGGCTGGCGTGAAGGATTATTATGTAAAAAATGAAGGTTACCTCCAAGGCCAAATCGGCAATCCTGAAGGTGACGACAAACCGAATAAAAAATTCTACGATCCACGCGTATGGCTGCGGGAAGGGGAAAAAAGCCTCATCTCACGCCTGAAAGTGGCATTTGAGGATTTGAATTGTATCAACCGCAACGTTTAAAAGTGATGAATAATGAGTGATGAATGATGATTTGGATATACCAAAAGTTTTTCAACGTTTGGAATTTGTCTAAATACTAACTCATCACTCATCATTCATCGCTCATCATTCAAAAAATGGATCTGAATCTAGAGCGTGATCTTTGCTTTTTCGATATTGAAGCGACTGGCCTCAATGTAGTGCGCGACCGCATCGTACAAATTGCCATCATCAAGTACCTCAAGGATGGTCGGGAGCCCCAGGAACTTTCCCTGATGATAAACCCGGGTATCCCCATTTCCCTCGAAGCGATGTTGGTACACGGCATTCAGCCCAAGGATGTGGCGAACAAACCTACCTTTCAACAATTGGCGCAAAAAATCTGGGACTTTATTGGCAATGCTGATCTGGCGGGTTACAATTCAACCCGTTTCGACATTCCAATGTTGATGGAAGAATTTGCCCGGGTGGGCATGGAATTCGACATCAGCAAACGGCGCTCAATTGATATACAGCGGATTTTTTACAAAATGGAGCCCCGCACGCTCAAGGCTGCCCTCAAGTTCTACTGTGACAAAGACCACGATGAAGCACACGACGCTATGGCCGATGTGCGTGCTACGATTGATGTATTTTTTGGCCAATTGGGCAAGTATGAAGGAGTGGATTATCGGGATGAGGATGGCAACATTCTGGAAGCCCCGGTGAAAAACGATGTTCAAACCTTGCACGAATTTACCAACGACAACCGTTTTGTGGATGCCACCCAAAAATTACGCGCAGATGTGAATGGAGACATCGTCTTCAATTTTGGCAAATACATGGGCAAACCCGTCGGCGAAACCTTGTACGAAGACCGCCAGTACTACAACTGGATCCTCAACAAGGAGTTTACCTCACAGGTCAAACAAATGGTCAAAAAGCTGGTTCGCGAGTATGAAAAAGGGCTGAAAGGCAAAGAAGAAAACAAGGAATAATTGAAATGGCGCGAAAGAATAAGATTTGGTGAGTTGATATGCTTTCAAATGGTACAAAAAAACGACATCGTGCATAGGCCTCACAACCCCCGGCCCCTAAAGACAGGGGTTATTGGTTCTATATTTTCACGTAACGGGAGCCCCGCTAGGGGCGTAATTTGGGTAGCAAACAACACCGCCAAGATTTTCCAGAGTCCCGTAGGGACGCGATGTGGGTATCTGGAAGGGGTTAATACCCACATCACGTCCCTAAAGGGACTTTGGAAACCATTCGGAACATTATTGGCTACCCACATTTCGCCCCTAAAGGGGCTTGTACTATTCAGCTTCCTCCTCTTCCTCAGCGCCTGCGCCACTCGGGAAGAAGGATGCAACGATGCCTTAGCCAATAATTTTGACTTGGGCGCCGATAAACCCTGCGATGGTTGCTGCGAATACCCTGGGGTGCGCATCCGCCTTACCCACAAGTACGGCAGCAAGCCCATGGCCTACAACCAAACCATCTTCACCGATGGAGCAGGCAACACCTTCGGATTTGGCGACCTGCGTTTTTACCTTTCCAACATCCAGGTAGTTTCGGTTGGCAACAAAATCATTGATGTCCAAGAACCCCTGGATGTTTACCTGGAAAAAGCGGCTGGCGACACCGTAACAACCAGTGTTCCCAATAGTTATGGTCTGGCTCGGGGGCTTGGCCAAGCCGACATGTACATCCAATCTTATCGAGATACCGCCACCATCAACCGCCTTCGCTTTACCATCGGAGTGAGTGGCGAAATGAACCAGGCCAATCCGCGGCGTTTGCCCGCTGATCACCCTATGCGCAGTAGCGTGAACGACGGCATGTACCTGGGTGCGCAGAATGGCTACGTGTTTGCGCGTAGCTTGTACTATGCAAAAGATACGGTAGACATTAAAATTAGCGGCAGTGCAAACCTGCGCACTGTTGAATTGTCATTTACCCCAACGAAGCTCCAACGTGGGTACAACCTCAATGTTTTGATGGATGTGGACTATGCACTTTGGTTTCAAACGGTAAATGTAAACAGTGATACTCCAGCTCAAATCAGTCAAAAAATTATTGCAAAATTGGCACAGTCTTTTAACATTACGCAGGTTTCTACTAGTTTATAGTTTACATTTGCCAAATTACTTAACCAAATTTCATCATGCAATTCATGACCAGATTAACCCTCCTCAGCTTGCTGTTCATGCTCACAGTAAGCCTGTGTTTCGCTCAAGACAAAAAACCGGATGTGCCAGCAACTCCTGGAGCTGCCGCACCGAAAGAAACGCCCAAACCCGGCCCAAAACCTTTCAAGGAAGTCATCACCGACAAAGCCATTAGTAGCAAAGGTTTGGTAAACGTGCACAAAGTAGAAGACAAATGGTTCTTCGAAATCCCGGACAGCATCTTTAAACGGGAAATCATGACCGTAACCCGCTACTCCAAAACAGCAGCGGGCGGTGGTATCTTCGGCGGCGAAGAAGTAAACCGCCAGGTGATCGCCTGGGAACGTGGCCCCGACAACAAGGTGTTCTTGCGCTCCATTACCCAAATCATCGTCAGTCCGGATAGTACCAAGCCTATTTTTAAGGCGGTCAAAAATTCCAGTGCAGATCCGATCGTGGCCTCTTTTGACATCAAATCGATCCGCAAAGACACATCAGTAGTCATTGAGGTTACCGATTTTTTCAAAGGGGACAATCAGATTTTCTCATTGAGTCCGATCACCAAACAATTGGTCAAGATTTCTGATTTTAAAGCCGATCGCTCTTTCATTCAGAGCATTCGTACCTACCCAATCAATACGGAAATTCGTACCGTAAAAACCTTCGGTTCACAAGCGCCAACGCTCTCCCTTACACCTACGCCCCAAATCGGAACCTTTCTACCAGCTGGCGTGGATGCAGGGGTAGTGACCATGGAGTTCAATACCTCAATGATCATCCTGCCCAAAAAACCGATGCGCGTTCGCCATTTTGATCCAAGGGTTGGCTACTTTTCCACTGGATATGGCACTTTTGAAGAAGAATCTCAAAAGGCCGATGAAGAACAAATTGCCGTACGCTGGCGCCTGGAGCCCAAAAACGCCGCAGACGCTCAAAAGCAAAAGCGCGGCGAACTCATCGAGCCCGCCAAACCCATCATCTATTACATCGATCCAGCCACTCCCATTAAGTGGCGGAAATACCTCAAACAAGGGGTAGACGATTGGCAAAAAGCTTTTGAAAAAGCGGGTTGGAAAAATGCCATCCGTGGCGAGTACTGGCCCGAGCAAGATACAACCATGAGCCTGGAGGACGCACGGTTCTCGGTGATCCGCTACTTTGCCGCCGAAATTCAAAACGCTTACGGCCCCAATGTCAATGATCCTCGTTCTGGCGAAATCCTGGAAAGCCACATTGGTTGGTACCACAACGTAATGCGCCTCTTGCGCAACTGGTACATGATTCAAACCGCCGCCAGCGATCCAAAGGCGCGCAAAAAAGATTTTGACGACGAATTAATGGGGCAACTCATTCGGTTTGTGTCTTCTCACGAAGTGGGCCATACCCTTGGTTTGCGCCACAACATGGGCGCGAGTTCGGCTACACCAGTTGAAAAACTGCGCGACAAAGCCTGGGTAGCGCAAAACGGCCACACCTCCTCAATCATGGACTACGCCCGTTTCAACTACGTAGCTCAACCTGAAGATGGTGTAACCGACTTTTTCCCCCGCATTGGCGACTACGACATCTGGGCCATCGAATGGGGCTACAAGTATTTCCCTGATGCCAAAAGCGACGAAGAGGAGAAAAAATTGCTCCACGACCTGACCAAAGAAAAGGTAAAAAATCAACGCCTGGCTTTTGGCACCGAAGTGAGCCCCAACGATCCGCGTTATCAAACAGAAGACTTGAGCGACAACTCCATGAAAGCGTCGGAATATGGGGTCAAAAACCTCAAGCGCATCCTGCCAAACCTGCCCGAATGGAGCAAGGAAAATGGCGAAAGTTATTCCGAATTGGAAGAACTGTACAACAACGTAGTGGGCCAATTCAACCGCTACCTGGGCCACGTCACCAAAAACGTAGGGGGCATTTATGATACGCCTAAAACCTACGACATGGCTGGAGCCGTGTTTGAAGCGGTGCCCAAAGATCGCCAAAAAGAGGCCATGGTCTTCTTGAGCAGCCATTTGTTTGAGACGCCTACCTGGCTCATGGATGGCAACATTTTGAACAAAATCCGTCCTGACGCCGGAGTGGATGCCATCAAAACATTGCAGGAAAACACCTTGAACAACTTGTTGTCTGGTAGCCGCATTGCGCGTTTGTTGGAAACGGGCAAAGAGGGCAATTACACCCTGGATGAAATGATGACCGACTTGCGCAACAGCATTTGGTCGGAGTTGAAAAGCCAAAAAGCCATCGACATTTACCGCCGCAACCTGCAAAAGGTTTTTGTGGAAAAAGCCATCACCTATCTGGCACCTAAAGATCCTGCTACCATCCAGTACGTACCTGCTGGAGGCGCATACGGGTCGAACATCCGTCGCGTAGATCTCAAAACAACTGACTTGCCTTCCATTACCCGTGGGCAATTGGAATCTTTGTTGTCGGAGATCAAGGCGGCCATTGGTGCTGCACCAGATAAATTGACGCGTTACCATTTGGAAGATGTGGCGAATCGACTGGATTCGGCGTTACACCCTAAGTAATTTTGAGTTACCTTCAATTTCAATACCCCTCCTCGAAAGTTTCAGACTTTCGAGGAGGTTTTTAGCGCAGAATTGTGCAAGTAAAGCGATTTTGGTTTTCCAATCTTAATGATCAAATTTTAGGATAAAATCAAAATACGTTCTTTGCTCCAACCTCCCGAAAGTCTGAAACTTTCGGGAGGTGTTTTTTAGATTTTTGGCAACCAACTAGCTCCCATGACACCAACAAGCCAACCTTTAAATCGCTGGAACACCTACGAAATCCTCTGGTTCCTCTTCTTCACCTCCATCGCCATCACCCTGTGTATCCTTTGGGAAAACTCCCTTTTTGATTTCAGTGTATTTTTATCCGGCGTGTTTTGTGTACTCCTCGCCGCCAAGGGCAACGTTTGGACCTATGTTTTTGGCATGTACAATACCTTGGCCTACGCGTACACCGTCTACACCAACGACTTATTTGGCGAAGTGTACCTCAACCTTTTCTTTTTTGTACCGACCAACATCATGGGTTATCTGCTTTGGAAACCCAAACTAAATGGCCTATATGTAAAAATGAGGGCTATGTCCTTGAACTGGATACTGCTGACCATTTTGATTTGTATTGTGGGTACAATTGGATTGGGCTATATTTTGGCGCTGAATCCTAAACAAAACACACCTTACATTGATGCCACTACCGATGTTTTGAACATCATTGCCACCATTCTGATGATGTACCGCTACCGTGAGCAGTGGCTTTTTTTCATTTTACTCAATGTATTTAACATCTTGATGTGGAGCATCCGTGCAGCCAACGGCAGTGCCGAAGGACCTTTGATGATTGTAATGTGGTCGGCGTTTTTGATCAATGCGGGGTATGGGTACTGGAATTGGAGCCGTGGCACTTCGGCTTCGCTCAGTGAGCGCAACTCATCAACCCTATGAAAACAACTGGCCTTACCCTCGGCAAATACGCCCCATTCCATCGTGGGCACCAATACGTCATCGAAACAGCACTGGCAGAAGTCGATGAAATGGTGGTATTGATTTACGATACCGACGTCACCAGCATTCCGCTGAGTGTACGAGCGAACTGGATTCGTAGCTTATATCCACAAGTAACCGTGCTGGAGGGTTGGGATGGGCCAGAAGGTTATTCCAGCGAACGGGCATTTGAAATTTTGCAGGAGCAATACATCATCAAAATGCTCAATGGGCGGCGCATCACCCATTTTTACAGCAGCGAATTTTATGGGGATCATGTCAGCAAAGCATTGGGCGCGGTGGATCGGCGCTTGGATGAAGCCCGCCAAACCGTGCCCATCTCCGCCACGATGATTCGGGAAAACCCACTGAAATGCCGGGAATTTATTGACGATAATGTTTACAAAGACCTGATTACCAAAGTCGTTTTTGTAGGTGCCATGTCCACCGGGAAATCGACGCTTACCGAGGCATTGGCCCAAAAACACCAAACTACTTTTGCGCCGGAATACGGTCGCGAATATTGGACCCAGCACCAGGTCGATCGGCGCATCAGTTTTGAAGCTTTTGATGAGATTGCCCTTGGCCATCAGGAACGAGAAGAAATTGCATTATTGCAAGCCAATCGTTACTTGTTTGTGGATACCAATGCCATCACTACCTATATGTTCGCAAAAGATTATCACGGCAAAGCGCCGCAATTGTTGACACAGATGGCCTTGGAGAATGCCCAGCGCTACGACCTCTTTTTCCTTTGTGACGTGGACATCCCTTACGACGACACGTGGGATCGCAGTGGAGACCAAAAACGCCAGGTTTTCCAAAAACAGATCATCGCGGATTTGCACGAGCGCCGGATTCCCTACATTACGCTACGGGGCACCCTGTCCGAACGAATGGATCAGGTAGCCGCAGTGCTGGCCGATTTTGTA
>JAIYAV010000260.1 GCA_027488855.1 Saprospiraceae bacterium
AGAGATGAGAGATGAGAGATGAGAGATGAGAGATGAGAGATGAGAGATGAGAGATGAGAGATGCTACCGCAGCGTTTTTGACAAGGACCTTGTCCAAGTCTCTGCGGTAGCATCTTTTATCTTTCATCTCTCATCTTTATTTAAGGTGTTTCCTGCCGCAAAGAATTAATCCACGCCGCCATTTTTAAGGCATCCGCCTTCGGTACCTGCGGCATTGCCGCCATTTCGGTAGCGTATTCGGGCCAGTTTTTAGGCTCAGGTTTGTGAATCAATCCTACGATGCGCTCGTTACTGTACTTGCGCTTGGCTATGTCGGTAAATGAAGGACCAACCTGACGAGTGTTGGTGTTGTGGCAACCCAGGCAAGTCCATTTGGCCAACAGTGGTTGTACCTTATCGTAAGAAGGTGCTTTGGCCTCTGCGGTTTCTTTACCCTTGTTGGCCTTGGGTACTTTAACTTTAACTTCTTCCATCACCTTTGCCGGCGTGGCCTCCATTCTTTTGGTACTCACTTCCGACATACTCAGTTTTGCACCATCTGGAATGTTGTTGAGGGTGTAAAAAGCCGTTGGGTGCAAAACAGGCAAACCATCGCGTGAACGAATACCATCCACTTTGATTTCATGCAGGTAATATTGTTTGATGTTGTCGATTACCAAACGCACTTTTAGGCCATCTTCAGATACCTTGACGCCTTTGAAATTAAGCGGAGCGTCGCTGATGGGGGGGCTACCGTACACCGGGTGGTACTTGTAGATGAAGTTTTTGCCTGCGTAAGAAGCCAGATTTTCGGCACTGGCCTTGTCTACAGGCAAAGTGAATTCAATCTCGAATCCATCGGGCATTGCACGAACCGTTTTCATCTCCATGGGTACTTTACCCGTCCAAGCAAGGCGCTGTAAGCCTGAAGTGCTCGTTCCTGCGGAACCCCAACCGCGGTTGGTTTCCCCTACGTACAAAGAGCCATCGTGCCCCCAGGTCATGCGCAAAATGCCCGACTGGAAACCGCTGCGGAAATCAAAAGCTACCCCTTGGTATTCTCCCTTCACCTTCTCCATCACCACCCGCATCACGCGACTTTGGCCTTGGTCACCTACAAAAACCTGCCCTGCAAAAGGCCCAAATCCACCCTTGGTTTCATCGGGTACAATTTCCGAATTGGAAATGCCCAAAATCCCGTGAGGCAACCAAACTGCTGGCAGGGTTACTTCCGGCAATTTGCTTTTTACCGCAAAAAGGGTATTCGGATTGGCTTCGTTGTCGATGTTTTCAGGTTTGTTGTAGCCGCCCGTCCCATTTTTAACTTTACGTGGATCGACCACGGCGTTGAACTGATCGGCGGTCATCTTTACTGGCGAGTTGGCAATTTTGTCCGTCCACACCAATCCGGCAGGGTGGCCAGTAAAGGCACCTTTTTTAACGTGCCAAATCCCCCCGGAACCCATGTAATCGCCCTGGTTGTCGTCGTAAAACAATTCACCATCGATCATGCCCAAACCACAAGGGGAACGCATCCCGGTAGCCCAGGGCTCCATTTTTCCGTCGGGGGTAATGCGCATGGTCCAGCCGCGGCCAAAGACCTTGCTTTCACCCCGCCACCATTCTTGATCACCAAAAGCCACGTTGCCCGTGACAAACATGCTGCCATCGGGAGCAAATTTGGGTCCATAGGAATATTCGTGGTAGTGGCCAGAAACGGGCCAGGCGTACACGGTTTCGTACACATCCGCTACGTCGTCGCCGTTGGTGTCCATCAGTTTGGTGAGTTCACCACGTTGAGCAGCGTAGAGGGCATTGTCTTTAGAAGCCAAACCCAAGGGTTCGTGCAAACCAGAGGCAAAGAGTTTGTAACGTGGCACTGCGCCATTGGCCATTTCTGCATTTTCTACTAGGTAGACATCTCCACGGCGGGTACAAAGGGCCAGGCGACCGTCTTGCAAGGTCGTTATCCCACCCACTTCCAGCAACATCCCTTCGGGAGTGGGCAGGGTGATGATTTTGTAGTAATCGTCTTCCGTGGGTGTTTTGGCCGGCGGATTGACGTTCCAGGTAAAACTGGTAAATACTTGTATGATGAGCAGACCGGCCAGAATGAGTCCGGTTCGAAGCATGTATTTCATAATGTTTTTTTTTTAAGCTTACCAAACAATCGAGTACTTCGCGATACCAGCTTTCACGGGCAACACCAATTCCTTTTTGCCATTAAAATCACGAATCGATGCTTTTAGGTCACCACCTACGACGATGTAATACTTACGGTCGTCAATGGCAAAAGAACCGTCGGGCATGGCCATGATGTCTTTGCCTTCTGCCAACTTGAGGTGTGCCCCTGCCGGAATCGTCCCATTCAGCGCAATCTCCCGCACCAAACTGTTTTGGTCTACGCTAGGATAGCATCGCTCTTCCACGTCTATTCCTTTGTAGCTGTAGCGGAAAATAGGCCGCCCAGTTGCTTCCTCGATGGCGTAACCTTTGGTTTTGAAGTCGGCTTCCTGGTAGGTGGTGGGAAATGCGTCACTTCTGCCCTGGATGATGCCCAGGCTTTGGCCAATAAAGGTGAATTGAGTCACCCCCATCGGGCGGAAACTGCCATCACCCCGGTCATTCCACATGGGGGTAGCATCCACAAAATCACCCCGCCAAACACAGGCTACGTTGCCTGCTTTGAGGTCGTAGATGTAATGCAGGCCACCAGGATCACCTACTCCAATGGTGTGAGTGAGGCGGCGGGCCCGATCGCGCTCAAAATCGAGGAAAGCCCGGAGCAGTTTGGTTTTGCTGCCCACTGCAACCTGAATAGGCGAAGTAGGGTTGGGGTCTGGTGGATAAGAGCCAAAAGTAGTCAAAGTGGAACGTTGAATGGCCGAACCCTCGATGATCCAACCCAACCGGGGAGGCATATAACCCGCATCCTTGTAGTAATAGAGGGTAAAAGGGTGCGCACCAGCCTTGAGTTGAACACTACTTTGTTTGGAATCCCACCAACTATCAGGACGCTCGTTGAAGGCTACATTCTGGTTGTCAATTTGCAGTTTGTATCCTCCAGTCGTATTGAGCGACATCAGGTAATAGCCATCTTCTGGTACGTTCAATACGCCATCAAAGCGAACCCCAGAAACATCCTCCAAGTCCAGCACTTCGACCGTAACTGCGGGAAGTTTTCCGCTAGACTTAGGTGTTTGAGCGTTCAACTCCTCGGCAGTTTTAAATTTGCCTTCGAAGTATTTGTAGCTGATGTCGCTGGTACTGGCCGTTTTAGCGCCCAATGAGCGGTACTTGATGTTGCGGAAAGCTACTGCACCGTGGTCGCCCTGGATAAAGATGGGGCCGAGGGGTACTTCTTTTTGATCGAGCGGGCCACCTGTAGGCAATGGAATCTCCAGGTTCTGGTGCACCAAAACCCCATTGATGATCACGGAGTTCAAACGGGCATTTTCAATTTTGTTGCCCTGGGCATCAAAACGGGGTGCCTGAAAGGAAATTTTCATGTTTTGCCACAGGCCGGGCGCTTTGGCTGCGTTGGCCAGGGGGGCTTTGCCCATGTAGATTTTACCGGGAGCGCTTTCCCAGTTGCGGTAGATGCCGCCGAGGTCGCCGAACTTGGGTGATTTTACGCCCCAACTGTCGAACAACTGTACCTCATAGCGCCCTTGCAGGTAGATGCCGGAGTTAGAGCCTTTGGGCATCATAAAATCCAGTTCCAGCTCCAGATCGCCGTGTTCCCAAGCGGTAAGCACCTTGTAGCCTTCGATGGTGGCCCAATCCTGTTTTTTACCCGCCTGTTCCAGGATGTCGTGGTCCTTGTCGGATACATTGTTAAGCAGGATCCCTTTGCCGGGTGTAACTTTCATGCCGCCATTGCGATCCATCACCACATCGCCCACAATTTGCCAATTGCTGCCCGTGGTTTTGAATTTGCTCATGTCTTCGAGTGGGAGAGGGGTGAGTGGGAATTTTTGTGCCCAACCCGTCACAACACTCAGCATGGAAATAGCAAATAGTAGTGTTTTAACAGACTTCATTGAATGTGTTTGTTGAAAAAAGTAAATAGGCTTCATAGTCATAAAGTCCAATATATCAATGGCCTCCGCCAGATACAAGCGTTTCGGTTCCACTCTTGGTTTGACTGTCCTTAATGAACAACCATAAAACGGCAGATATTGCCAAACTCAGGGCACAAATGATGAAAATCAGGCCCTTGTCCTCGGCAGCACTGATGGCTTCCCCAACCCCGAGGCTGGCCACCAACTGGGGTAAAACTACCGATAAATTGAACAAACCCATAAACATTCCCATCCGCGATTGATCAATGGTTTGAGACATGATGGCAAAGGGTAAACTGACGGTGGCTGCCCAGCCTATCCCCACTACACCCATCAGTACATAAATGCTAAACACCGAATGCCCAAACAAAAATATACTTGCGTAACCCAGGGCCATGATGGCAATACAGATCAGGTGGGTTTTTACTCGCCCGATTTTGCTGGTCAATGGTTGCAACAAAATGGCTGGCAGCACTGCGGCGATGGCGTTAAAAATCAAAAAGGATATGGAGACCACTTGTCCCATTTGATCATCGCTTAAGCCCACGATTTTTTGTTGCACGTAAGCGAACATGTACACAAACATGGTTTGAATGCCTAGCCAAGTAAAGGAATGTGCAGCGAGGATTTTTTGAAAGTCGATCAAGTGGGCGTATTTAGAGCCAAAGACAGGTTTTTTAACCAAAAAGGTCAGCAAAATGCTGCCGATAGTCAGCCCGACACAAATGCCTTGCAACAGGGAACTAACGGGTTGATTCAGAAGCCGGGCAATTATGCCGATGAATGCATACAATAGATAGCCCCACAAAGGACTAATGGCTATGACGATTTGTGAAAAAGAGGCTTTTTGTTGAGGGACTTCGGCAGTATCGGCCTCGGCTTGTAAGGTCCGAGGCTCTTCGATGAAAAAGGGAGGGATCACGGAAATGAGCAGCACCAGAATCGCTCCAAAATAGATCAGGGTGTAATTGCCCCAAATGGCGCCAATGGCATATGCTGCAACGCCAAAAGTTCCCGAAACGGTCTGCATCCAGGTGTAACCCTTGGTACGGGCATCACCCGCTGGAGTGACATCGGCAATGATCGAGCGGGTAGGGTTGAAGCTGATGTTGATGGCCAAATCCAGGGTCAGCGCCACGGTAATGGATACTCCCAGCAAGGCATCGGTGCCCATGGACTCAGAGATAACGCCAATATTGGGCAAAGCCAGCAACATCAAAGCGGCCAATGCACCACCGATCAGGATAAAAGGCCTGCGGCGACCACCCCAAAACCAGACATTGTCGCTGATCAGGCCCACAATGACCTGGCCAAAAATACCTGCAATGGGCCCGGCTGCCCAAACGAGGCCAATGTCGTGAATGGCCAGGCCGTACTTGGTGCTCAGGATCCAGCTCAAGGCGGAAATTTGGACCGACAAGGCAAAACCCATGGCCGTGGAGGGCAAACTAAGTAGGGCGTAAAAGGAAGGTGCTAATCTTTTTTGGATGGCTAACATGCGGACTGATGTTTTTGAATCTTCGTAAAGATATGTATTTTTTGGGTGTAGCGTGGTGGCTTTGCAGGCTAAAGAACACAAAATTAGATAGGGAGTTAGGGAGGGCTAAAGCGGCATTTTATTATCACAGCGTAAAAAAAGAGAACACGGAGGACACAGAGTTAGGCATTGACGAGGGCTTTCGTCTAAAAAATTACCCTCGTCAACATCTAACTTTGTGCCCTCCGTGTCCTCATTATTTTTCCTTTGTGGTAAAAAAGAGTCGCTTTGGTCTTCAAATCAATATTTGTTGAAAACTATAACAATTCTTATATTTGAGCTGCCTTTCTGATTTACACCCTTTCGATTTATTCACAACAGATTCATTTTGTCATGAGTGAAAATGAACTGGCCACATTGGCCATTGGATGTGGTTTGAAGGTACACAAGGCATTGGGCCCGGGGTTGTTGGAGAATGCGTATTTGGAGTGCCTGGTTTATGAGTTGAGGCAATTGGGACTCAGGGTGGAAAAGCAAAAGGCGATTCCCTTGATTTATGATGGGGTTAAACTCGAAGTGGGGTATCGGGCGGATTTGATCGTTGAGGAGCGCTTGATCATTGAGCTGAAGGTAGTGGAAGAGCTGAATGATGTTCACTTGGCTCAAGTGTTGACTTATCTGAAATTGGCGAATTGCAAGCTTGGTCTTTTGATGAATTTCAATACGCTTCTTTTTCGGGATGGAGTCCGGAGAGTTATGCTTTGAGGGGCGGCAGCACCAGGGCTTTCTGAAGCGACACATTTTTTCACAAAGAAAGCACAGAGGGGCACAGAGGACACAGAGTTAGACGTTGACGGTGCTTTTTTTCGAGGAATCCCTTCGTCAACGTCTAACTCTGTGCCCTCCGTGTCCTCTTTTTCTCCTTTGTGATAATAAAAATGTCGCTTTGGTAATAAAATTCTCCGTGTCACCCCTTGGCCGCCAACAAAAACAACACCGCCATCCGCACCGCGACCCCATTCTCCACCTGCTGCAAAATGATCGAATGCTCCGAATCCGCCACATCACTCGTAATTTCCACTCCACGATTGATCGGCCCAGGGTGCATGATCACAATTTTTTTATCCAGTGAATCCAGCAATTGGCGATTGATGCCGAAGTACTGCGAATACTCGCGTAGGGTTGGGAAGTACTTGATGTTTTGGCGCTCCAACTGGATGCGGAGCACATTGGCTACGTCGCACCATTGCAGGGTTTCGCGCACGTTGTAGCTGACACCTACGCCCAGTTTGTGGATGAACTTGGGCATGAGGGTAGGGGGGCCACAAACCCGAACTTTAGCCCCCAGTTTTTGCAGGCAAAAAATATTGCTCAGCGCTACCCGCGAGTGCAGGATGTCGCCGAAAATGGCCACGTTTTTGCCTTCCAGATCGCCCAGTTGCTCTTGCATGGAATAGGCGTCGAGCAGCGCCTGGGTAGGGTGCTCATGGGTGCCGTCGCCTGCATTGATGATATTGGCCTCGATGTGTTGCGCCAGAAATTGGCAGGCACCGGGAGCGGGGTGGCGCATCACCACCATGTCCACTTTCATGGACAGGATGTTGTTCACGGTATCGAGCAGGGTTTCCCCTTTTTTGACCGAGGAAGAAGAAGCCGAAAAATTGACGGTATCTGCTGAGAGCCTTTTTTCGGCTAACTCAAACGAGACCCTGGTGCGGGTTGAATCTTCAAAAAAGAGGTTGGCGATGGTGATGTCGCGCAGGGAAGGCACTTTTTTGATGGGGCGATTGATGACTTCTTTAAAATTGGTGGCGGTGTGAAAAATTAGCCGAATGTCCTCGGTACTGAGGTCTTTGATGCCCAAGAGGTGTTTGCTGCTTAGTTGTTGGTTAGCCATCGTCCCGTATTATTGTGCCGCTTTTTTGTCCGAAAATAAAACAACCCGATCTTCGCCATGGGTATTGGCCCATTCCACTTTGACATAAGCCTGATCCACGGCATCAACTTTGATGCCTGTAAAGGTAGAACGAATGGGCAATTCGCGGTTGAACCGCCGATCTACCAAGGTTAACAATTCCACTTTATCCGGCCGGCCGTAGTGGTTCAAGGCAGTCAAGGCCGCCTGCACCGTACGACCGGTGTACAAGACATCGTCCACGAGGATCACATTTTTTTTCTCCACCAAAAAATCAATTTCGGTGACACTGGCGTGCATGGAAGCCCCCGGGCGGCGAAAATCGTCGCGGTAAAAGGTGATGTCCAGCTTGCCGTAATCGATGTGGGGAATGTTGAGCTGGTCGATGAGGTGGCGGTAAATGCGCTCCGAAAGCGCCACGCCACGTGGCTGGATGCCAATGATGCAGGTATTGGTAAAATCATCAAACTCTTCAACCAATTGGTGGCAGAGCCGATCGATGGTCAGCGAAAATCGTTCTGGCCCGATGATGATGCGTTGCTTTTCCATAGGTGGGGCAAAGATAAAAAAATGCCCCGAGTAGGGAAATCCTTTTTTTAGGGGCAATAAAAAAATAAATTGTTCATCCTGCCAAAGGATTAGATAAGTAAACGGTTCATTTCAAGTGCTTTATCTAATCCTTTGGCTTAAGAAAAATGAACATTTATTTTTGGCCAACTACTTGTGAAGAAGAGGAGGAGCGGTCCATATTCCGGACGGTTTACTGGGTTTAGTGGTTTCGGTTTAGTTTTACCGGACAGCGGGACCTGCTCACTTTGTTTCCTCTAGGACAGTGTTCTATTGAGGACAGTACAAAGGTAGGGGGTGGGGATGGGATGGGGTAGCACCAGTTCTGGTGGTTTTGGGGTTATTTTTCATCGGGTAGCGTGATGAAGCGGGTGTAGGGGGCGTGGTAGAAACCAATGGCCATGAGGATTTGACCGATGATGAGGAAGCCGTTTTTTAGAGAAGATAAGGTGGTGAATAGAGAATAATTTTCTTTGTGTACAACATCGCCAACCATAAAGAGGAAAATACCGATGATGTGCGGAATCATCAAGCCAAGGCTAATCCAGGCATAAGGATTTTTGTATAGCGGTAATGAAAGGTTTGATTTAAATAGAAAAAAAAGATAGTAGGCTGCCAATACAAAAATAAAGATTGCATCTGCCGCAGGATTGAATTTACCATAAACTTTGTGCCCTTCAATGAATAAATAATTCAATACGCAGACCAGCAACAACAAGTATGAAATCCAATGAACAATCCTTCCTTGATGGTTTTTTCCAAGCAACAAGGTGTAAAACCACCCCAAGAATATAAAATCTAAAACATAATACAATATGCCGATGAAACTCGTGTCCTGAATATCAAAATACTTGAAATACACTTCTAATGAAGCATAGTATTTACTCGCATACCACAGGAAAAATTGCTCAGAAACATTGACCACTAGTGAGAGTACGCAGTACATTAGAAAAATGCGCAAAGGTTTATTTAAATCCTTGCGCTTTAAGGCCGCAATAATGATGGGTAGGCAAGTAGCTGCTACTGTAATTCTTGCAATTATGACTAAGTTCATCTTGGGAAGGTTTTATAGGGTCAAAGGGAAAAGTTGTCCTGAATTTGGCAATTGATTGCAAATTCAGGACAATTGGAAAGGATGGAGTTACGGTGAAGGGATTTTGTAGCCCGTGCTGGCACCTTGGCCACCGCCGCCAATAGGACCTTTGACTACCAGGGAACCTATGCAAATAAATGCATAGTAAGATGTCGTGTTTTCCACAACTTGCTTGCCGATACGTCCAATTATCAGCATCTCATTCTCCTTAATTTCACCGCCTCCTTTCCGCAAGTCGTCAAAATTAGATTCACTTAGAACATAGTAGTTTGTTGCAGGCTGAACGGTAGGCATGACAAGAACACTTTCTAAAGACTCGTCATAAGCAACCCACTGAGCGTCTACAAGTGCTGGCGAGGAAATATCTGTAACTTTTAATGCCACTTCTGAAGACGGATAGGCATTAATAAGTTGCTTGAGTTTCCAAAGTGTGATTGGAAACGTCTTTTCCTGTTTTGGATCTGACCAATAACTATCGATCGAACCCTGAATAGCTGTGTAATCACCTACTGTTTTTTGGCCACCACTGGTCTTGAAAATTTTAGCCATATTTAAGTGTTTTTAAATTGTGAAGTTTACCTTGGATTGTCATCATTTTGGGGATATACCTTTCCCTGATGTATTGAGGTATCTAACACCCTTACGGCGATACTCAAAGTTTCGTCTGTATTGCTTTAAATATACATTCGTAACTTTTCTCAAATCGCCAATCACTATTTTTTCAGGTTTAGCTTCACCTCTAAGCAGATCAAGTTTAGGATAGTCCTCAGCTGGAGACATATAATTGCTTCCTTTATAGCTAAAGGCATAAAATTCATATTGAAATGGAGGAACTTTAATCAATTCATAAGTGTAGCTATTCCGAATTGAATCGGGGCCTTGATTATTACTCAGCACAATATTTTCTTGACCCACTTTAACTGCTATTTTATTTTTCAATAATGTAAAATTGGCAATTTTCTTTAAGTGCCACATCCCTTTTCTATCTTTCTGAAACGTGCTAACTATATTGGAATCAACGCTCCCCGAAACGACATCAATAACTTCTTCACGATGATCAAGGGCTTTTGAAATTTTGTGTGGAACATGAAAAATGAAACACTTGCCTAGTTGATCTAATGACAAATATTTTACTGTGCCACCAAAATAATTTCGTTTTCCAAGAATGGATTGTAAGCCCTGCTCATTGATTCTGTTTTCCAGGAACCCCGCGATATTACCCGCATTTTTACTCAATATTGATGCCAATCGAGTGTTTTTAAGTGTATCCTTAGTATCTACTATTTCTGAACCGCCAACACCTGTTCTGGTTGCCCTTAAAGACCTTAAGCCAATCGGGAGATCTGTCAAATCAGTTGTGAAACACGGACTTGAACCTGGATTTATTCCTTCAAGTGCATTATTTATCACTGTGCACGAAGCGCAGTTATCATCAGGAGCTGGATGCACCGTACTGGGGCGAATATCTCCTACAATAGCCCAAACATGCTCTACATTGACTGCAAAATCAGCATTAGAATTGCCTCCTTGAAAATTAGCATAAGGAATAAACAATTCGTTTTCACCTTGATCGCACAAATGCCAAGGGTCATTTGCTATTAAGAATTTTGAAGAGCTATTTTCGTAATACCCTTTTATTGCTACAGCATGATCAGCATTGATTCCTGTTGCATCCAAGGGATCAATAAACGCAATAAAAGGTCGGCATGCATCTATTTGGTTTTTCAATCTCATCCAGGGAATTGGGGATGTGCCAACATTTACTTCCTGACTAGATAAGAAATTGAGAGAACTAAACACCCGGTCTAAGTAGTCTATTCTAATAGTAGTTTCTGTTGAAAAATCAATAGAGAAAGAGCAATCAGAATAAATATTTGCTACAGGTACAGAAATATTTCCATCACAAGACTCACAATCAAATTTAGCCGGCCCCCAACCGCGTATTTTACTACTATATTGTTTGATAATATCAGCTTGTAATGGTGAAGCTCCAACTGCGGGGTGATGAAAATTCATTACCATCTCCATGGCAGCAGCCCAACACCAGGTATCCATTAATTGGTAACGATAACGTAAATGTAGTTCTTTATAGGGCTGCCCATGTAGAGGTGTACCAATGGATATTAGCATCATGCTAACTATAATTGAAACTACTAGAATTCCTTTGCTCATTTTTTTTTGTTTATTTAGTCAACTTCGCTTCAATCGCTTTCACAATTGCCTCCGACTTCGAGTTCACATGCAACTTCTCGTATACTTTCTTGACATGTGAATGCACCCCTTCATAACTGATGAACATGGCATTGGCAATCTCCTGGTATCTCTTTCCGTTCACCAAATGCTTCAATACCTCCAATTCTCTGGTGGTCAAGTTGCAAAAATCAGGGTCGGCTTTTAGCTCTTTTTCCTGAAAAAAGCGCGCCACCTTTCCTGCAATTGCTGGAGAAAAATAACCTCCGCCATGGTGTACATCCAAAATGGCGGTTTCAATTCTATCCAAAGAATCACTTTTAAGGGCATAACCCCAGGCGCCTCGGCACAAGGCCACAAACAACCGATGATCATCCTCAAATTGAGTCTGAATCATCACTTTAGTGTCGGGACATTCTGTTTTTATCAATTTGAGTGCATCCAAACCTGAAATCCCTGGCATTTCAATATCCATCAATACCACATCAGGTTGAAATGCTCTGATTTGGGTTACCGCTTTTGAGGCATCTGCAAATGATTTGGTCAAATGCACCTTTTCAGAGTCTTCGAAAAATAGCTCTAAGGCTTCCCTGAAATTTTTATTGTCTTCAAATAGTACTACTCGAACCATAATTGTCTGCTTTGAGTTCCAAATGTATAAAGTTTCCCTTTTTTTTATCACCCCCAAAACTGGTGGTTTCTTACAAATTCAGGAATAAACCAAGATTCTAATTTGGGTGCCACTGCCGATTTTGGAATCAATAGCGATGTCCATAAACCCATCTTTAGCTAGTTGCATTAGATTTTTGATTCCATTTCCCTTGTAGTTGGCTTTAGGATCAAACCCAATTCCATTTTCCTTCAGCTGTATCTCTATCCCCTCCTTACATCTTTGGATGTCAATGGATAAAGTAGTAGCTTTTGCATATTTAAACGTGTTGTTTAAAATTTCTTTAAGCAACAAGTAAAGCTTATTGATTCGGCCAACATCAATTCCTAAAAATTCTTCACCTGAAACTTTGTTATCAAAAAACAAGTCTATGCCCTGTACAATACAATTGTCATGTACATAATCATAAATGCCCATTAACATGACTTGAAGTGAATCTTTTTTAGGATCGACTAAATTGAAGACAAAGCGCAACTTCTTTTGAATATCATTTAGGATATTGAAAATCTTGCTTAAATTATCAAACATTTTAGGGTCTAGAGTAGAGAGTTTCTTACGCAATATCTCTAAACGCAATGCTACACTGCTCAAATCACCCCCAATATCATTATGCAATTGGTTGGTCCAATCACTACGGAGGTTGTGTACTTTCTCCTTATTCCTTGAATGGATTAATCCAACGAAATATAGAGATGCACCTAGTAATAGTAATAGATAAAAACAGAGTACAGGAATGAACCACCACGATTTTAAGAATGAATTATTTACTGACAATTGGAGTTGTTCAGGTTTGGCATGTAAATATTGAGGGTGGACAGTAACTTTAAAAATATGATACCCTTTTTTTAGCTTGGACAGTGAAATATGGAAAGAATCGGTAACAAATTTAGCTTTTCCACCATTAAAGGTATACCTGTAAGTATAGTTTTGAGGAAGTGGGTTTAAAATGATTAATAGATTCTCAGAATCAACTAGATCAATTTTGTTGTTGTTGCTTGGGGAAAACAAACCATTTACCAAAACACTTTTGATGAGTGTATTTGGAGGCAAGGCATAAGCTGAAAAATAGAAAAACCCAAAAAGTAAGATTAATGAGGTTTTCAAAATGAGGATATTAACTAGGTTAAGTAAGCTTATCCAAACAAAAAACCAATTTCTCGACAAACCTGAAACAACATATTTAATGATGAAAAAAATTGGTATAATCTGAATGGATGTCTACAAATGTCAAAATATTATCTTAGACCTACAAATAAAACTACTATAATCTTTTCACTACAAAACAATTACGTTCCAGCCTGAATGTGTTTTTAAACAACATAGGGTAAATGGTAAGGCATCCTTTACCCTATGTTGTTTAAACCTCCTTATGAACCCATCAATCATTCGACCGCCCAAACAACCTCAACAAGTACAAAAACAAATTAATAAAGTCCAGATACAACGTCAGCGCGCCCATAATAGCTTCCTTATGATCCTCTTCCGTACCCTCATTCCCGATGATGTTCATTTCTTTGATCTTCTGGGTATCGTAAGCCGTCAAACCTACAAAGATCAGGATACCTGCATAGGTAATGATCCAGTACATCATTGGATTGCGGAAAAAGATATTCACGGCTGAGGCAATCACCAAACCAATCAAAGCCATATAGAGCAGATTACCCGCCTTGGTCAGGTCCTGTTTGGTAAAATAGCCGTAAGCGCTCATTGCTGCAAAAGTCCCTCCCGTAATCAGGAAAGTACCCACTATAGAGGCACCCGTGTACATGATAAAAATGCCCGACAAGGTCACCCCGTTGAGCACCGCATACAGCATGTATACCAGGGTAGCCGTAGCTGCTGACATGCGCGTAACTGCTGCTGCCAAATAGCCCACCATCAATAATTCACCGATGACTAAGCCAAAAAAAATCAGCCTGTTGCCAAAGATCAGTTGGAGCATAGTTGGTGAACTCGCCACCAAATAAGCCACTGCACCCGTTAGTGCCAGCCCGATCGACATCCAGCCGTATACTTTGGTGATGAAACGCGCCTGTTCGGCTTCGATGGATGCTTGCCTTTGATCGCCTACAAAAGGATATTGATTCATTTTTAATTGGGTTTTTGTTTAAAAAAGATACCGATTGAAAAACAAGTTTAAGCATAGTTTTGGTTCCACACAAATAAATTTGATTATGGCTTGTAACTATCCTTCAAACCCACCGTGAGGTTGAATACAGGTCGTTCTGGCGTACTATCCTGATCCGCACAGAAATACCCCATGCGCAAGAATTGGAAACTGTCGCCAGTTTTGGCCTGGGCCAGACTGGGCTCCAATTTAGCATTTGGGATGACTTTAAGGGAGTCGGGGTTCACAAACTCCAGGTAATCGCGGTCTTCGTGATTGGTCGGTTCTGGATCTGTGAACAATTTATCGTACATGCGCACTTCGCCATCCACGGCCTGAGCGATCGATACCCAGTGCAACACCCCTTTGGCTTTGAGGCCGGAAGTATCGGAACCCGAGCGGCTGTCCGGGAAGTAAGTACAATGCAACTCAGTAATCTGACCCGTAGCTGGATCTTTTTGTACGGCGTCACACTGGATGATGTACGCACCTTTCAGGCGCACCATTCCACCGGGGGCCAGGCGGAAAAATTTCTTAGGCGCATCTTCCATAAAATCTTCCTGCTCGATGTAAATCTCGCGAGAAAAAGGAATGGTCCGGTGACCTGCATTCGGATCCTCGGGATTGTTCTCCAATTCCATCTGCTCCACTTGCCCTTCGGGGTAATTGGTGATGACCACTTTGAGGGGATCGAGCACAGCCATGGCGCGGGTAGCGGTTTGGTTCAGGATTTCGCGTACGGAGAATTCCAGCAAACCGTATTCAATGGTATTGTCGCGTTTGGCAACTCCGGCGCGTTCGCAGAAATTGATGATGCCTTGCGCTGGATAACCCCGGCGACGCATGCCCGAAATGGTAGGCATCCGTGGATCGTCCCAACTGGTCACATGCCCTTCTGTCACCAACTTGAGCAGTTTGCGCTTGCTGGTGATCAGGTACGCCACGTTCATCCGGGCAAACTCGATCTGGCGGCTGGGGAAGATGCCCAGTTTTTCGATGTACCACTCGTACAACGGGCGGTGGTGGATGAATTCCAGCGAACACAAGGAATGCGTGATGCCTTCGATCGAATCACTTTGCCCGTGAGCGAAGTCGTACATCGGGTAGATGCACCACTGATCGCCAGTGCGGTGGTGGTGGGCGTGTTTGATGCGGTACATGATGGGGTCGCGCAGGTGCATATTGGGCGAACTCAGGTCACCCATAGTGCGCAGTACGCGGGCACCATCGGGGAATTCCCCGTTTTTCATGCGTTCAAACAAGTCCAGGTTTTCTTCAATGGATCGACTGCGGTAGGGACTTGCTTGTCCGGGAACGGCGGGATTCCCTTTCTGTACCTCAATTTCTTCCTTGGTGGAATCGTCGACGTAGGCCAGGCCTTTTTTGATCAGCTCAACGGCATATGCGTAGAGTTGGGGGAAATAATCGGAGGCAAAACACTCATTGTCCCACTCGGCACCCAACCAACGTACATCGGCACGAATGCTGTCGACATACTCTACATCTTCCGTAACGGGGTTGGTATCGTCAAAACGCAGGTTGAATTTGCCCTGGAAACGTTGGGCAATGCCATAATTAACCGTGATGGCCTTCGCGTGGCCGATATGGAGGTAGCCATTGGGCTCTGGTGGGAAACGGGTGTGAATCCGGCCAGCGTGTTTGCCATTGGCAATGTCTTCTTCAATGATTTGCTCGATAAAATTCAGTGAACGTTCTTCTTTTTCAAGCAATGGTTTGTCGGCACTCATATTTGTTTGGTTGTAGGGACGCGAGGATGAAGTTTTTTTTGCAATACTCGTTCTTTAGGCACTGGCGTATGAATTGCCTCCAGCTTTAGCTGGTGGGACAAAGGTAAAATCTTGAATGGGCTTTAGCCCTATTTTATTGACTTAAGGGAAAAGGTGCATTCAGTGCAGCATTGTGCTGAGGCCTACCAACCCCCGACCCCTAAAGGTAGGGTCGATTGGCTCTGTTTTTTCGCGCAACGGGAGCCCCGCTAGGGGAGCAATATGGGTAGAAAACAACGGCCCCGATGTTTTCCCGAGTCCCGTAGGGACGTGATGTGGGTATCATAGCCATCTAAATACCCACATCACGTCCCTACGGGACTCGGGAAACCCCGGAAATCACGAGTTACTACCCATATCACGCCCCTAGCGGGGCTTAAATCGTTGCTCACACCAGAACCAATCGGCCCTGCCTTTAGGGGTCGGGGGTTCTGAGACAAAAGCACACTACCAAATTCAACGCAAAAATCCTAAAGTCAATGACATAGGGCTGAAGCCCAAAACTAGCGCTCAATGCTTATCCACCAGCTGAAGCTGGAGGCAATTCAAGGGCTTCTAGCCTAAGATTTAAGAACGAGTATTTCAAAAAACTTCTTGATCGCGTCTAATTCAAAGTTATTTCTCTAAACAGAGTCGCAATTAATTGCGCTCTACATGCGCTCTGGCGTTTCAATACCCAGCAAATCCAACCCCGTTCGCAATGCATTCCGCACTGCGATCGACAACTGAATCCGGAACGCTTTGGCCGCTTCCGATTCGGCTTGCAGGATGCGGTAATCATGCCAGAAGCGGTGGAAAGCCTTGGCCAATTCGTAGCTGTACATGGCCACCATGGAGGGGTCGTAGGTTTCTGCGGCCTGCTTGATGATTTCCGGGAACTGGTAGAGTTGGGCAATGATGTCCTTTTCAGCAGTTTCCAGAGTGGTATACTCACTGGCAGCGCTCAGGTCGGGATTTCCGGCCTTGTTGAGCATGGAGCTGCAACGTACAAAGGCGTTTTGTACGTATGGACCCGTTTGCCCCTGCAAGTCAACCGACTCTTTGGGGTCGAAAATCATGCGTTTTTTGGGGTGTACTTTAACGATGAAAAACTTCAAAGCCGCCAACCCAATTTTACGAATGACTTCCTGCTGAGCTTCTGGCGTCATATCGGCCAAAGAACCCCGTTCCTTGCTGTTTTCCCAGGCTTCCTGGACTACTTCTGCAATCAGATCGTCGGCATCCACTACGGTACCCTCCCGCGATTTCATTTTGCCACTCGGCAAATCCACCATGCCGTAAGACAAATGGAACAAACCACCCGCATAAGGCTCACCCAGCCGCTTCATGATTTCAAAAAGCACCTGGAAATGGTAGTTTTGTTCGTCAGCCACCACGTAAATCATCTTCTCCGCCCCAAAATCCTGGTAACGCATTTGGGCGGTTCCAATATCCTGGGTGATGTATACGGAGGTGCCGTCTTTGCGCAGCACCAATTTTTTGTCCAATTTGGCGTCTTCCAAATCGATCCACACCGAGCCATCTTCGAGGCGGAAAAAGACTCCGGAGTTCAAACCTTGGTCCACGGTTTCACGCCCGAGCAAATAGGTGTTGGATTCGTAGTAAAGTTTGTCGAAAGTGACGCCCAGTTTGTCAAAAGTGGAGTCAAAACCCGCATAAACCCAGCCGTTCATCCGCTTCCACAGCTCAATGGTTTCCGTTTCGTTGGCTTCCCAGGCGAGCAACATTTCGCGCGCTTCTTTGCCTAGGGTGCTGTACAGGTTGAAATATTGGTCTTTGTAGGTTTTGAAAAACTCTTCGGGGCTTTGTTCACCTTTTTTCTTTTCGGTGTAAATGGCCAAGGCTTCCTCACTTTGTTGCCAGGCCTTGTATTCTTCCTGGAATTTCTTTTCAAACAATACATAAAAGTCACCTACAAAGTGGTCACTTTTGGTATTGGTCGATTCAGGTGTAGCGCCTTCCCCGAATTTTTTCCAGGCCAGCATACTTTTACAAATGGCGATGCCCCGGTCGTTGATGATTTGCACCCGTACGACGTCATAGCCCGCTGCTTCGTAAATTTTGCTCACCGACCAGCCCAGCAGGATATTGCGGATATGCCCCAGGTGCAGGGGCTTATTGGTATTGGGGGAGCAATATTCCACCATTACCTTGCGGCCATTAGCGGGTTGGGTGCCGTATTGTGGATTTTGGTAAATGTCTTCTAAGAACTCCCGCCAGTACTGATCGTCGATCACCAGGTTCAAAAAGCCCTTGATGACGTTAAAATCTTTGATGTACTGCACTTGTTCCATCAAAAAAGCGCCCAATTCTTGGCCGATGGCCTCGGGACTTTTTTTGATGTGCTTGGTAAACGGAAAAACAACCAGCGTATAATCTCCTTCAAACTCTTTACGGGTCGTGCTCAAGGGGAAGTCTTCGCCCTTGATTTCCAGGTTATACAATTGCGCAGCACCTTGAACGACGCCTTGCTGAATGATATTGACAATGTTCATTTGTCTGGGTATATTGAAAATTGAGTGGCAAAAATAGGAAAAAAGTTGAGGAGTTGAGAGGTTGAGGGGTTGAGAAGTTGAGGCTACCGCGAGCGATTTTGACAATGTCCTTGTCTAAGTCGCTCGCGGCAGCCTCAACTTCTCAACCCCTCAACTTCTCAACTTATTTCATTTTCCCATAAAGATATTCCAAAACCACACCAGTCGCTGCTTCGCCAGATAGTCGGAAATCATCTTTCGCGCCTCGGTATCTTTTGGCAGGACCGTTGTTGGTTGCATCTGGAGAAGGTCCCTTGCGGCTTTCGGCGCCAATGAGCTCTTTCGTACCGTAGTAAAAGCGGTTTTGAACAAAACCATCTTCAGTCAAAACAAGTTCCTTCAAATATACTGGGCGGCGATCTTTGAGGTAATACCAGCTTTCCAGTTTGGGGGTTTTGCAATAGATCATTAGTGGCATGCCTTCGTAGGAATACACGAATACCTCGGTTTTTTCTTTGCCATTAAAGACATAATTGGGACCAGCCACATTCATACTATCCTGAACCGCATCAATACTTTTGACCAGCTTTTCGACCTCGGCAATGGATTCAGGACCGGTGATGGGCGGGGCATCCACTTCAAACACGTCATCGGGGCCCAAACCTTTGGTATCCCCGTCGTTCTTCCCGTCATTTTTGCAGGCTACAAAGCCCAGCAAGAGCAACAAACTCAGTAGTAAAATGCTTTGATTTTTCACTTTGATCAATTTAAAAAAGCGCTTAACAAGAAAATTAATCCGCGCAAAGTTAAACTTATTTCTCCATCCCTCCACTTTGTCCAGGAGCAGTTGCGGAATAAAGGATTAACGCTGAATAAGCGGGAACCAACACACCAGAGTTGCGAATTACAGGTGGGTTTTTGACATCGATGGCCATGCCATTGCCCACTATTTTCCACTCTGAATAGGGCAAAACCACCGGGTGTACCTTATCCGAACCATTGTAAATCACCGCAATGGTATGCCAGGGATCGCCATTGGCATGGTTGGAAATCAGAAAACCGGTCAGGTTATCTTCCGTATTAGGGATGAACTTCAGGTGTTCCCGAATCATGGCCGCCGAGGTCATGCGGAAGGCGGGGTGGCTTTTGCGCAGGCCAATCAGGTTTTTGGTGTAATCAAAAATCTCCTTGTACTGGTACTTGCGGGTCCAATCCAGTTGGTTGATTTCGTCGGGTTTGTTGAAGGAATTTTCCTCACCTTTTTTGGTGACGACCATTTCGGTACCTGCGTGCAAAAAAGGTACACCCTGAGCTGTAAGCACCATGGACAAGGCCAAACGGTACATTTTGATGCGTTCCTCGTCCAAAAGCATGGGGTTGTTGATGGCCAAGCGATCCCAGAGGGTGTGATTGTCGTGACAAGAGGCGTAGGTGATGGTTTGATCGGGGCCATTTGCCCAGGCGGCTTTGGAATAGTTGATTTTGGAATAATCCACTTCGGGATGCCAGGTAGAGGCGACTACTCCAAATTTTACACTTTCGTTCAAGCCAGCTTTGCCACTGACAAAGCCTTTTTCCGTAGGCGTAAACACGTGCCCCCGAATGGCATCGCGCATGTCGTCGCTAAAAGCAGCCACTTTGTCCAGCTTGAGCACATTGGCTTTGATGGCTTTTTGATCGTCGGGTAGGGGAGAGGCCCCCGCTGTCCAGCCCTCGCCATAAAGGTAAATCGTTGGATCAATGGCATGTACCGCTTTGCTGATTTGATTCATGGTTTCAATGTCGTGAATGCCCATGAGGTCGAAGCGGAAGCCGTCCACATGGTATTCTTTGACCCAATGCAATACGGATTCGATGATGAATTTGCGGACCATCGGGCGTTCTGAAGCGGTTTCATTGCCACAAGCGGAAGCATCGGAAAAACCACCTTTGTCATTTTGGCGGTAGTAATAACCAGGGACTAATTGATTGAAATTGGAAGGCCCGGTAGCCCCCGTGTGGTTGTACACCACGTCCATTATCATGCGAATACCCGCGTTGTGCAGGGCGCTTACCATTTGTTTAAACTCGCGGATGCGCACTGCACCATCGGCTGGGTTGGTACTGTAACTGCCTTCGGGCACATTGTAGTTTTGAGGGTCATAACCCCAGTTGAATTGAGGCTCGTTGAGTTTCGATTCGTCGACGGATAAGTAGTCAAATACGGGCAACAAGTGCACATGGGTGATGCCCAGTTCCTTGAGGTGCTCCAGTCCGGTAAACTGGCCTTCCGGGTTGCGGGTTTTCTCCTCAGTTAATCCCAGGTATTTGCCTTTGTTGCTGATGCCTGAAGAGGGATGAGTGGATAAATCACGCAAGTGCAACTCATACAAAATGATGTCGGTAGGATTTTTGAGGTTGGGGCGAGTATCGTAATTCCAGCCGGAAGGGTTGGTCGCTTTTAGATCAACGACTTGTGCTCTTTTGCCATTGGTACCTACGGCATAAGCATATGGATCGGGAACCTCATCGTACCATTTGCCAGCTATTTGGGCTTGAAAGGTATAATAATGGCCTTGTAAATTGCCTTTGACCACAGCCACCCAGGTACCTTGGGGGCCTTTTTTCATTTTTACAGTTTTGGAAGCTTTTCCACCGATGCTTTGCTCATAAAAGCGAAGGATAAGTTGAGCCGCAGGCGGTGACCATACTTTGAAGGTGGAAGACTTGGCGGTATAGCTAAGCCCGAGATCGGTACCCTCGTAAACGGGGTAATCGTTGAAGTTTTCGGTGGGTTGGTCCATTGCAGCAATGGATAGGAGACTCAGGATCATCAATCCAAATTTTGCTAATCTATTCCTCATAACCAGACGGTTTTTTGATGAGGTAAAACTAGCAAAATTTGGGGCGATATAGAAAATTTAGGTTTAACCTTGATTTACAACAGCAGCGCTGGCACCTTTGACATCGGTAGGTACGGGTGATCCACCAAAGTTTTCCAGTGAAATGGCAAAGGCTTCGGGTTTGTTTTTGAACTCAAAACTAACCAAACCTTTTTGGAGCGCTTCCCAATCAACTACCCCGATGCTTACGGGTTTTCCGCCTACGAAGGCCCAAAGCTGGTATTGTTTGCCTTTAACGGGAATAGCAAGGTTTTCCATTTTCAAATGCGCCAATCGGGCATTTTTGTTCCAGTATACGGAGGCAATCGGCTGATCACCAGCTTTAACGACCAGTCTTTCAGCGCAACAGCTTCCTTTTAACTCGTTTAATTCCTGCTCCGTAACTTGTAGTCTACTGCTGATTACCTGCTCGTTGGCACGCAAGTTTTCGGTAGTTTTTTTCAGTGCAGCAATTTCTTGTTGAGCCGATTGTTTGCCCATGTACATCCAGGCAGCCAGGGCTAAACCCACCACTGCGGCAGCCATTGGCCAAATGATCGACAAAGTACGCTTTGGCAAAGCCGTTACAATAGGTTCTTCAACCGTGCTAGGCGCAGTAGCAGCCATGATATTGGACAAAATATGATCCGGTGGCGTTAAACCTTCCAGGGTATGGTAAGTTCCCATAGCCTCTTCCACCTCCGCGATTTCTTCCCGAATTTCTGGATATTGGGCAGCCAGTTTTTCAACTGCCTCCCTTTCTGCGTCACTCAATTGATCCAAAACATACATTTCTATGACGCCACTATCCAAATATTCCTGAATATTGAATTTTTCCACTTGTTAGAGGATTAATGGTTATTTATTCATTAAGAGCCAACAAACCTGTTTGAAACGATCCGCATTTGCGCAGTAAAATCAAAGGGTCGCGGTTTGTCTTTACTCTTTTTGGTTCACAAAAGCTCGCATTAGAGCTTTTCATTGCGCAAAATTTTTCGCAACTCTCCGATGGCTGCACGGGCACGCGTTTTTACAGTGCCCAGGGGTATCCCCAGCAGTTCTTCCACTTCGGATTGCGTATAATTTTGGTAGTACAACAGGTCAATCATTTGACGGTGGCGGTCATCCATTCGGTCAAGTACTTTGCGCAAACCCACATCGGGAATCTGCGCTTCAGATTTTGGAGCCTTAGTATCAGATACGAAGTTGTCCATCTGATCGGTTTTGGATCGTTGCGACACGACGCGTGACCGGGTGTGGTCCAATGCCGCATTTTTGGCAATGCGCATCATCCAGCCGAGTAGAGAACCCTTGTCTTCTTGATACTGATTTCCCCTTTGCCATATTTTGATGAACACGTCCTGGAGGATCTCCGAGGCGTCCTCTTGATTGCCTATTGTCTTTACGATTAATCCATAAAGTGCAGAAGAATAACGTTGGTAGAGCAAGGGAATGACGGCACGGTCACCGTTCTTGACCATTAGAATGAGTTGGGAATCGGGAATTGTGATTTTTTGTTCCATAAAGCAATTTGTCAGACGTTGCAACAAAACAGAGCAGGGAACTTGTTCATGAAATCTTTCGAAATTTTTAAACGCTCCATTTCTTGCATTTCATAGAGGCAAGTTAAATAAATTAGTAGGTTAGGCCAAAATTTTGCATATTTAATGGAAAAACCGTTGGCAATTGAACATATCAGACTTTTTTAACAACCCCTTTGGAACTTTTGTCATTGGCCTTTTGATGGCCAGTGGAGTAGGCTCGATCATTGGGCTGGAGCGGGAATTTAATACCCATGGCGAGGCTGCCCATTTGGGTGGGCTCCGGACTTTTACCCTGATTGCTCTGACCGGGTTCATCGTTGGAGAATTGGCCCAGCACACCCATATTTATTTGTTGTTGGCCGCTACCCTGGGTTTTATGGGGTTGATTGGGATTGCTTATTTTATCCAGACCCAAAACCAAAAACTGGGCTTGACTTCGGAATTGGGCATGTTGTTGACCTTCTTTTTGGGTGTTTTGATCGCCTATGGCCACATCCAGGAGGCGTTGGCAGCGGTGGTGGTCATCACGACCATCTTATCCCTGAAAGAGCAACTACACGACATCGTCAAAAAGTTGACCAACGAAGAACTGTTTGCTTTTATTAAATTCATCATTCTGGCGCTTCTGATTTTACCCATGTTGCCGAACCAAACTTTTGGCCCAGACAATTCCATCAATGTGCGGGATTTGGGTTTGATTGTGATCGTGGTACTGACTTTTAATTTTGGTGGGTACCTCTTGCTGAAATTTGGCAGCCCGAATAAAGGGATTTTACTGTCAGCATTAATCGGTGGCTTGTTTTCCTCCACGATGATTGCCTGGGTTTTTGCCTCGCGTAGCCGGGAAAGGCCCGAATATGGCCCAGTGTACGGTGCTGGAATTGTGCTGGCCTCTTCGGTCATGTTGGTGCGGGTATTTATTTTGACCACTATTTTTGCCTTTCCGGTGGCCAAATTGTTGATTTTACCCTTGTCCATGATGTTGGTGGCGAGTGTTGTGCCTGCGGTCATCAGTTGGCGAAAAGAGGAGCAAGTTCAAACTGGAGCACTGGATGCCGGGAATCCACTGGACATTAAAAACGCCTTGTTTTTCGCAGGTTTGTACATTGCGACGACCCTGTTGATGTATTACACCCGCGAATGGCTGAGTGCTTCGATGGTGTACGTCAGTGCAGCCATTACGGGCATTGCCGATATTGATGCCATCACCTTGAGTACGGCGAAATGGGCTGCGGCGCATCCAGCACAAAGCACCGTAGCCCAAGGCTTGATTCTCGCCGCTATTTTTTCCAATTCAGTTTTTAAATTGAGCGTGAGTTTAATTCGTGGGGTTCCCGCCCTGCGCAAAGCTGCTTTGAGGGGCTTCGGTCTGGTTATTGGTGCTGGGGTATTGTATTTGGTTTTAGTTGGTTTGTGAGGCAAGCAATTTGCCAGCATCCCTTGAGAAGAAAGAGTTGATGTACCGAATGCTTTCTTTTTTGGAATTATCCTTCAAGTACGGAAAAGCTTCAATGGATTGGATGAAGGCATTTTGTTTGCCCTTGTACAGGCTCAGCGTCTCCTCCCAAATGGCTTTATCTGCTTTAAACCCTAAAAAGGCCCGCTCTTTGACCGTTTGAATATTGGTACCCGTGGCTGGCACGGCATAACCTGCATCCACGAAGCCACTGAAGTCAAAATCGTGTGGGATGACGACCATTTTCCCACCGTTAGCTGGTTTAAAATACTTGACATTTTTTTGACCCTTGACAATGCTCCAGTCGGTGTTTCCAATCAGGTATTGAAAAACGGCGACGCTGTTTTCACTTTTCAAGTCGAGGGAATCGTGGTGGGCGACAAAACAATCTTTACATTCTTTAAGCCCCAGGCGCTGGGAAATTTCGGCGTCATCTTCTACGATAAAAGCAAAACGGACTATCTTTTGATTGGGTTTGTAGGTATTGATGTACGTTACTTTCAGCAGCTGGGTACGGTAACTATAGGGCGAAATTTGCTGGTACAAGCCATAAGCCAGGTACTCGCGCAGGAGGTGCTCATCCGATTCGTGGTCTTCAAAGCAGTGGGTTACCCATTTCAGATCATTGAAGTTGGCAAAACCTTTGGCCTGCAAGTCTTTTTTAGGAAAAACTACCTTGATGGGCGGGAAATCACAAAACAGTCGGCGGTAACGTCCCCGCACGCTTAATTTTACATTCCAGGAAACGGAGTCTCCGCTGGCATTTTTATATTTTATGCTTGCGGGGAAAGATTGGTCCTTCTTGCGCAGTTCATCTAGTGCTCCAAAATCCAATACCATGGTTACTTCCTGGTTTGGAATTTTCCCCAATGTTTCAAAAATGGAAGGATTCTGAGCACTTAAAGTGCTTGAAATCAACAGGAATATGCAGAATGGCAAAACAAAAATCCAGGGTTTTTCGATCTGATTTCTCATGGTATACCTAAACTTGTGAGTAAATTATCAGTTAAGACAGGTTAATTGAGGGTAAGGTTGCAAAATGAAATGTTAAGATAAAAGTTGAACTTGAGTGGCAATGCTTGCAAATTTTTATCTTTGCTCTCCAATTTAGCGTTTTTAAAAGCCGTTCAAGTCAATACAATTGTTTATTTTCCCCAAATCTAATCTGGAGATGCGATGTTGAGAAGATTGCTACAACGAATATCGGGTAAAATGTTGCTACTGTGTAGCCTGAGTTTCCTGTTTTGGGCTTGTGGAAGCACTGCACCCGTTGAAAGTGCCCTGCCCGAAAACCCCAAAAATGTTATTTTATTGATCGGTGATGGGATGGGCTTGTCGCAGATTAGTGCAGCGATGTTCAGCAACAATGCCAAGCTCAACCTGGAACAGATGCCTGTACTGGGTTTTCACAAATCCTACTCCTACGATGATTTGGTGACAGATTCCGCTGCGGGGGCCACCGCTTTTGCCTGCGGCATCAAAACCTTCAATGGCGCCATTGGTGTAGACAAAGATACGTTGGGGGTAAAAACCATCCTGGAAGAAGCCGAAGAAAATGGTCTGGCTACGGGCTTGATTGCTACTTCTACGATCGTACACGCTACGCCAGCCGCTTTTATCGCCCACGTGGTATCCCGGGAGCAATACGAAGAGATTGCAGTAGACATGCTCAAAACACAAGTGGATTTGTTGATTGGTGGCGGAAAAAAGTATTTTGACCGCCGTGAGATGGACAACCGCAATTTGTATGAAGAACTGGCTCAAAAAGGATACAAGGTCACGGACTATTCCTTGGAAGACATGCACGAAATGCGCTGGGACGCTTCCGAGAATCTGGTCTACCTCACCGCAGATAAACATCCCCTTAATGTTGGCGCAGGTCGCGATTATTTGCCTTTTGCTACGCGACGGGGGTTAGAGTTTTTGGAAAAACGGAGCAAAGACAAAGGTTTTTTCATCATGATTGAGGGCTCACAAATTGATTGGGCTTGCCATGCCAACGATGGGAAATTAGCGATCAAAGAAGCGCTGGATTTTGACCGTGCCGTGGGAGAAGCCTTGAATTTTGCCCGCACCCGGGGCAACACCTTGGTCATCGTAACCGCCGACCACGAGTGTGGAGGCATGGCGCTGAATCCAGGTTCAAAAATGAATAAAATTGAAACGGCATTCACGACCATCAACCATACCGCGAGTATGATTCCGGTGTTTGCGTATGGTCCGATGTCGAAGCAATTTGCCGGAATTTTTGAAAATACCAGTATCCATCAAAAAATGCGCAAAGCGCTGGGCTTTGCCGAACAAAAAGGCCAACCTTCCCGTGGAAGTGCCAATGGCCAGGAAAAACCCTGAGATCAGGTTTACTTCCCAACTGCAAGATTTTTTTCCTCTAAACTGAACAATTCAAAAGCTGTTTTATTATAAATGAGCTTTTTGAAACAACTATCGCTACGTGGTTGTCATCTTACGGTGATTAAACTTTGTAGTAGGTGCAAAATATAGTTTTATGAATGTCGAAACCTTGGAAAACTTGCAATTAATCAAGGAGAGTGCCCGTGATTTTGCTGAAACGTACATCCGCCCCCATGTCATGGAATGGGACGAAGTTTCTCATTTTCCGGTGGAGCTGTTCCACCAGATGGGCAATTATGGTTTTTTGGGCGTCTTGGTACCCGAACAGTACGGTGGAGCAGGACTGGGATACCAGGAGTACATCACGGTCATTGAAGAGATTGCCCAGGTATGTGGATCAATCGGGCTATCCGTAGCAGCGCACAACTCGCTGTGTACCAATCATATTTTATCTTTCGGTGAAAAAAAAAAAAAACATCGATACTTACCCAAATTGGCCTCTGGAGAATGGATCGGAGCCTGGGGACTTACCGAACCCAATACTGGTAGCGATGCCGGCCGGATGAAATGTGTTGCTGAGCGCGATGGGGATTATTATGTCATTAACGGCGCTAAAAACTTCATCACTCACGGCGCATCGGGCAATGTTGCCGTAGTGATCGTGCGTACGGGAGAATTGTTGGACAGTCATGGGATGACCGCTTTTGTGGTGGAAAGAGGCACTCCGGGTTTTTATGCCGGCAAAAAAGAAAACAAATTGGGCATGCGGGCTTCCGAAACTGCCGAGATGATTTTTGACAATTGCCGGGTGCACAAGAGCCAGATGCTTGGCGAAGAAGGGGAGGGGTTCATCCAATCCATGAAAATTCTGGATGGTGGGCGCATTTCTATCGCTGCCCTTTCCTTGGGTATCGCTAAAGGGGCGTATCTGGCTTCTTTGAAGTACGCCAAGGAGCGTCAGCAATTCGGACAAGCCATCGCCAATTTTCAAGCCATCAGCTTTAAACTAGCGGATATGGCGACCAAAATTGAAGCTTCCGAACTTTTGGTGCGTCAGTCTGGTGAACTAAAGGACCAAGGAAAGAATGTGACCAAACTCTCGGCGATGGCCAAATATTTTGCCTCAGAAACTGCCGTAGAAGTATCAACCGATGCCGTTCAAATTCACGGTGGTTATGGTTACATCAAAGATTTTCCAGTGGAGAAGTTCTACCGCGATGCCAAATTGTGCACCATCGGCGAAGGAACCAGCGAGATTCAAAAGCTGGTGATTTCGAGGGAAATACTGAGGGGGAAATGAAAAGTGAAAAGTGAAAAGTGAAAAGTGAAAAATGAAAAATGAAAAATGAAAAGTAGGCTGCCGCAGCGACTTCGACACACAACGTTGTACAAGCCACAGCGGTAGCCTACTTTTCATTTTTCATTTTTCACTTTTCACTTACATTAACCTCGCCAAATCCCGCACCAAAATCTTGCCTCTATTGAAGTAGATCAAATCGGATTTGCGCAACTCATTTAAGACCAAGGTTACGGTTTGGCGAGAAGTACAAGTGATATTGGCGATGTCTTGATGGGTAAGAGAATGCCGCAGGAGCATTTCATAACCTACGCGCTGACCACGATCGGAGACTGAATCTTTGATGAAATCCACAATCCGGGTGCGCGCATCCTTGAAAATCAGGGACTCCATTTTTTGTTCTGCCAAGCTCAAGCGAGCACCTAGGTAAAGCATAACTCGATTGCATAGCTCGAAGTTTTGACGCATCAGCCGGCGGAAGTCCTCCACCTTGACGGCAAACAAAACCACTTCTTCTTTCATGGCTTGGGCAAATTCCTGACGGCGCACTTCGCCGACCAGGCCCAATTCGCCAAACATCGCTAAAGGGTGAATCAAGGCTTTGATCACTTCCTTGCCATCGTGGGAGGAGGTAGCACCAATTTTGATGGCACCTTCGGCAAGCAAGTACAGCACCTCAGAACTTTCTCCTGTCTCATACACGAAGCCATAGCGGATCTTTTCGCGATGTTCCATCTGATTGGCCAATTGCATTTTTTCCTCGGGGCTGAGGCAGGAAAACAGGGGGTAGCGCTCAATGAAAGCCATTTTGGCTTCTAAACTATTGCCCAAATTCTTTTTGCGGGTGTTACTTGCGTATATGGTCATGAGTCAAGAATTTTTTCAGAAGTGTAGATTATTTTGAATCAACACAACCTTGACACATAAGAATTGGCTTACCCCCACGCCAATGCATTTTTTTTGAGGAAAAAATAGAAAAAAAGAAAGGAAAGTCGCCGAATGATGACAAAAACTAGATAAAATCTAAGGAATGGTAAAAAAATGTACACATATTTTTACCCCACTACTTATTGAGGCTTGAGGCTGACTATTTTTTCAGCCTGACTATAGCCTGCAAAGACACCTTGGCCATTGCGGATATTGTTGTACAAAACCACTGGATCAGAAAAAGGTTGGTCACTATTGTTCTGTTGGCGACTCACTGTGGAGTGGAACAGGTAGTACTCTTCCGATACAGAACGCAATTCAACGATCATTTCGTCGAGATTATGCACGTGCGCTGGCATCCGAATGCTAATCGGAACTGGAATGTAGATGGCGTTACCATTGATGGGTTTGTCTTCGATTAAGAATCCCCCGTCATAATTGGCGATAATGTAATTGGTATTGATGTCTGAACTAAAAGACAATTTTTTGATTTGTTCAATCTGCTCCATTCCATCTTTTTGCACAAGCACGTTTTTTTGAAAAACATTGACATGGTAAAAATTGCGCTCCAAGCGCGGGTCGGTGAAATAGATGGCTAAATCAAACTTATAATTTACAAATCCGGGTTCGTCGGGCGTGGCGATCAATTTTTCGATTTTTACACTATCCAGATTAACGCTTTCCGGAATCCTGCTGGTTGCAGTAACTGTTCTGAAACCTTTAGCGGAAACTTTCACGGTATACTCAACGCCGACCCGAGGTTTGATCACTTCGCTGGTATAAAAAGGAGCGTTTACCCCCCGAACATCACTTAAATTAAGCCTTTCCAACAACTGGCCTGATTCCCAAATTTCTACAATGGCGTTGGTGATGTACTCGGTAGGGCCGTTATCCAGAGGGGATCGACTTTTTGAAACCTGCACCCGGATTCCATCTAATGTTGTAAAATTAGAGATGACAACCAAACTAGGGGTGTAATTTCCTAGCTGCAATTGAGGCTTTTCACACGCGAAGGTGAGCAGCAAAAGACCTATAGATAATATGCTTTGTAGCTGTTTTTTCACACTATGTCATTGATGTATGCTGAAATGACGGTTGAAAAGGCCAAGTGGTTGGCCTCTTTTGTAAAAAACTAGACAAATTTAACTAAAATTTTATAGAATAGTTGATTGAAGGTAAAAAAGGTAGGAGATGAACCCCAACTAGCTTAGAATCTTTCTTCAACTGGCCATTCTCCACTATATATACAGTACGGAGTTGATAGTACAGTGGATTGCGGCGACTATAGACATTGTAGGCACCTACTTGTATGTGGTGTTGAGGTCCTTTGGAGGATAAAAAATGAAAATTCAGGCCAATGTCAAATCGATGGTATGCTGGCAATCGTTGGCTGTTTTTTGGCCCATAGTCAATCACGGTAACGGGCGGAGATACGCCAGGGATTTCAAGCGTAAAAGCATCAAGAGGTACATTGGTGGCCAACCCAGAGCTGAAGGTCCAGGAAGCAGAGAGGTCGATTTTAGGCGAAAAACGAAAATCACTCCAAATTTTCAAATCGTGTCGATGATCGTATTTAAAGGGGTAACGTTCTCCCAGATTAATTTTGGGGAAGACCCGATCAGTGCGGCCCAATGAATAGGCAATGTAAGCATCGATGATTCTATTGTTTTTGCGCAGCATCAGGTCAAGGCCAAAGGCACGGCCGGATCCAATGGTGATGTTTTGTTCCCAATCATCCAAAAAATCTGCTCCTTCAGAATAGTTGACCAGGTTTTTCATTTCCTTGTAGTAGCCTTCCAGAGCGATATTCCAGCCGTATTTTAGGTTTTTTCGGAAACCCAGGGTGTATTGCCAAGCCAATTCTGGTCCAATCTCGCCAGTGGAAGGAACCCACAAGTCGGTAGGTAACCCAAGGTTGGTACCAGACAAAAGGTGCAAAAATTGACTCATTCTACTGACCGAGGCTTCAAGATAGGTAGAATCACTCAGGAGATAGGAGAGGGCCAAGCGGGGCTCTAAAATGGAGTAATTCCGCTGATCCACATTCCAACCCGACAAGTTCAAACCATAATTGAGGTACAGACGCCGGGACAACATCCGCCTTTCATTTTCCAGGTAAAATGCCCAGCCAGTGGTATACACCTTACGGCTGATTTTACCATCAGGTGAAATGTACTCCTGAAAATCGTCGTCATACTCCTGAATGCCAGGTACAAAATGATTGTGTTGCACCCGCAGACCAAAACGTACCTTGTTTCCGGGGGCGATGTCCCAGTGAAAATCACTGCGCACCCCAAAATCGCGGATGCTGGATAGGTAGCGACCATAATCGGCGTCAAAGTGGGTTTGTGGGGGAGCACTGGAGAGGATATGCACGGTATCACTTGACGCTGTAGTAATGTTGACATTGAGCTGACTAAAGGTAAAAGTGGTATTGGAAAATAGTTTTTTTCCCAAAATATGGCTCCAACGCAAGGAACTCCCGGTATTGTTCCAATACAATTTCTCGTGGTAAGCTTTTCGAAACCGATAAACCTTAAACCGATCATCCACCAATAAAGAAAGGCTATCCTGGGAGTCTCCACTATTGCTAAAATGATCCTGGCCGCGGTAGAAACTAAAAAAAAGGCGATCTTTTTCTGAAAGCTCTATGTTGAACTTGGCATTAAAATCATAAAAATTATAATTGCTCTGACCTTTTTCTCCATTGCGAGATTTGTAATGTTGAGAGTAGGGTTTGATCATCCAATTCAGCAATGAAGTACGACCAGCCAACAACAAAGAACTTTTGTTTTTGACAATTGGCCCCTCCAACGTCAAACGGCCGGAGATCAGACCTAATTCCCCGCTTGCAGTCCAAAATTCTTTGTTCCCATCCCGCATCCGTACATCTAGCACTGACGAAAGCCGCCCGGCGTAACGTGCCGGAAATGCGCCCTTGAGCAACTCAGCTGATTTGACAATGCTGGTATTAAAAACCGATAGAACCCCTGCGGCATGGTTGGAATTGTAAATGGGCACATCGTCGATGATTATAAGGTTGTGACCAGCTTCTCCGCCACGAATAAATATACCTCCCACGCCATCAGGCCCACTTTGAACTCCTGGAAGCATTTGTACAGCACGGATCAGATCGGTCTCGCCACCAATTTTAGGCATACGTTGCAACTGATCCAGATCAAAACTGTATTTACCAATGCTCATCCCTTCACTTTGCATCGCTGCAGGGATGACCACTCCTTCAATTTGTCGGCTTTCTCGGTGCATGACAATGCGTAAGAAGGTATCTCGCTGCAAGTTGATGCTTAAGGTATCTGAATGAAATCCGATGAAAGAAATGCTGATGCGGGTACGCCCTTGAGGAAGGGTTAGGCTAAAAATACCTTGTTCATTGGAATGGGTACCCTCATTGTGGTTGAGGGCGAAAATATTGGTACCCATCAACGTTTCGGCACTTCCCCCAATGGCTACGATCCCTTGAATGGTATACCTTGAACGGATTTTGGGAGTCAGCATGACTCGGGTAATGATGATGCCTGCTGGATCGGATTGATAGGCAAATCCAGTATTGGCTAAAATGGCATCAAGGATGTTTCGAATGCGCTGCCGTTTAAAAACAAGTGGAAAGTTGTTGCGTTTGGGCAATTGGCTATCCGAAAAAACAATGTTAAGGTCATAAGTTTTGCGCAGCTGTTGCAGGGCTTTGGCGGGAGATTGGTCCTCAAAAGTAATGGACACAACACGATCAAGGGCTTCTTGCGCGTGCAGAGAAGAAACCAGTAAAAAACAAAACATCATCAGCTTGGGTAGAAGTTTTCCCTTCATACTGCTGATTTCGACAAAGCGATTAGGCGAATCGGAATAATCGCTCTGCGTTTATGATAAGCTATTTTAGCCCAGTCCCAATTTATTTAGGACAAGTCTTTCCTTCCAAACGGAAAACGGTAGAACTTGTTTTCTCTAAGTGGAAATTTCCAGTTTTTGCCAACAATTTCAGGCTGGATTCGGGTTTATCCAACTCGAAGTTCCAGGTAAAAATACATTTGGCAAGCTGGGGATCAGAGAATTCCAAACGATAATTAGAATAGCGGCGCATGATTTCTTGGGCTTCTCCCAAAGTTCGGCTCACGAGCTCTATTTTACGGGTTCTCCACACTTTGGTAGAGGCAAAAACCTGATTGCTATTGCTTAATGCCTTACTCGGCTGCTTTTGAATCTTAGGAATGTACCCGATGAAATTTGCAGGAACCTCAATTCTTTGCTTGTTATCACCTTTACCCATCAGTGCAACCTGCCCCGACATGACCTGTACTTCCGTTTGGGGTTCGGTCTGCAAAGCGCGTACATTGAAACTGCTCCTAAACACTTCGATCAAACCATGTGGTGTTTCGATGCGGAAGGGCTGCCCGGGGTTAGGTTGTACTTCAAAGTATGCTTCACCACGCAGTTTTACATTGCGCACTTTGCTATTCTTTAAGTTGGGGTCAAAACTCAGTTCACTGTTGTTGCTCAACCAAACTACCGAGTGATCGGGCAATTCGATTTTTTTGGTTTGCCGTTTATTGGTCGCTACAGAATCGATTCCGCTGGACGTAGAATTAGTATTGAGCACCCACCAGGCTGTAACCAAAAGTGCAACAATCGAAGCAGCAACCAACCAAGCCCGAGGAACCAATCGACGCACGGGTACATTTTCTTGACTAGGGGGCTCCTGAATTTTGGATTGAAACTTTTTCCAATTGGCTTCTACGTCTGGTTCGAAAGATTTTGACTTATAATTCCCAGCTTTTTGCCAAATGGTCTCCAATTCTTTATCAAAGGCAGGAGCGTCCGAACCAGCGTCTATGCGCTTAGATTCTTGATCTACATTCTCATTTTTCCATTGTCGAACCAAAAACTGAATCTTCTTCTCCATTGGCCTGAATATTGTGTAGGGTCTAGTACCGTTCATTTTTTCCTTAGACACAAAGAAACTTACATACCCCTATATCCACACAGCGTTTCTTCTAACAATTATGCCGTATAGCAGACAAACGCCACTAGATTCTAGCCCCCCAACCACAAAATCAACAAACTCAAGCCACTTTTTAAATGGGGGAGTAGGCGTTGACGAAGGTATTTGAGGGCTTTGGATACCTGATTCTCTACCGTTTTTTCAGCAATGCCCAGTTCGGTAGCAATGTCCCGATACGATAATTCTTCGTATCGACTCAGTACAAACACCATCCGGCATTTTTCTGGCAACTCGTCAATGGCGGCATCAACCAGTTCTTGTAATGCTTCACTATGCAGCAGGTCTTCAGCGTCACTTTCTTCAATGGCGATCTCAGGCATCCGTTCTTCAGAAGTCCACTTGCGGTTGTCCCGCAAATGGTTGAGGGTGCGATTGAGTACTGCGCGCTTGAGGTAGGCCCGCAATGAGGTGGAAATAGTCAGTTTGTCCCGTTTGCGCCACAATTCATACAATACTTCTTGCACCAAATCCTGAGCCAAATGTTCATCGTGTGCTACGCGATAAACCACCTGACACAACTCAGCAAAGTACCTGCGGAACAACCATTCAAACGCTTTTTCAGCATCTGTGGACAATAAGTCAAAAAATTCACGGTCGTTGTTCGGCGTAGTCTGCAAACAGGATTTGGTTTAGGAAATGAAAAATGAAAAATGAAAAATGAAGATAAACAAGTTTAAACAAGCTTAAACATGCTTTTATACTCTTGCTAACATTTTTTGTTCAACTCGATTCAGAACGTAATAAGCCAGGATCCCGAGCCCAACACCCAAGATGGCCCCTAAGTATACATCTTCAAAAAAATGCTGAACGAGGTACATTCTTGAAACGCCCACCAGTAAAGCAATGCAAAAACAGGTGATGCTCAGCCAGGGTTTGCGCGGAAAACAAAAAGCCAAAAAAGAAAAAAGTGCAAATGCAGCCATGGTGTGCCCCGATGGGAAGCTCGTTAGCCCTTTACTGACTTCTATACCGGGTACTAAATCCAGCTTAGACAGCAGCCCACTTTGGCTAAAATAACGATAAGGTCGGGGGTGCTGGAACCAGGATTTGCCTACCCAGGCCAACAGCGAAACGGCAATACCAACAAGGGGTATCCCCCAGGCTGCCCGGCGTTTGTACACCAATAAAATGAGGAACACCGCCAAATAACCGTACCCTTCACCTACCTTGGTGAACCATCTAAAAAAGAAGTCTGCCCAGGGGGTACGCTGGTCATTCAATTGCATCAACAATTCCCCTTTTCCATAAAGCAATAAGGGTATTCCACCGATCAAAAACAGGGCAAAAGCCGTAAAAAACCAAGGATTATCCTTGAACAGTTTTGGCATTTCTGAATCGTTTCAAAAGGTTTTGGAAAAAATAACGCACACCTTCAAACAAGTTTAAAGGCTGATCATTCATGGCTTTGTAGGTCAGCCACATGCCCAACGGCATCAAAATGATGCAAGGTATCCAGGCCGCTAAATAGGCTGAAACGACGAAGGTTTCGGCAATTTTGCGGCAAAAGATGGTCAGGATCACAAAAAGCATAAAAAATACAATCGCGACCAGGAGGGGATACCCAAATCCACCCTTGCGCACAATGGCACCCATCGGCGCACCGATGAACATAAAAATGAAACACACTGCGGCAATGCTGTATTTCATTTGCCAATCGTAAATGAACTTGACCCGATTTTCTTTGGTCGCGTCCAAAGAGGCTGTGGTACTAAAGGTCTGGTTTTGTACCCCCCGTGCCGCCGATTCCGCACGCCCCCGCAGGGTAGTTTTGTCTGCATCACTAAAGGTATCGGCAAATTTAGTCACTACCCCAATTGGTTTGGCCCTTTTTAAAATAGTGGAGCGGGCAATCCCGATGCTGATGCTATGGGTGGAATCGAATGTGGATTCGATCGGTGTCGAAACGTTGAGCGGCGTAGGGCCTGAACCGGAATTACTGGCTTGATCGGTCGCCCGGGTATTGGCTTTTTTAATTTCTTCACGCAGGTAGGTACTGTCCATTTTAAAAATCGACAGGTAATTGGCCACATAATTTCCGGCAGTGACGGTACGCTTGTTGATGTCGAGCTCCATCGAGTCTGCTGCTGCCTTGAGCGCACGGGAGTCCATGGTTTGGCGGCTTTGTTTGAACAATTCCTCGTTGGTGCGGCTCAGGGAAAATTCACTCAGATCGAAAACTTTGGTGAATTGTTTGAAACCGGTCCGGATAAAAGGGTATTTGCTTTGGCTGCTCGCCTGATAGCCTCTGGATTCAATACATTGTGTGCCGTTGCGCAGCCGCATCACAAAAATATTCCCGCCTTCAGCGCTGAACATTTCACCATCTTTGGCCGTGATGACGGTGTATTTTCCGGAGTTCGACTCGGTATGGTCGTAAATGATCACATCTTTGATGGTACGGCCATCCCCCATTTTTTGACCAATATGAATGGTGAAGCCCTGGAAATCGTCGTTAAAAACACCCACATCCAGGCGCAAGGCCGGTTTGGTTTGTTGAATGTCCCACATCCGAGAGCCAAACTTGAGGTTGGCCGCAGGGATCAAATAATCAGAACAATACCAGGAAAAAGCTACCGCAAAAAGGGCAAAAACCAGCAGCGGCCGCATGATTCGCACCAGGGACAAGCCTGCTGATTTCATGCTGGACAGCTCGTAATGCTCGGCAAAATTCCCCATCATCATCACTGAAGAAAGCAGAATACCCAGTGGCAAGGCCATCGTAAAAAAGCTCACCGCCCGGTACGACAATAATTCAATGACCGTGAAAAAGCCCAAACCTTTTCCGGCCAGATCGTCGATGTAAATCCACAACATCTGCATCAACAACACAAACAAAGACACTGAAAAAGCCACTAGAAATGGAGGGATAAAGCTGGTAATTACCAACTCGTCGATCCTTTTTAGCCTGGGCAATTTGCTCAAAATACTCATCCGCTACACATTTCGAAACTTAAAAGTAAACACTCACAAATACGATGCAATTTCAATGAAAAACGCTGCACTTGCAAATCGTTTTTTGAAAAACAGCAATAAAACAGGGCGTTCAAAATTTTTTCAAAAAAAATCAGCTTTCTGTAACTTTATTTTTTCTCTGTCGTCTTCCATTTGTTTACGCCAAGCAGCTATGAACCCGACTGATTTTAAAAACACCATCCTGCCATACAAGGACAAAATGTTCCGCCTGGCTTTGCGCTTGTTGAACAAGCGGGAAGAGGCGGAGGATTTGGTCCAGGAAGCCTTGATCAAACTTTGGCAGCAACAGGATCGTTTGGCGGAGGTGCAAAACATTGAAGCCTGGGTGATTCGCCTGACCAAAAATCAGTGCATCGATCGCCTACGCGGCAGCAAAAATGGGCACAAGGAATGGAAGGATGGCCTGGATTGGGCCGATTCAACCCCCTTGCCCGATGCGCGCACCGAATCGGCGGATACCATGAACAACTTGCAAAAACTCATGGAACGCCTGCCTGAAAACCAACGCCTCGTGATGCAATTGCGCGATGTAGAAGGCATGAGTTACCAGGAAGTGACCGAGGCATTGGACATTCCATTGGCTCAGGTGAAAATCAACCTATTCCGGGCGCGGCAAACCATGAAAAGTATATTGAGTAGTAAAACCCCAAAAGTTTAAATACCATGAAACAACAGCAAATTCAATCCCTTTTGGACAAGTACTTCGCTGGCGAAAGCAGCCTGCAAGAAGAAGCCCAACTGCGGCAATTGTTACAAACAGAACCCATTTCAGCAGAACATTTGACTTACCGCGAATGGTTTCAACTGCTGGAAGAAGAGGCTGAGCTGAGTCTAGGCGACGATTTTGATGCCAAAGTGATGGCCGCAATCGAAACATCCAGCAAGCCAAAACCAGTGATTCGCACACTTTCAGTAGCCTGGGTTTTGCGCATCGCCGCAGTATTCGCGCTGGTGGCCACTGGATTGTGGTGGTTGGTTCGCTCCAATCCAGTTGAGCAACCCATTGTCGCCGAGGCAGAGGTGAAGGTCATCGACTGGTCCAAATACGAACCCAAAACCGTGGAAGAAGCCTACGAAGTTACCCGCAAAGCCTTGCGTAAGGTAGCCACCGAATTCAACGAAGGTACCGCCATTGCAACCCAGAGTATTGATAAAATGGGGGAAATGGGGAAACTGATTAAATGACATCTTTTTAAACCAAACAATATGAAAATCAAGCATTTTTTCACCCTGGCCATCCTTGCCTTGGCCGCTGTAAATGGTCTGGCCCAAGGTGCTACGAGCACCACTGCCAGTGCCATCGACAAGTATTTCTCCAGTTACGTGGAGGACAAACGTTTTGATGTGGTGTACATCAGTCCCAAATTGTTCCAGATGATCGGTAAAATTGATTCTAAAATCCTGGATATGGAGGATGACGCTGAAGCCAAAGCCGTGCTGGAAATGGCCAAAGACCTCCAGGGGCTGCGCATCCTGACCACCGACGAAACGCCAGAAGTGTTTTACAAAGAAGCCAAAGCCAAAATCAATACCAAAGAGTACGAGGTGTTGTTGACGGTGCGCGACAAAGACGGTGACAATGTGGAATTTTTGATCAAGGAAAGCAACAACGTCATCCAGGAACTCCTGCTCTTGTCTGGTGGCAAGGATGAATTTGTACTCCTGAGCTTCATGGGCAACCTGGACTTGAACAAAATCACCCGCTTGGCCAAAGAAATTGAGAAGAAATGAGAACGGCGATCCTCCTCCTGACCCTGGCCGCCCTGAGTGGCAGCTTATCCGCTCAAAGCTCGGTGGCCGAATTTTACCAGAAATTCAAAAAACAGGAAGAAGTTACCAACTTCAAATTACCGGGTTGGTTGGTTTGGATTGGCACGGGGCTCGTGTACAACAGCATTAAGGACGAAGAAACCCGCACCTGGCTGCGCCTCGCCCGAAAATTGGGCAAATTTCGCCTGATGCAGAGTGAAAACAGCAACAGCATCACCAAGGAGGATTTGTCGAATTTCGTTAGTGGACTTAGGGGGAACAATGGTTACGATGACCTGATCTATGTTCGCAATGAAGACACCGACCTCAACATCATGATTCGGGAAGGCGCCAATGGCCGCCTCAAAGAACTGCTGGTGGTAGGCAGCGATGATGGCGAAACCATCTTTTTAAGTGCCAAAACTCGCCTGCGCATGAAGGACATCAACGAGGTGCTGAATCATTACCTGAAGGAACTGGGCTGGAAAGAAAAAGCCAAAGCCAAAAAATCACCTCAAGCCTAATCGATACAGCTGCCGCCTGGCAGCACATTTGCACACTCGCTCAAAACTCATCAACACCATGAAAAAGATTATTTTTAGCCTGGCACTGCTGGGCCTGGGCTTCGCCTTGCCTGCTCAAAACCAGGTGGTACAGGATTTCATGCGCAAATTCGGCAAATACGAACAAGCTACCCGCCTCAACATCGGTGGTTTGTTTCTCAAACTTGCCGCCAAAGAAAGCGACGACGATGAAGCCATGCGCATCATGCGCAGCATTTCCAGTCTGCACCTGCTCAATTTTGACGAGGGAAACCCCGTAGAAGCCAACGACGTCAACCACCTAATGGAACAATTGCGGGCCAACAAATTTGAAGACCTGGCCTACTTCAAAGGGGAGGATGCCCATGTGCGCTTCATGATCAAGGAAAGCAATGACGTCATCACGGATTTGGTCATGATCGTCAAAGGTGACAAAAATTTCCTCTTGCTCAATCTGGAGGGCCGCCTGAAGTACACCGACTTGAATGATTTTAACATGGAGGTGAATGGCAGCAAGGAGTTCAAACGACTGCCTGAGGATCGGAAGAAATTGCCGAAGAAGGTGTGAGCTTAAATCCAATAAAAAAGGGTCAAGTTTTGAATTCAAAACTTGACCCTTTTTTATTGGATTTAAAATTTTTTACGGCGCTACCGCCCCTTCCACTTTTATCTCCTTCAACATCGCCATATACTTGTCGCGAATCGGCGCGAATTTTTCCATTTCAACCTTCGGCAGTGGCTCCGGTGGTGGCAGTTTCAAACCATTGTGGTTGACCTGACGGCCATTCATCCAGAAGCGGAAACAAACGTGTGGGCCAGTTGCCAAACCCGTGGAACCTACATACCCAATTACCTGACCTTGTGAAACCCGTGCTCCTGGGCGTATGCCCCGTGCAAAAGCCTGCATGTGCAAGTATTGCGTTTGTACCTGACCCGTGTGTTTGAGTTTGACAAAGTTGCCATTGCCACCTCGGCGGGTTGCTTCCATTACCGTACCATCACCAACGGCAATAATTGGCGTACCATAAGGCGCTGCATAATCCGTACCGAAGTGTGGGCGTACTGTACCCAAAATCGGGTGCAAACGACGCATGTTGAAACCCGAAGAAATGCGGACATATTTGACTGGAGCACGTAGGAAGCCCTTTTTCATCGGGCGACCATCTTGATCGTAATAGCCTGTATACTGAGGGCTTTCGTAGTAGAAAGCATATTTTTCCTTGTTGTCGTTTTTGTAACAGGCTGCGTGTACCCGACCCGGATCAACCGCCTGGCCTTCTACATAGTGCTGATCGTATACCGCTTTGAATTCTTCACCACGGTTGAGGTGATGGAAATCCACACTCCATTTAAGGGCTTCTTCCAAGGATTTGATCAAAGCTGGATCTTCCCCAACCCGCTCCATGGATTCCCACAAGGAAGATTCAACAATTACACCCGACGAACGGATTGCTGTGGTAATGGGTCTTTCCACTTTTTCAATAAACAGGGAATCTTTCAAATGAAAGACGTAATACTTATAAAGGTTGGGCTCATAGATCATGTAATCTGGCCCTTGAGTAGAATCTTTGGATAAAATCAGGTAGGGTTTATCTGCGGTAAGGTCGCGTACATCAAACACGTCGCGGCTGTTGCGCACCAGGTTGTCAATGTCGGCATATTCCATGTTGTGGCTCACCAAAATGTCTCCCAGGTTTTCGTTGCGGTGAAACTCCGACTCAAATACCTGGAAAGTATCGAGTGCAAAACCATACTTGATGGTTGGAACCACTACGGGGAAAGCCCCAATGGGTGCATTGCGGTCTTTGCCTAGTAAAGAAGCCTTGAGGTGGCGGGAAGTGCTGGGCGAAACGGCTAGCGTTAAAATCAATCCCAAGCCTAGTGTACCGATTATGACCCACGTCCAGTTGAGCCGCGTGAGTTGCTCACGCAGTCTAAAAGGAATTTTTGTGTTCAACACTGTTTGCAGTTTATAGGTCTCATGCTCGCTATCGATTACCGTGCGAAAGGGGGGATATGTGAGCACTGCCTAATGTTACGAATAATGCCTTTGTGCAAATATAGAAAAGAGAACGGAACGATAACAAGAATGTTGTGATTTTTAACACACATCGAGTGTTCTTTTTTGTACTTAGCACAGTGTCGTCGGGACAAGTCTTGTATATTTGCGGCACATTTTGTCAACCATAAATTAAAAAATGGACCAATACCGCTATGATCAACGGGGCGTTTCGGCCAGTAAAGACGAAGTACACGCGGCGATCAAAAATCTGGATAAGGGATTGTATCCCAATGCTTTTTGTAAAATCATCCCCGATGTAGCGGGTATGGATCCTGATTATTGCAACTTGATGCATGCCGATACTGCTGGCACCAAAACCAGCCTGGCTTACCTGTACTGGAGAGAAACCGGCGACCTGAGTGTGTGGAAGGGCATTGCCCAAGATGCCATCGTGATGAACCTCGATGACATGGGCTGTGTAGGTTGTATCGACAATATTTTGCTTTCCTCTACCATCGGTCGCAACAAAAAACTCATCACGGGTGAAGTAATCAGTACGCTCATCAATGCTACCACTGAGTTGGTTGATCAACTAACGGCCCTGGGCATCAACGTTTTTTTGACCGGAGGTGAAACTGCTGATGTGGGCGACATTGTACGCACCATCGACGTAGGCTATACTGCCTTTGCCCGCATGCCTCGTGCTGAGGTCATCAGCAACAACATCCAGGCGGGTGATGTTGTCGTGGGCCTATCTTCAGCAGGTCAAACGACTTATGAAACCGAATACAACGGCGGCATGGGCAGCAATGGCCTGACTTCGGCCCGGCATGACGTACTCGATCATGAATACGCGGCAAAATACCCCGAAACCTTCGATCCGTCTACTCCCGAAAGTTTGGTCTATTCCGGTAAACGTAAACTGACCGAAACCATCAACATCCAGGGTCAGGAAATCCCGATTGGCAAATTGATTTTGTCACCCACCCGTACTTTTTTGCCTTTTATCAAGCCCCTGCTGGAGCAATTGCGCCCCCACATTCACGGCATGATTCACTGCACGGGTGGTGGCCAAACCAAGGTGTTGAAGTTTTTGGACAACAAAAAGGTCGTCAAAAATGACCTGCTGCCTACCCCGCCGCTATTCCAACTGATCCAGGCGGAATCGGGAGCTACCTGGAAAGAAATGTACCAGGTGTTCAACATGGGGCAACGTTTGGAGGTGTACCTGCCCGCAGCTTATGCCCAGCAGGTGATCGAACTGGCGCAGTCTTTCAACATTGAGGCCAAAGTAGTCGGGCACGTTGAAGAAAATCCATTCAATCAGGTCAGTATCTTCAGCCCTTATGGACACTTCGAATACCAATAAACCCAAACGGGCACCGGGTCGCCGCCAAAAAGCAGCGGCAATCCTGCAAATTCTGGAAGACCTGTATCCCGAAACACCAATACCCCTAACGCATAGTGATGCCTACACTTTGCTGGTGGCGGTATTGCTTTCTGCGCAGTGTACCGATGAGCGGGTCAATAAGGTCACACCGCATCTTTTTGCGCTGGCAGACAACCCGGCGGCCATGCAACAACAAGCCGTAGCGGCGATCCAGGACATCATTCGCCCCTGTGGCCTGGCGCCACGCAAAGCCCAGGCGATTTGGGATTTGTCGGGCATTTTGTTGCGGGAACATGGTGGGGAAGTACCGCAATCTTTTGAAGCATTGGAGGCCTTGCCTGGGGTAGGGCACAAAACCGCCTCGGTGGTGATGAGTCAGGCTTTTGGTGTGCCCGCTTTCCCTGTAGATACCCATATTCATCGCCTAGCCGAGCGTTGGGGGCTGAGCAGTGGCAAAAATGTGGAGCAAACCGAAAAAGATTTGAAGGCGCTTTTCCCACGCGAAAAATGGAACAAACTGCACCTGCAAATCATCTTTTTTGGTAGGGAGTATTGCCCGGCACGGGGACATAAACGGGAGGCGTGCCCGATTTGTAGGGTGTATGGGAAGAAGGGTTGAAAAAAGGATAGGTTCTTGCTTAAAGTATTGAATGTCAATTTTTCTTACTGTTTTGTTTAACTTTTTTATTACCCAATCTAATAATGAGACACTAGACAAAATGAATGAACAATTCAAATTGAGAAAAGCGAAATTCCTTGGGGAAGTAGAGGGTTCATGGCATTTGGTTGAAGACGTATTGAATGGTGATTTGATTAAAATGTCCTTGCCTAGGAGATTTAGAAATAATTCACTTGAGCCGAAGCCAGGTGATGATGTGTATGTAATGGTGTCTCCATATGAACTAGATAAGGGTAGATATTTTTCCCCGAAACATGACTTTAGAACAGACTACTATAATGACTTGATGAATCAAAAAGACATAATAGATAAATTAACGTGAGTTTTGAATTAAAACTGCCAGGAGGGCAGTTATTTTGGTAGAAATAATGGAATGTTTATGGTTCCAGGCTGCCCGGGGGGCAGCTATCTGTAAGATTTTGTCAAAGATAGCTGCCCCCCGGGCAGCCGCAACAATATCCTGATCACCTTATATCTACCAAGATAGCTGCCCTCCAGGCAGCAAAACACCTCGTCTGGGATTTATCGAATTGATTTTCAATTCCATTAATTCAAAACTAACGTTAAATAGTCAAAAAAGCCCAGTGTTTTGCTTTGAAATACTGGGCTTTTTTTTGACAAAGAGTATTGACGGTTTATCGAATCACTATCCGTTTAACTGCATTGCCTTCTTTCGTTCGAATGTGCACAAAATAAATCCCGCTTGGCAAATTCACACTTGTCCGCAGGTTTTGCAAGTCATTGGTACTGCCCAAATCCTGAATTCTTCGCCCCATATTGTCAAACAAAGTAACTCCCTCTACTTTGATATCAACATCCTCCAACTGAATAGCGAAACGACCATCATTGGGGTTCGGCACAATCCGAATGGCTGCATTTAATGCTGGATTGAGGTCGTTTACACCAGTGACAAGGGCTGGAAGTTCTGAAAGTGCATTGGAGTACACGGAATTGAACTCAGTGGAAACGAACACCCGGGTGGTGACAAAGGAAATCCGGTGCACACTGGTATAACTCGGCAAATTGAACTGATTCCCCCCGGCAATCCAGGTTTGGCCATTGTCCGAAGTGGCCAATAAGCCACCTTTGTAGCTGGCAAAAATATAACCAGCATAATAGGCCATATCCTGAATTTTAGTGCCGTCCAGGCCCATCAATGTGGTATGTGATATGGAGGTAGCAGCAGTTGGAGACCAGTTTGCCGCATCAAGATTGGCAACAAATACACCCGCTCCGTCGGTTCCGGCAAATAACTTGCTGCCGTTGGTAGCCACTGAAGTGACCCGCAGATTGCCCAGCCCAGCGTTTACCGCAGTCCAGGTACCTGAAGCTGCCTCGCGGGTAAATACCCCTTGGCCCAGGGTGCCCAGCAGGATTTTGCTGCCATAAAACGCCATCGAGGTGAGCAAGGTATTTGCTGGCAAGCCAGCCTGAATGGAACTCCAGGTGCTGCCGTTCAACTGAAACACGCCATAGCTGTCGTCCAGGATGTAGACATTGCTATTTGATGCATAAATCTTTTTCACATTCAGATTGAGCAAACCTGCATTCAAGGCCGTCCAGGTTTTTCCAGTATCGGCACTGACAAAAACACCGCCATTTTGGGTTGAAGCATACAAGCTACTGCCGTAAAACTTCAGGTAGGTGACATTGAGACTATCGGACAGACCCTTGTTGGCGCGGACATAAGTGGAAGCCAAGTCCCGACTGACAAAGACCCCTTTCTCCGTAGCGGCTACTACAATCCGCTCGCCACTGGATTCCAGGGCATAAGTTTCAAGGTTGTTGAAATTGGTATTGCGGGGCACCCAGTTGAGGGCGCTGGCGGGAGTAGTATAAATGCCTTCTTTGCGAGTACCCAGAACTACTGTAGTCCTGAAGCCCAGCACCACGGTAACATCAACGGTGGCTAGTCCGCTGTTGGCGGGAGCCCAGGTAGCGCCCGTGGAGGAAGTATAAACCCCTTTGTTGGTGGTCAAAAACCAATTGTCGCCATTGTTTCCGATGGCGCGCATGGTTGTTCCCGAGGGCAATCCCGTTTGCACCGTGCGGTAGTTGATGTTGCCCGTCACCGCGCTGGCATTGGACAAGATGAACAGGCCGTCCATGTTGATCACCGCCAGCTCATTGGTTTTGGCGTTGTAGGAAATGGAGTTGGTGCCACCCACATCGAGGGTTTTTCCATCGCTGAAGCTGTCCCATCCATTGCCATCTTTGGTCACAAATACTCCACCTTCGCGGGAAGAAGCGATGATGCGGTTGCCGAGTTTCAGCAGACCAGTGATCGTGGTGCCGTTTAGCCAGGCACTGTTGAGGAATTTCCAGTTGGCCCCCTTGTCGGTCGTTTTGTATACGCCACCACTTTCGGTACCCGCAATCAGGGTATTGGCGTCTAGCGCTACAAGAGAGGTAACTTTTAGATTGGTCAAACCATTGCTGATTCTCACCCAATGTTTGTCGGTTCCGACCACACCGCTGTAAATATAGACCCCATCGTCCTGGGTTCCGGCAAACAAATTTGTCCCAGAGTGGGCAAGGGCGGTTATTCTGCCACTTCTTAAACCCACGGGTAAAGCCCTCCATGCCGTCAATCTGGAGTTGGTACTCTCGTAAACGCCACCGTTGAAGGTACCAATGTATACAGTGGAATCGTTGCTAATGGCTACGCTGACCGAACCTCCAAAAGGGCCTCTGGAGCCAAAATGAGCCAAGAGCGGCTGGCTAGAAAGGAATAAGAGGGTCAATACAGCGAGTATATTGATGGAAAAAGGGTAGTTGTGTTTCATGAATGAATGTTGTTGGGTGTTAAATGATAATGAGCCATGAATCCATTAATTATTCGTAGTTAAACATGGCCGGGATGTTTTTGGCGATTTTTTGCCCCAGCGCAGCATTGTTTTCTGCGGTCGTTTTTACGCTGAGAGACGCTGCTTGATTTAGGGTGATTCCAGTGAAGAGCTTACTGTAGTCAACGATGAGGTGCCCGTAAACATAAGCGTCTTCTTCAATGGTGAATTCTTTTTCGCCCAGTTGGACTTGCACATAATTGGCATTGGTACCAATTTTATACACAAAAGGCACCGGTGCTTTGTTCATGTTTGCAGAAGTATCAATTTTGCCCTGGACGTTCAAAAAGACGTACCCGCCTGGTTGAGCGCTATTTCCCCACCACATGCTGGGCTGATTGAGCATTGCGGAATCACTTGGCGTCGTGGGATTCAAGGCATTGATACTCGGTGGGAGACCTACTTTGAAGCGGATCGACTTGTATGTGCCTATGGGTACCTGACCAATCTCGTAGGTGTGCACTTTGAGGTTCTTTAGGAAACTTTTTCCCTTGATCGCATATACGGAGCCGTCAGCTTTGACCAACTGCACATCCGAAATGTACAGCTGCGAAAAGTCCAGGGACATGCTGCGCCCCTCGGGTGTTTCGTAGTTGATTCCATACAAGTCTACCTCCTGTATTCCTACATAGGCGTGTAAATGCAGCAGGAAGGTGCCTTTTACGGTAGGTTCTTCGGGCTCGACCGCCTCGTTGGAGCATGCGGCAAGGAGGAGCAGGGTGAATATTGGCAATAGGTTTTTCATGGTCAATTCAGTGGATTGAAACTTGTTAACAAGTTGCATTGCGTTTTTGGAATAAGCAAAGTGCAAAACATTTGATTTGCGCCTTACTCTATACCTCTTTTACTGCGCTTGGGTTGCTTTGCAGACCCCGCAAAAATTCAGTCAAGCGCTTTATGCCCATATCCTTTCTAATAAACACAAAATTTTATTAATTTTAAAAAGTTTTTACCACCCTAAAATCAACAACATGAGTAAAATTACAAAAACCATCAACATTTGCTTTTGCCTTGCATTGGCATCTCTTTTCGCTTGTCAAGAAGCACCTAAAAATAGTGCGCCTACCGATAAAGCGGCTATCACCGATGTCGTACATAATTTTTACAAATGGTATCCTCCGGCGGGTATTGAGCGCATTGAGTATGTTGACTCAGAAGGCGAATTTTCAAAATTAGACATGGAAAAAGTGGCTGCCTATCACGCCGAAATGATGAAAAGTGGTTTTCTCAGCCAAGCCTATATTGACAATGACCTGGCGTATCTGAAAGAATACGAAGCGATTTGGGCAAAAGACAAGGAAAATAATAATGAAGCCCCTTTATCGGGTTATGACTACAACAGGGTGTATTGTGGACAAGATTGGGACCCTAAAGAATATACAACTGGCACGCCTAAAGTAGATCTACTCGGCACAAATCAAGCAAAGATTACCGTGGGTGCCAGCAAATTGGAATTGGTCAAAGAAAACGGGAAATGGCTGATATCCAAAATCACCTGCTTTTAAAAAAATACCAGATATGAAATACGCTTTTCAAATTTTGATTTGCGCTGCACTCCTTGTAGCACATGGCGGCGTGAGCTCAGAAAACTAAGCACAAACGAGTCGAACGGGACAGCCCCGCAAAAGATTCGTGCTTCGATTAATTTTTTAAAAACATCAAACGCAATCAAAAATGGAAAGCAGTAAATTCAATTTGAAAGTCGGCTTATTTGGTATCGGGCTTGAAGCATATTGGGAACAATTCATCGGGCTTGAGGACAGATTAAAAGGTTACATCAACACGGTTGATGAAAAATTTAAGTCTTACCAATGTGAAGTGGTAAACCTTGGATTGATAGATAATCCGGAGAAGGCAATCATTGCAGGCCATGAATTCCGCAAGGCGGATGTTGATATAATTTTTTTGTACGTAACAACGTATGCATTGTCATCAACCGTTTTGCCTGTTGTGCAAAGGGCAAAAGTGCCGGTCATCATTTTAAATCTTTCACCGGAAGCAGCGATTGATTATACAAGCTTCAATGCAATGACAGACCGCACCAAGATGACCGGCGAATGGCTGGCTCACTGTTCTGCCTGCCCCGTTCCGGAGATTGCGAATGTATTTAAACGGGCAGGAATAAAATTTCATCAGATAACCGGCATGCTACACAATGATGCTGAATGCTGGAATGAAATACAAGAATGGATTGAAGCGGCAAAGGTTGCCAATATTATGTTTCATAACCGCATGGGTGCAATGGGGCATTATTACTCAGGCATGCTGGACATTTATACAGACCTTACTTTACAAATGGCCACATTTGGTGGTCATATTGAAATAATCGAAGTGGATGAATTATCCGGCATAAAGAAACTGGTAACTGAAGAAGAGGTACAAAACAAGGTCGTAGTGTTTCATGACTTGTTTGAGGTGCAGCCGGACTGTTCAAATGAAGAATTAGAAAGAGCAGCTAAAACAGCTGTTGCATTGGATAAAATGGTGGCTCAATACAACCTTGGTTCATTGGCCTATTACTATAAAGGTAGTGGTGTACAGGACAATGAAGACACTATGAGTTCCATCATACTTGGTACTTCATTACTAACAGCAAGAAATATACCAGTAGCGGGTGAGTATGAAATTAAAAATGCACAGGCCATGAAAATTATGGACTCTTTTGGCGCAGGCGGTTCCTTCACCGAATACTATGCCATGGATTTTACAGATGATGTGGTACTGATGGGCCATGATGGACCGGGGCATTTAAAAATTGCAGAAGGTAAAGCCAAAGTACGGCCGCTAAAAGTATACCATGGGAAAGTTGGAAATGGTTTATCGATTGAAATGGCTGTGAAACATGGTCCTGTCACTTTACTATCCGTTGTAGAAACAGTGGATGGAAAACTGCAATTGCTCACCGCCGAAGGTGCATCTGTACCTGGCCCTATATTGGAAATCGGTAACACCAACAGCCGTTACAAATTCAGTATCAGTGCTAGAAATTTTGTAACCGACTGGAATAGTCATGGCCCCGCTCACCATTGTGCCGTGGGTGTTGGGCATATAGCTTCTAAAATTAAAAAACTTTCTCAATTGCTGGGAATAGCCACAATACAGGTCTGCTAATTTAATTTAAACGCACATTCGATCGATACTAAATGAGTTGGGTGCATCCTACCAATTAACTTTCTCTCCCACCCAAACAATCTTTACAAACCCCTTCCACCAATAAGTGCAACTGTTCAACTTGATGCGCTTTGAGCACTCCTGCCTTGCCAAATCAAAAAATAGCTAAGTCTTTATTTCATTTCCATTCCTGAATTATTTTTGAAACACTGTTGCAAAAATAAAAATCTTTCTATATTTGCAATGATGTTGCAAAAACAAAAAATATGATTGTAGCCCACAACCTTAGCAAAAACTATGGCGAACACCACGCCCTCAACAATTTGAACCTCAACATAGCTCCCGGCGAGATCTTCTGCCTCCTGGGACAAAACGGCGCAGGAAAAAC
>JAIYAV010000191.1 GCA_027488855.1 Saprospiraceae bacterium
CACCCTTCCATTTCCGCATACCCTTTTCCATTTCTGCATACTTCCCCCTCCCCCATTTCCCTCCCAATTCTCCACATCTCCCTGATTTTCAACTCAAAAATCGCCCACCAATTTTTCGGCACCAATTTTGGCATTCCTACAGCGTATCAAAATCCAAATGTATGGACACGCTCATTGCAGCAGCATTATTGATTGCGGGCTTGATTTGTTTCGCCTTCTTTTACTGGGTCACCAATCGCTTTGATCACATCTAAATCCGTACCACCATGTTTATTGCACTCTTTTTCCTTTGCTTACTGGTATTTGGGTACCTGATTTATGTACTCCTACGCCCAGAAAAATTTTAACTCCACCTCAACTCAAAAAGAATGAATACCAACTTAATTGGCGTAATCGCCATCCTGGTGCTGAGTGTCAGCCTAGCCATTCCCCTGGGGCGGTACATGGCTAAAGTGTACCGAGGCGATAAAGTATGGACTGATTTTATAGGTCCACTTGAACGCCTGATTTACCGGCTTGGAGGCGTTAACCCCCAAGAAGAAATGAGCTGGCAGCGCTTTTTGCGTGCATTACTGACCATCAACCTGCTTTGGTTTGTGTATGGATTTGTCATTTTGCTGTTTCAGGGCGCTTTGCCCTTTAATCCCGATGGCAACCCCAACATGACGCCCGATTTGGCCTTTAATACGGTGATCAGTTTTGTGGTCAACTGTAACCTTCAACACTATTCAGGAGAAACGGGCTTGTCTTACCTCAGTCAGGTATTTGTGGTGATGTTTTTCCAATTTGTCAGTGCAGCCACGGGGATGGCCGCCCTGGCTGGCGTATACAAGGCCATGCAGGAAAAACAATCTGGAACCATCGGCAACTTTTATACCTACTTCGTGCGGAGCATCACCCGGGTGTTGTTGCCCTTGTCTATCGTAGTGGCCGTGGCGCTTGCCGCAAGTGGCACCCCGATGACTGCGGATGGAAAAATAAACCTCACCACGCTGCAAGGAATAGAACAAAGCATATCCCAAGGCCCTGCCGCTGCCATGATCGCCATTAAGCAGTTGGGAACCAATGGTGGCGGTTTTTTTGGAGTAAATTCAGCACATCCGCTCGAAAATCCCAATTTTTTCACCAACATCGTCCAAACCGTTTCCATTGTTTTGATTCCCATCGCGATGGTTTTTGCCCTCGGGTACTACCTCCGGCGGAAGCGCCTGAGTTGGATTATTTTTGGGGTCATGTCTTTAGGCTTTTTGGTTTTTGTGGTGGGTACCATTCTTGCTGAAACAGCTGGCAACCCAGCCATTAGTGCCATGGGGATCGACCAAAGCCTGGGCAGTATGGAAGGCAAGGAAGTACGTATCGGTGCTGAGGCATCCGCGCTGTGGGGGATCGCTACCACGGCTACTTCCAATGGTTCGGTCAATGCCATGCACGATAGCATGACCCCGATCAGCGGCTTTCTACAACTATTGGACATGATGATCAATGCGCTTTATGGTGGTGTAGGAGTAGGCTTGCTCAACTACTACATTTTTATGATCGTTGCAGTGTTCATCAGTGGTTTGATGGTAGGACGTACACCAGAATTGTTGGGCAAAAAAGTGGAAATCCGGGAAATGAAAATTGCCACGCTGATCACTTTATTACACCCCTTCCTGATTTTGGTTGGTACGGCCTTGAGCAGCTACATGGTGGTACACCACGCCGATATCGCCTGGGCCGTAAAACCAGGTAATTGGCTGAACAACCCCGGCAATCACGGTTTCAGTGAAATGTTGTACGAGTATACTTCGGCTGCGGCCAACAATGGTAGTGGTTTTGAGGGGCTGGGCGACAACAACTTCTTTTGGAACTTCAGCACAGGTATTGTACTCATTATGGGGCGTTATTTGCCGATCATTGGTCCGGTGGCGATTGCTGGTTTATTGGCCAACAAGCAATTCATTCCCGAAAGTTCGGGTACCCTGCGTGTAGATACCCCTACGTTTGGGCTGATGACTTTTGCGGTGATTTTTATTGTAGCCGCTTTGTCGTTTTTCCCGGCTTTGGCGCTGGGGCCATTGGCGGAGTACTTTGCGTTAGGGCATTAGACAATGCACATAGTCACATTTTTTTGGGTTGAATTCAGTATTGTGCTTTTGTCTCAGAACCCCCGACCCCTGGAAGGGCTACGATTAGGACACAGAATTGTGCGTTTTTTTCAGAGTTGTGCTTTTGTCTCAGAACCCCCGACCCCTGGAAGGGGAGTACAGCCTACGTTAGCTGAATATTCTACTTTTTTCTCGAAAAAAAAAGCAGGATTTTTGCTTACCGAAAATGTACTCCCCTTCCAGGGGCTACGATTAGGACACAGAATTTTTACGATTGATAATGAACGGCTTACGTAGCCTCAGAACCCCCGACCCCTAAAGGGGAGTACATTTTCGAGAAGTATAAAATCTTACTTTTTGATTAAAAAAGGTAAAATTTCAGGTAATCAACAATGTACTCCCCTTTAGGGGTCGGGGGTTCTGAGACAAAAGCACGCTACCAAATTCAATGCAAAAATCCCTATGTCAACGACATTGCCCTTTATACCCCTTCCCACTTTTGTTCATTTTTTAACTCATGTAACTCATGTCATACCAACATAAAAACGCTTCCCTCTTTGCCGCCGAGCTCCTCCGCCCGGCCCTGGTGGAGGCTTTCCGAAAACTCAATCCTGCGCTCTTATACCGCAACCCAGTCATGTTTACTGTAGAGATTGGCACGGCCATCATGCTGGTAATGACCATCTATGCTCTGGTAAGCGGAGACAGTAGCCAGGGTAGTTTTGTATACAACTTGCTGGTGTTCATTGTCCTTTTTCTGACCGTCTTGTTCGCCAACTTTGCCGAAGCGATTGCTGAAGCTCGCGGAAAAGCCCAGGCCGAATCCTTGCGCAAAACCCGTGAGGATACCCCTGCCAAAGTATTGCGCAATGGCAAGCAGGAAATAGTCAGTTCTTCTGTCCTCAAAAAAGGAGATGTTTTTATCTGCGAAACAGGGGACATCATTCCAATGGATGGCGAAATCATTGAAGGCCTCGCCACCATTGACGAATCGGCCATCACCGGAGAATCTGCCCCCGTAATCCGCGAAGCTGGTGGCGACAAAAGTAGCGTTACCGGGGGTACCAAAGTGCTTTCCGACCGCATCAAAGTGGAAGTGACCACCCAGCCCGGGGAATCCTTTTTGGACAAAATGATTGCGCTGGTGGAAGGGGCTTCGCGTCAAAAAACGCCCAACGAAATTGCTTTGACGGTATTGCTGGCCGGGTTTACCTTGATTTTTATCATGGTTTGTGTGACCCTGAAGCCTTTTGGGGATTATGCGGGCACACCCATCACAGTAGCAGCTTTTGTATCGCTGTTTGTGTGTTTGATCCCAACCACCATCGGAGGTTTGTTGTCGGCCATTGGCGTAGCGGGTATGGACCGCGCCCTGCGGGCAAACGTCATTACCAAATCGGGTAAGGCCGTCGAAACTGCTGGCGACATCGATGTACTGTTGCTGGACAAAACCGGAACCATCACTATTGGCAACCGCAAAGCGACGCGTTTTTATGCTGCACCGGGTGTTAATCCAGGCGATTTCGTGGAGGCTTGTGTACTCAGTTCCCTGGCCGACGATACGCCAGAGGGCAAAAGTATCCTGGAATTGGCTGGTGAAAGTGTAGTCAAAAATGCCAGCATCACCGGGGCGCAATTGATCAAATTTACAGCCGAAACCCGTACCAGTGGCGTCATTCTGAGTGACCATACCGACATTCGTAAAGGTGCCCAAGATGCGATTTTACGCCTAGCCCAGCAAGCGGGCAATACTTTCCCCGCCGAGACCAGTCAAGCGGTCAAAGACATCTCCAACAATGGAGGAACACCGCTGGTGGTCGCAAAAAATGGTCAGGTTATTGGTGTGATCGAGTTGCAAGACATCATCAAACCCGGTATCCGCGAGCGCTTTGAACGTCTGCGCCGCATGGGGGTCAAAACGGTGATGGTCACAGGTGACAACCCACTGACTGCCAAGTTTATTGCTGAAAAATCGGGTGTGGATGACTTCATTGCCGAAGCCAAACCCGAAGACAAGCTTGCCTACATTCGCAGTGAACAAGCGGCGGGTAAACTGGTGGCCATGATGGGTGACGGTACCAACGACGCCCCTGCACTGGCCCAAGCCGACGTAGGCGTCGCCATGAATAGCGGTACCCAGGCCGCCAAAGAAGCAGGCAACATGGTGGATTTGGACAATGACCCGACCAAGCTAATTGAAGTCATTGAAATTGGCAAACAGTTGCTGATTACCCGGGGTACGCTGACCACTTTTAGCATTGCCAATGACGTGGCCAAATATTTTGCGATCGTCCCGGCTCTGTTTATGGCTTCGTTGCCAGCCTTACAGTCGCTCAACATCATGGGATTGAACAGCCCAGAAAGTGCCATTTTATCAGCGGTTATTTTTAATGCCATCATCATTCCGATGCTGATTCCATTGGCGCTGCGGGGGGTGGCTTATCGTCCGATTGGGGCAGAGGCATTGTTGCGTCGCAACTTGTTGGTGTACGGTCTGGGTGGGGTGGTTTTGCCTTTCATCGGGATTAAATTGATCGACCTCTTGGTGGCGATCTGGTTTTAAATTTTAAACTGACCAAAGGGTAGTTTGGGGTAGCTTCGCTGCTGGTTTTATTCACCACGACGGCACGACGAACACGACGTTTTGCGCTTCGCGCTGGCGATGCTTCGCATCTTTGTCAAAGCGACATTAATTAGGAGAACGGATGACACGGATAAAAACGGATTAGAACGGATAGATTAGAGCGTATCCGAAAACTGATCCGTTCTAATCCGTTTTTATCTGTGTCATCCGTTCTCCCATTGTTGTCTCGTTGCGCCGCAGGCGCAAAAAGCGCGAAGCGCAAAACGTCGTGTTCGTTGTGTTCGTCGTGGTGAATAAAAACCGATTGGCGCAGCCAATCAAAACAATCTTGAAGGTGCAAACAAACATTCATCATGAAACAAGATATTCTTCCAGCAATCCGCCTCACGATCGTGAGCCTGATTTTGGTCTCCGTATTGTATCCTTTACTCATCTGGGGCTTTGCCCAGTTCATTGGCCCAGCCCAGGGAAAGGCAGAATTGTTGTACCGGGAGGGCAAACCAGTCGGTGCGGCCATAGTGGGCCAAACATTCATTGAAGACCGCTACTTTTGGGGTCGACCCTCAGCAGTGGATTACAACGCAGCTGGATCAGCCGGAAGCAACAAAGGGCCTTCCAACCCCGATTACCTGACCTTGGTACAAACCCGCATTGATAGTTTTTTGGTACACAATCCAAAAGTGGATAAAAAGGACATTCCTGCGGAGTTGGTCACCGCTTCGGGGAGTGGCTTGGACCCTGATCTTTCACCCGCTGCGGCTAAAGTTCAGGTCGCCCGGATCAGCCTGAGCCGCAGCATCCCAGCAGATAAATTGTACCAACTGATCGAAGAACACACCCAAAAACCACTACTAGGTATGTTTGGACCGTCTAAAGTGAATGTCTTACATTTGAACATCGCTTTGGATCAACTGAAATAAACCAAACCATGAAAACCAAATTAGTCCTTTTGCTGGCGATCTGTTGTATCGCCAGCCTTTCCTCTGCACAAGATTCTACCACTACGCCTTCATTGAAAATCAGTGCTTACATTGAAGCGTACTACAGCAATGACCTCGCGAATCCGGCTGATCATTTGCGACCCGGTTTTTTTTACAGTTACAACCGCCACAATGAAGTCGCCCTCAACCTGGGTTACATCAAAGCTGCGTATGCTACCGAGCGGGTGCGGGGCAATTTGGCCTTGATGACGGGAACTTATGCCCAGTACAACCTGGCGGCTGAACCAGCTTTGCTCCAAAACATCTTCGAAGCCAATGCTGGGATTAAATTGTCCAAAAAACAAGACCTCTGGCTCGATTTGGGTGTATTGCCTTCCCACATTGGTTTTGAAAGCGCCATTGGTAAAGATTGTTGGACGCTGACCCGGAGTTTATTGGCGGAGAACTCACCTTATTACGAAACGGGCGCACGCTTGAGCTACAACTCAAACAATCAACAACTTTATCTGGCCTTACTCTTCCTAAACGGCTGGCAGCGGATGGTTCGTGCAGACGGCAATCAAGGATTTAATTTAGGCACTCAACTCAGCTACAAACCAGATGATAAATTTAGTTTCAACTGGAGCACTTACATTGGCGAAGAAGGTAATGGCCACAATACCCGAACCAGAATTTTCAATAATTTTTACGGTATTTTCAATCTCTCTCAAAAATGGGGTTTGATTACTGGTTTCGATATAGGTATTCAGGAAAATGAGGATGGTCCGACTAGTACATGGATTGCACCGGTTGCGATTTTACGAAACACGATCAATGATCATTGGGCCATAGCGGGTAGGGTTGAGTTCTATGGAGACCCTGATCAAGTCATCATCGGATCTGAGGATGGTGGCTTTAAAACCCTGGGCTTGTCCCTAAACCTGGATTACATGCCCGTGTCCAACGTCTCGCTGCGATTTGAAGGGCGAACGTTGTCAGGCCAGGGTGATTATTTTTTCAACCGGGATGGTCAACGCAGTTCAAGCAATACTTTTTTGACCACTGCACTGGCTATATCTTTTTAACCCATGAACGACGAACGCACTCAACTTGCGGATCAGTACCTCGCCCAGCTTAAAAATGCTGGGCGAGGCAAGCTCAAAATCTACATTGGCATGAGTGCCGGGGTGGGCAAAACCTACCGCATGCTGCAGGAAGCCCGGCAAATGGTTCAGCAGGGCATTCAGGTTGTCCTTGGTCTGGTGGTCACCCACGGGCGCAAGGAGACCGAGGCCATGCTGGAAAATTTGCCAGTTATTCCCCAGCGAGAAGTGTTTTACAAAGGCAAAAAAATGACCGAACTCGACCTCAACGCCATTTTGGTGTTGCACCCAACCTGGGTGGTGGTCGACGAGCTGGCGCATTCCAATATCCCTGGGAGCAAAAACCCCAAACGTTGGCAGGATGTCATGGATTTGTTGGAAGCAGGCATCAATGTCATTACGGCTGTCAACATCCAGCACATCGACAGCATCAACGATGAGGTGCACCGCATCACCGGGATTCAGGTGCAGGAACGGGTGCCCGACGATTTTTTGCAGAAGGCCGACGAAGTGGTCAACATCGACTTGAGCGCTGAAGACCTGATCACCCGCCTGAAAGAGGGCAAAATTTATGACCCCACCAAAGTAGAGACCGCGCTGCGCAATTTTTTTCAACCTGAAAAAATCCTGCAACTGCGCGAATTGGCGCTTAAAGAGGTAGCCACGCAGGTGGAGCGAAAAGTAGAAAAGGAAGTACCCCGCAGCATCCAAGGGCGTCACGAACGATTTTTGGCCTGCATCAGTAGCAATGAGGCTACCGCCCGAAAGATCATCCGCAAGACGGCCCGTTTGGCCCGATATTACCAGAGCAAATGGTTCGTTTTATACGTACAAACCCCCAATGAGAGCCTGGACAAAATCCCCCTGGACAAACAGCGCCACCTGATCAACAATTTCCAATTGGCGGTTGAATTAGGGGCCGAAGTGCTCCAGGCTCAGGCTGCCAACCGCTTAAGTCGCTGGTTGGTGCCCGTAGCTATTCCCCTCAAAGCGATCAATGTAGCCGTTCCCGATATTGGCAAAGCCATTTTAGAGGTGGTGAAAGAAAAACAAATCACCACCATTTGTATTGGCAAGCCCCATCTTAGTTTTTGGCAAATTGTACTACACACCGGAATTTTTAATCAATTGTTGCGTGCCTTAAAAGAAAATGAAGTGGATGTGGTTATCTTATCATAAAGTGCCACTTAAAAACAAGAACATGACTTTACAAAATAAAATAGCACTTGGCACCAGTTTTTTATTCCTGATGCTGCTGTCGATTGGCGGCTTGAGCATATACTACATTTCGGTGCAGAAAAACGTAACTCAAGAGGTGTTAAAAGACAACTACGAGAGTATAGATTATTGTCATGGTATGCTGATCGTCGTCAATCGGGAGAATCCGGCGCAGCAAAAAGCCCAGCAACGGTTTAATGTCTATTTGCGTTTACAAGAAAACAACATCACTGAGAAGGGGGAAGCTGCCGCCACAGCAGCGCTGCGCAAAGCCTTTGATCAGCTCAAAGTTGACACCAGTGCCATCTTACAAGTACGCAAAAGCACCTTACAAATCTTGCAAATCAACCTCCAGGCCATTCGACGCAAAAACGACATTGCCATCCGTGCCGCGCTACAGGCCAAATTGTACATATCAACCTTGTCCGCTTTTTTGTTCCTGATTGGTTTCACTTTTGTGCTCAATTTCCCGGGTTTGATTGCCGGGCCAATCCGTCGTTTCAACGAAGCCATTCAAGAGCTTAGTCACAAAAATTACACTTACCGGATGCACATCGATACCGTCGATGAGTTTGGCGAACTGGCCGGGGCCATCAACCAAATGGCGGGCAAACTGGACGATTACGAGCACAGCAATTTGGCCCAGTTGATGTTTGAAAAAAAACGGGCCGAGGCAGTTATCAATAGTTTGGATGACGCGAGCATTGGGATGGATAAAAATCAAACGATTCTATTTGCCAATCAAAAAGCCTTGCAATTGCTGGGTTTGGAAGCCGAAAACACCATTGGGCGAGCTGCCCAGGACATCGTTCAACACAATGACTTGCTCAAATTCATTCTGGACAATCCTTCCGGCACTTCACCCTTTAAAATTGTAATGGACAATCGGGAGAACTACTTCCTGCTAGATTCTTACAAAATCCAGGTGGATGAAGAGCCCGGGACCGTGTACGTGCTCAAAAACATCACCACCTTTTTGGAAAAAGACGTGGCCAAAACCAATTTTCTAGCGACCATTTCGCATGAGCTCAAAACGCCGATTTCAGGCATCAAACTGGGCTTACAATTGTTGGAAAATCCTAAAACGGGTGCCCTCAATCCAGATCAAACCCGCTTGCTACACGACATTCGTGGCGAAAGTGACCGCCTGCTGCGCATCACCAGCGAGTTGTTGAACATGACGCAGTTGGAAACGGGGAAAATTGATTTGACTCTGCAGGCCAATGACCCCGCAGATTTGGTGCGTACCGCCTTACAAGCACTTTATCCACAAAGTCAGGACAAAAAGCTACAAATCAGTACACAGTTTGCCCCCCAATTGCCCAAGGTGTGGTCGGATCCCGAAAAAACGATTTGGGTGTTGATCAACTTATTGTCCAACGCCATCCGGCATGCGTCCGAGGGGGATCACCTGAGTGTACAAATTGAAGCAACTCCGGCTAAACAAATCCATTTTTCCATCCAGGATCAAGGGCCTGGCATTGCACCGGAGTATCAGGAGAAAATTTTTGAAAAATACGTGAAAGCCCCGGGTAGCAAATCCAGTGGTACTGGTTTGGGCCTGGCCATCAGCAAGGATTTTGTGGAAGCGATGGGGGGAAAAATTGGGGTAGTCAGCCAGCTCGGGCAGGGGGCCAATTTCTATTTTGACCTCCCACAATTTCAAGAATAACGCTCCCTTAGATGTTTCTTAGGTGTCTACGGATTCTTAGGTGGTGAAGAAAAAGCCTGCGGAGCAGGCAACGCCTTTTTCACCACCTAAGAAACCTTAGGCACCTAAGAGGCACCTCAGAAAGGGGGTTAATGAACTATAAAAACACTTCTTTAGTTATTGGAAAAAGGCATAACCGACGCAACCTTCCCACTCAGCGCTTCCGTTTTGGGCAAACGAATCGATACGATGCCATTTTTGGAAGTAATCTTGATCTGATCCAACTCCACCATCTCAGGATGAACCGGAATCTGCCGTTCAAAAGAGCGCATTTTGAACTCCTGCCGCCAATGACGTTGAGTCAAAACCGATTCGAAGGTATTGTTGTCGCGATTGTATTGCAGGACCAACATGTTGTTGTCCCCTACGTGGATGTTCAGGTCTTCGTGGGTCAATCCAGGCACCACCAACTCAATCAAAAAAGCTTTGGTGCTCTCTTTGATGTTCAGTGCGGGATTGGGGCTCAGCGATGGAGGGTTGAGTTGTTGCGCCATTTCCCAGGCGTTTTTGCTCAGCTCATCATCGAAGTAAATTTTTCCTTCCGTGAAATGTTGTACAGTCATAGTTGTAGAATTCGGGTTGATGATGCGGTTTAATTTAGTCTTTTCATTGCAAATCTGGTTCCAAAGGACATTTTCAGCCATCATGTCAGCACACAACCCGTCGCCCATGCCAAAAAGTCACAATTTTGGCAGCCCGCCTTTTCCCCACTAATGCCTATTTTCGCTTCAACGTAAACAAATCAAAAACATGGATCGCAGATCGTTTATTCAAAAGACCGGGATGGCCAGTGCCGTACTGATGACTCCGCCTTACCTCATTCCTCATCGACCCGCCAAATACAAAACCGTGCTTATCGGCAGCGGCTGGTGGGGCCTCAACATCCTGCGCGAAGCCATCCGCAGCGGGCAAGTGACCGTGGCCGCCCTTTGTGATGTGGATGAAAACCAACTCAACAAGTGCAAAATTGAAGTCGATAAATTGTGCAATGACCAGCCCAAGGTGTACAAAGATTACCGCGAATGCATCAAAGCCGAGCGCCCCGATATTGTCATCAATGCCACGCCGGACCATTGGCATGCCCTGATCGCCATTGAAGCGCTGAACAGTGGGGCCAACGTGTTTTTGGAAAAACCCATTTCGCACACCGTCAAAGAAGGCAGCGCCATTGAAAAAGCGGCCCGCGATGCCCAAAAGGTTTGTATCGTCGATTTTCACCGCCGCTATTCCCCGCACAACGTGAGTGGGATGGAGTTTTTGAAGTCGGGCAAAGCGGGTAAAATCCACAGCGTACGAGCATTTGTGCATTACAACAACGGTCCTGGCAAAAAAGAAGAAGAGAGTGCCCCGCCAGCTGGCCTGGACTGGGATTTCTACTGCGGCCCCGCCCCGCTGAGTACCTACAATCCCGGCATGCACCCCCGCGGCTGGCGGCAATATACCCAATTTGCCAATGGCAACATCGGCGACTGGGGACCGCACTGGTTTGATCAAATCTTGTGGTGGACGGAGGAAAAAATGCCCCGCAAAATTTACTCCACCCAAAAATCAGACATCCGCAACTCACTCGCCAATGCCCCAGAGGAGCAACGGGCGGTTTACGAATTTGAATCCTTCATCTGCACCTGGGAGCACACCCTGCTCAGCAACCACCCCGAACGCCAGGGGGAAAACGTAGGGGTCTATTTCCACGGCACCGAGGGCGTCTTCCACATGGGCTGGCAAAGGGGCTGGGTATTTTACCCCAACGATACCAAAAAGGAAGTCATCAAAGAAGCGGCTAAAATGAACGAGCCCGATCAGCAAAACATCGATCTGGTCTGGAAGGATTTACTGGATTGTATCCCGACCGGCAAACGCCCATTTGCGGATATTGAACGGGGACGGCATGCGACGAATATGGCGCTACTGGGTAACCTTTCGGCTAAGTTGGGCCGCTCGATTGAGTGGGATCATGAAAAGGATATGATTGTGGGGGATAAAGGGGCGAATAAGTTGTTGAGTAGGGAGTATCGGAAGCCTTGGGTGTATCCGAAGTGAGTTGAAGTTTTTTTTGCACAAACGGCCAGCGGCAGAGCCGCGAAAAGTCACTAGAATAAAAGGTAAGCAGTTAATGGGAGGTGCAGCGCACCGGAACTATGCCTCACAAATGCTAGGCCAAATGCAGGAATTTGATGGTTCCGGTGCTGCACCTCCATTCAAAATCGCGACTATACATTCTAATGACGTTTCGCGGCTCTGCCGCTGGTGGTAGGCGCAGAATTCTTTTTCTATGCCAAAAGCAGCCTCAATTCAACATATTCAGCGCTGCCTTTGCACTACCATTACCCGGATCAAGCGCTAAAACCTTTTGATAATATTGCTTAGCTTCCTCTTTATGGCCAAGCTGACTATGACAAAACCCGAGATTGGTATACCCCATTACAAGATAGGAAGTCCCTGCTGAACTCAACATCGTGATCACCCGATACTGATCCAGCCATTTGTGCTTTTTGAATTTTTCAACACTCTTTTCAAATTCAGGAATTGCCGATTCAAATTGACTAGTATGCACCAAACGCATGCCTTTCCGATGGTTTTTAGCTACCAAGTTTCTCAATACCCTGGCAAAAATAGCATGGGTAATTGCAGCAAGTAAAATCGGATCAAAAATGGAAACTTGTCTAAACAGCCAATACAACCCAAAAATAATGGCAAATTGTACGGCCAAGCCGGGCCAACTTATTCGACCCACCACTAAAGGAACATTACTCATAACTTTCTAATCGTTTAGTCTTAAAAAACGCCGCAAAGTAACCATACTTTTGAATAGTCCAACAACATCAGCCCCAAAATTTAAACAAACAACTCCCCCCGACTCAACAACCGCGCCGTCCTCAACACCCCCGCCTTTTTAACCAGCACTTGACCCTCCGAAACGGCATAATCCAACTGCACACTACATTCCCCCGAAGGGTGTTCAATGGAAAAAAGCTGGTTACCAGAATTCGGCAACTGCGCAATTCCTTCCACAATACTCCCCGGAACCACCACCGCCGTCGCCACTGAAATTGCTGCCAATACTCCAATTGCGTCATGCACCACGTGGGGAATGAACATGCGAGTATGCAGCACACCACCATATTTTGGCGGAGCGATCAAACACATTTTGGGCACCGTTTTTTTCTCTTCATTTCCTAGGTTCATTAATGGCCCAACCTTAAGTCTGATGTGTTCAATTTTAGTTTTCAACTCTAAACTGTTGCTCAAATCCTCCACCGATTCATACCCACTTAGTCCAAAATCAGCAGCACGAAGCAGCACCACAGGCATCCCATTGTCAATACAAGTTAGCCCATACCCATCCACTACATCCAACACATTCCCGGTAGGCAACAAAGCCCCACAAGTGCTTCCAGCCACATCCAAATAATTGCATATGATCGGAGCGGCCGTGCCTGGAACGCCATCGATACTGGCAGACCCGGCGTAGTTTACTTGTCCACCAGGCGTTTCTACCAATACCTCACAAATCCCCCCGGTATTCAGCATGTTTACCCGCACCCGAGTCACGGGGTCACTCGCCTTGACCAGCCCTGTTTCAATCGCAAAAGGTGCTACCCCGGCCAGGATATTCCCGCAAGTTTGCCCCGTCGAAACCTGCCCTTTGCCCACCACCACCTGCAAAAAAAGGTAGTCCACATCGGCATCGGGATGCTTCGAAGCGCCAACGACTGCTGCTTTGCTGGTCAGAGAATGTGCGCCACCTAGGCCATCAATTTGGCGTGGGTCGCCTTGGACAGTTCCTTCCATAGCCAACAAAGCGGTACGTTTGATGGCTTCAATATCCTCGGGGAGGTCTTTGCTCAAAAAGAACAGGCCTTTTGAGCTGCCACCGCGCAATTGCATATAGGGAATGGATTTTTGCATAGATCATTGATAGTTTGGTAACTCTCCTTACTTAATGTGCAACTTCGCTGCTTAGGGTTTAATTCTCAAGAACGTTTTATGCGCTCCGCGCTTTTGAGGCTTCGCCTCTTTTTGCTAAAAGCGACAGGATAGAAAACGGATGGAACGGACTAAACGGATTGGAACGGACATTTACTCGCCTTCGGCTCGTCCTTTTCCGCCGCAGGCGGAATAAAAAATCCGTTCAAATCCGTTTAGTCCGTTTCATCCGTTTTCCATTCATGTCGCTCTACACCAATGGTACCAAAGTGCGAAGCGCGTTAACCCACGCGTATTAGCAACTGATTCTTTTATGCAGATTTAAGCTTGTCGTTCAACCAAGTCTCCCAACTGATCCCTTGCCGCTTTTGACATCCAAGCCTCTAATCCCTTTATTTCCAACATCTCCACTACTGCGGCCATTTCTTCCCTGCGGCGTGCAGCGTGGGTATAAGTTCCACTTACAAAACGATCAATCAATTCATCTTTCCCGCCGATGATCGAGCGAATCTGCTCCCGGATATAAGCCTCCTGTCCAAAGACCCGCCCCCCTTCAACCGCCTCGTAAATCACACCCGCAATTCCCTTGTACACAATCGAGCGCAAGAGTTTGAGTTGCGCAGCCATGCCGATTTCGGCATCGGGCAACACTTCGATTTGTAAAGGATAAGCCGACATTTTCTGCTGAAACAAACTTGCACCGGGTCCAGCAGCCAACATGGGCGTTCGAATGCCCGTTGGTGGCACTGGAGCCATAATCGCTAAGTCCACAAACTGTACTCCTGAAGGATTGAGGATGCTTGTAATGGTCCGTTTTTTGTCCGGAGCAGAGGTGTTCATTTCCAAAAATACTTGTTCGGGGCGCAACACAGGCAAAATCTCCCGGGCGACCTCCTCCGATACCGTGGAAAGATTGACGCTAAAAATCAGGTCAGCACCAAGCACCGCAGCGGCGTTATTTTCTGCCAGAACAAAATTAGCCGGCAGTGGCCGTTGTGGATTGGGATCCCAACCCTGCACCTGGATGCCCAATGCTGCCAAATCTCGCGCAAAATGGCTACCCGCTTCTCCCAGCCCTAAAATGGCAATACACAATTCAGTATCCGAATTTTTCATCCCAGCCATAAATTTGAATTGACGTTTTTCCTTGACGCAATTGTACCCTTACCGCTTCCTCCCGGGCTTCCCGGGCAGTCGCTTTTTCGATGGCTTCATCAATCCGGGTTTGCGGCACCACCACTACCCCATCGCGGTCCCCCACAATGATGTCACCGGGATGAATCAGGCATTCGCCAATGATGATCGGTTCGTTGAGGGTGCCTTCACCGAAATTGGTAGTGCCTCGAATACACAGTCCCCTACTGAAGACCGGAAAACCCAAGGCTTCAATGTCATCAGCATCGCGCACGCAGCCATCGATGATCAGCCCGGCAAGACCCTTGGTTTTGGCCCCGAGGCTCATCAGGTCGCCCCAATACCCTGCTTCGTAAAAGCCGGAACAATTGACAACCAGCACCGATCCCGGCGCGGCATAGGCGTAAGCGCGATGCAAAAGGACATTGTCGCGGGGCATGGTTTGCACCGTATAGGCGGGACCGCAGACTTTCATGCCTGCGTGGATGGGCTTGATGGCGGAGGGCAAATTCCCGGTTCGCCCCAGGGCTTCGTGCAGCGTCGCTGCCGAAAATTGGCGGAGTTGTTGGATGGCATCCATGTCAAAAAATGCTTGAAACGATCCGGGGCACCATACTTTGATGCGCCTCGGCAAATTGTACTTGTTTTTTACCGGAAATACGGCGAGCGTGGTTGGCCCGACGGGTGGCCAGTTCGGTGTAATAATCTTTCAGGTAGTTTTGAGCACCCATACAGGCCATAGCGGCCAGTTTTTTGTCCATCACCGAAGTAATGTCGATGAAGGTGTCGGGTACAAAGCCGCACAATTCCGGTTGGTGCGGTTCAAAACTGTACCAGGCGGGCGGATCGATGTTTTTGAAGGCACTGGGCACCCCGGCCCCGGACGAAAGCAAGCGAGCGCGTTGCACCGCCTGAAAAGCCAGGGGGTGGTCGGGGTTAAAAGGGTCTTTTTCCGAATGGGTCAGGATGACTGTTGGTTCAAAATCGCCCACCAACGCCGTCAATTGGGCAATTCGTTCATCAGACAAAAGCATGGGATAATCGCCCCAATCCCAAAATTGAATGGGGGTTCCAATGGCATCCGCAGCGCGTTGGGCTTGTTCATGGCGGATGATTTTTACACTGGCTTCACTGCGTTTGGGGTCTTCTTTCCAAAGTTCACCGGATTCCCCACGTTCGCCGTAGGACAGGGCGATGACCAGGGTTTCGGCACCTTCTTCGATGGCTTTGGCGAGGGTGCCCGCAGCGCGCCATACAAAATCGCCCGAGTGGGCTCCTACGACCAATAGTTTCTTTTTCATAGGTGATTGTTTAGGAAATACCTCAACTCTTAACAGCTACACGCGCCGTAGGCGCATAATTTCTAAGGTGTTCTAAGGTGCCTAAGGTGGTTCAAATAAGTTTTTTCTGATGCAGACTAGTTCGTTTTATTGAACCACCTTAGGCACCTTAGAACACCTTAGAAACATTGTCAAAGATGGTAAATCAACCTTCAATATCAGGCATCGGTGTTCCTCGTGTATGAAAACTCGCCACCGTAGCCAAGCCCCAGGCCTGCCCCTTTTTCCGCTCCTCCAAGGTCCACTTGACCGTTTCGAAGTCGGGATCAAGCACCAGGCGGGCAGTCGTATTGGCAATTTCAACGCGGTTGCCACCGGGCTCGTATACGTACAGAAAAAAGGTTTGCTGAATGGCGTGTTTGTGCGGGCCGGTTTCGATAAAAATGCCATTTTCCAGGCAAATGTCTGCGGCGATCAGCACTTCTTCGCGGCTGTTGACTGCGTAAGTGACGTGGTGCAGGCGATTGTCCAGGCCCAGGTGATCGCCCGTAACGGCCAGATCGTAGGATTTTGAGTTCACCTGAAACCAAACCGCCAAGGGATTTTCATCCTCCAGGTTGTCGATGATGGTTTCGGTCAGGACTCCACCCACGGTTTCCAATTGAAAATCGCGGAAAGCTCGGATATCCGGGGCCAACAAATTCAGGTGGTCAATGCGCCGCACGTTGATGCCCCTGGCAGGAAACTTGCTGGCAGTATTTTTTAAAGCCGATGCCATTTCTCCTTCGGCTTTGTACTTGTGGCTTTCAAAATACAACTCGGCCAGATGGCCGCTAGGATAACGAAACTGGTAGGCGGGCCCATGCCCCACACTTTCGTGCCAGCCGATTCCCGCTCCGGTTTTGGCTATTGCAGCTACCCTCCGTTCCAGGGCTTCCTGGCTTTGGGTGCGCCAGGCAAAATGGCCAATACCTCCATGTTGATGAGCAGTAAGTTTGAGCGTATGGTGCTCATAGTCGTCATAAGCCCGCAAGTAGATCGAGTCTCCGCTGGCTTCACTGACGGACATCCCCATGATGTCGGTAAAAAAACGGGCACTTTGATCCAGTTTGGGCGTGTACATTTCCACGTGCGCCAAATGGGCCAAGTCGCGAATGATGCTTTTCATAATTGGTGTAACTGCTGCTACACACTAGTAGACATTTTGCTCGAAGGACATCAATTGCCACGTGCTTTAGCTCGTGGATAGGGTTCCCCCTTTTGATTGGGCTTTAGCCACAGCCTTAATTTTCAAGCCAAGGCTAAAGCCCAAATCCGAGGTTGGGGCAAGATCCCCAGGCTGAAGCCTGGGGCAATTGATGTCCTCCGAGCAGAATCTCCAGAGTGTGGTGGCGCTGATGTAAAGGTCAAATTTCGGCAGCTTTGTTCAGAATCCACGAAAACTATCCTTAGTATTGTGGATAAAAATCGAACATCAAATGGGCAAAATCAAAGCCTTGCTCAATTTTGAAGGCTTGTACGGCGACCTGAATACCCACTATTCAGCCGATTACATTTTTTTGGAACTCATTGCCACCCGCAGCAAGGATTTTGATTGGAACATTTCACCCCATTTGCATACCCATCTGTTTCAATTTTTTATCATCGAAAAAGGGAATGTCAGTTTTCGGGGGGAATCTGTCAGTCTAGATTTGCAAGCTCCCTGCATCCTGCTTTTTCCGCCCAGTGTGCTGCACGGCTTGATCTACAGTCCAGATGTACACGGGCATATTTTGACGCTTTCAGAAAGCATCGTTGAGGCTATTTTTCCAACATCTTCACCCTTGTGGCAAACTTTTCATCAAGCCCAAATCTTGCAGCGTTTTGATCTGGATTGCCCTTTTACCAGTTTTATTCACCTGATCGAATCCATTGAAAAGGAGTTGTTTAGTGAAAAACCTGCCCGCGAGCAACTGCTCAATGCCCATTTTGCTACTTTTTTCATCCAGTTTTACCGGCAGGTTGTTGATCATGCCGCGCATGAACAAGACAATTTGATGATGAGCTACTTTCGGAAGTTTCAAAAAAACATCAAAACTGCCAGCTTCCCCAAAAGTATTCCTCAGTTTGCAGCTGAACTTGAGATTACCCCGGTGCACCTCAACCGCATTTGCAGAGCAGTAGCAGGCAAGCCGGCAATCCAATTGGTGCAGGAACACTTGGTTGGTGAGGGCAAAAAATACCTGACGCACACTTCCTACTCCGTTTCAGAAATTGCCTACCAGCTCCATTTTGAATACCCCAACTATTTTGCCCGGCTGTTCAAAAAATACACTGGGTATTCTCCAATGGAGTACCGCGCAAAGGAAAGGGGTAGTGAACTTATTTAAGCAGCTTATCCAAAAAGACAAACACCTTTGCCAGATTTTCGGGTGTACCAAAAGCTGGCCCACCGTGTTTTGCCCCTTCCAAGGGGATAAACTGAACTTTTTTCTTGCCCAGTTTTTCCGTCAAAGCCTTAGCGAAATCCACCGATTGTTCAAAGGGAACCAGTTGGTCAGCGGTTCCATGTTGGATAAAAAAGTAAGGATCATCTTTGCTGATGTAAGTTGCTGGGCTGGCTTTCGCTACCAAATCTTGGGCCTCGGTGATTTTTTTACCTACTAGTTCAGATTCTGGTGAATTCGCTTCGTCGTGATCCGTGCGGCCCTTCCCCGATGCTTTAAATTGCAAATCCATGGTATTGAAATTAATGGGGCCGAACCAATCGACTACCGCCTGTACTTTGCTAGACTCCTTGGCATTGCCCATGCTCAGGTCTTCCAAAGCGGCAATTCCGCCCGTTGTACCCGCCATGGCCGCCAAATGTCCACCCGCCGAACCGCCCCAGGTAGCCATTTTGGTTGGGTTGAGTTGGTAAGTTTTGGCATTGGCACGTAGGAAACGAATGGCTGCTTTCACATCGTAGATTTGAGCGGGAAAAATGGCCTCGCCGCTCAGGCGGTAATTGAGGCTCGCGATGGCATAGCCCCGTTTGAGCGCTTCCAATACCGGGGTCAGTTGTCCGTCCGCTTTGTCTCCCATCTTAAAGGCACCACCGTGGATGTGGACAATTACTGGAAAGGGGCCTTTGCCATTATTGGGCAAATAGATGTCCATTTTTTGGGCTTGCGAAGTAGCAGCGTAAGCCACATCCAGCCATTTTTGTTGAATTTGGTCGGTATTGGCTTTCCCCAAACCGCCACCCCCCGGTTGGCAACTGAGGAAATTGGGCATCATTGCCAGGAACACCAGGAGTTGAAAAAAACGGACTAACTTCATGATTTCAGGTTTTGTAGTTTAAACATTGAAGATTTGTGCTCACGCCAATACAGCCCAATGGCCATCAGGGTCATTCCAATTAGAAATCCAGGAGCATAAATGATCCCGCTTGATATGGCGCTGGTTAGGAAATTTGCCTGTCCAGCAATGCGCTCAAGCATCCACGCGAAGGCAGCTATGGCTACCAAAGCAGCAAATAGGGTTCTGAACAGCGGATAAACTGCACACTGACTGAGCAGGAGCAATGCCGGCAAACATAGGCCAATTATACCCAATTGCATCCATTCAATGCCCAGGTTAAAGCCCAAAAGGCTGAGCAACAATTGTGGTGTATCCAAATCCAATTGTTGCAAGGTTTCGGCAAAAGCCAAACCATGAATCAGCCCAAAAATCAGCGCAATCCATAGCTCTTTGCCCGCAAAAACGGGGCGAAAAGCATGAATGGCGGACACCAAAATGGAAAAAGCGATTAAAATTTCAATGGGTTGAACAGGTAGATTGAGCCAACGCAGTGTCGCAATTAACAAAGTCAAAGAGTGGCCAAGGGTAAAAGCGCTAACCACCTTCAACAAGCGGACCAAACTATACCTCAGGCCTCCATAAGCCCCCCATCGCCGTCCAGAATGGAGCAAAGGCGCGGGCAGCAACATCGCCAAAAGAAACAACAAGTGATCGGTTCCCGCAGCAATGTGCTCCTTCCCGAGCTGAAACATCCTGGAAAAACTTGCCCAGGTATCGGCCTTTTCCAATTGTACCTCCAGTGGCAATATTTTGCCTGAAGGAATGTCCAGTTGAATGGTGCCCAACTGGCGTTCAGTTTTCCCTTTGGCCAAATTTTGTGAAGTAGACACCATGATTGTATGAGTTACCACCTGATGTACTACAACATCATAGTATAGCTTAAAATGCCGGAGGTCTGCGCCCTTGGGTGGAATTAGCTCCAACTCAGCGTGTATTTCTGAATAGGCCCCGTTGATGGGATTTTGGGTTTTCAGCAAATCAATATCCCCCACCTGCACCCTCCACTTTTGCCCTTGCAGGGTTTTGGGTCGAAAGTGCTGGCGCAAATACTGACGCAAGCTTGGTTCATACCGCTCCAGAAACGAAATAGATTCAGCTTCATCCTGCAATCCCCAGGCGGCCATCAGCTCGCTGAGGGGGATTTGTAAGTCTGCATGAATTTGTTTAGACCCCACTTTCAGTTGCAATAAAGAATTGGGCATTGGATGGGCGGCCAGGGGAAGCGGGCACAAGCCCATCCAAATGAATCCGAGCAGCAACAACAACTGACCAAGGCCGCAGACCCTGGTCAGTTGGAATCGATCAATTGCCGCCATAGTCGCCACTTCTATCGCGCCATACCGAGTGGGGGTGGTTGGCAGATCTGATGACAATGCCCCCTTGGGTAGAATATTCAATCCAGATATTCGGCCCGTCGATGCGCACGTAATCGTTTTTGGTTTCCATCGCGGTAGTTCCTGAATAAGCGATGTAGGTATCGTCCAGTTCTGCGGTGTATTTGGCCAAAATTGTAGCCGCATTCTCGTCATCAATGTCGTTCACATAGGTTTTGATGGCGGCGAGTACCAGTGCTTTTTTACTTGCAGAAAGACTGGATGCTTTCAGCCCAGCGCGGGTGGTTGGAAACTGGCCGTCCTTGCCTGGGCCCAACAAAATATCGCTATAGGTGGTAGTAAGTTTAGCACTGGTCAATTCAGCGTCGCTAAAACCAGTCAACATCGCCGCAAGGGCTTCTCTTTCCTGACCCAAAGGTTCGTAATTGACACTGTTTTGGCTAAACGGAGCGAAGGGTTCAACCGCCCGGAAAGAAGGGGTTGCACCCACCAATTTACCACCATTGTAGGTATTCGACAAGGCAATGTGGTGACCGCCGTATTGGAACTCCCATAATCCTGTAGTGCTAGGGGTGCCCAGAAAGGCCACATAATAGTTGCCAGAGCCGTAGGTTGACCCGCCGCCATTGACACTGAGGTAATCATCCGCTGCGAGAATCGCCAGGGCTTCAGCGTAACCTTCGTTGCTACTGGTGCCCATTGCGGCAGCCAACAAGGCTTTAAAGGCAGTCAATTGGGTAGCGCTCAGGCCGCTCAAGGCTAGCCCTACCCGTTTGGTTTGGGTCAAGGCTTGGGGAAGGTTGGACCATTTTACCGCGTCTGCTTTGCTGTAGCTCAATTGCAGTGTGGCCAACTGGGTAGCAGTCAGGGTAGCTTTGAATGTTTCTGCGAGGCAAACTACTTTTTGCAGTCCGGTCGCCGTGCCACAATCGGTAGTACTGCTCGCTTTGGCTACACTCAAGGCAATTGCGCAGGTTTGTCCGCCAAAACTGATGGCAAAACTGGCTGTTCCCTCGGCACTAGGGGTGCCGGCCACATTAAAGGTCAGGCTACCAGCCCCATTGGCCAAAGTACCCGCTACTAGCGTGGCAGTAAGGCCCGTGACTCCACTTGATGCAATGGCTGCTCCAGCCAAATAAGCCTGCGCATTGCCACCCGTGTAGGGCAGTGTAGCCGTACCATTGTAGGCCACATTCGCGGTGGCGGTGCTGGAGAAGACAACGGTGCTGCAACTCAATGCTGTTACAGTAGCCGTCAGATTGGTGGGCGCTTCCTCGGTTTTTTTGCAAGCAAAAACCAGCAAGGCCATCGTTGTTCCCAACGCTAGGATGAATGGTGTTCTCATTCAGGTTGTTTTAATTAGAGAATCATGGATAATAAAGAAACATACGGGCAAAACGCTAACTGTTCGGTCAGCTAGCAGCGCATCCGTTTCATCCTTTGTATTGAGCTTAAATTGTTTTGATTGAAGCCACAAAATTGGTAGAAAAAGAATTGTGCGGCAAGGACTATTTTGAAAATCTTGGATACAAAAAGAACATCAAACCAGAACTGGTCAATTGTATTCCAAGGTAGCTTTGCATACCTAGCAACACCTCACTCTGACTACTTCATTGATAAATATCTCACCATAAAACCAATCCTAATCAATCTTTGATTTACCTTGATTCCTCAAAATTGTTTTTATTTTATCAGCTTAATGCAAACCTAATCATGAAGCATCAACTCGCGCTCTTTTTAGCATTCAGCACCGCGCTGAGCCTTTTTGCCCAACAGCCCAACGCTGCTTACCTCGCCAAACGTGAGGCATACATCCTCGGCTTGATGAAAAAAATGACCCTGGACGAAAAACTGGGGCAATTGAATCTGGTGGTTGGTGGCGAAGCCACTACTGGCTCCTCAGTCAGCACCGATGTAGAAACCAAAATCAAAGCCGGTAAAATCGGTGGTATCTTCAGCATTTCTTCGCCTAGCCGCATCCGCAAGACCCAGGAGTTGGCAGTCAACCAAAGCCGCCTCAAAATCCCGATGATTTTTGGGATGGACGTAATTCATGGATACCGCACCTTGTTTCCCATTCCTCTCGGCATCTCCAGCAGTTGGGACATGACTTTGATTGAAAAAATGGCCCGCATTTCCGCTATAGAAGCTTCCGCCGACGGCATCTGTTGGACCTTCTCCCCGATGGTCGACATTGCGCGGGATCCCCGTTGGGGGCGCATTGCCGAGGGCTCGGGTGAAGATCCCTACCTGGGCTCGCAGATTGCTCGGGCAATGGTGAAAGGTTATCAAGGAAATGGGTATGCCCAGACCAATACCATAATGGCTTGCGTCAAACACTTTGCGCTCTACGGCGCTTCCGAAGCTGGCCGCGATTACCACACCACCGACATGAGCAAGGTGCGCATGTACAACGAATACCTGCCCCCCTACAAGGCTGCCCTGGATGCCGGAGCAGGGTCAATCATGGCTTCCTTCAATGAAATTGACGGCGTACCTGCCACCGCCAACAAGTGGTTGCTAACCGATTTGCTGCGCCGCCAATGGGGCTTCAAAGGTTTGGTTGTTTCGGACTATACGGGCATTACCGAGATGGTCAACCATGGCCTGGGCGATGTCCAAACCGTGGCGGCCAAAGCCTTGATGGCTGGCAACGACATGGATATGGTTAGCGAAAGTTATGTGAATACCCTAGGCAAGTCGCTAAAGGAGCAAAAGGTAACTCAAGCTCAAATCGACCTGGCTTGCCGCCGGGTTTTGGAGATGAAATACGACCTGGGTTTGTTCACCGACCCTTACCGCTATTGTGATGAAAACCGGGCCAAAACGGAAATTTTCACCGCCGAGCACCGCGCCGAAGCACGCAAAGCCGCAGGCAAATCTTTCGTGTTGCTGAAAAATGCCAAGCAAACCTTGCCCCTGGCCAAAAAAGGCACCATTGCGTTGATCGGCCCCTTGGCCGACAACAAGGAAAACATGGCGGGTACCTGGAGCGTATCCGGTGACTTCACCAAATGTGTTTCCCTCGAAGAAGGCATCAAAAGTGTAGCAAGCAATGTGACCATCCTCAAAGCCCGTGGCAGCAACATCTACAGCGATGCCCGCCTGGATGCCAACGTGAGTATCTTTGGCAAACCAACCAACCGCGACCCCCGCAGCGATGCAGACATGATCGCAGAAGCTGTAGCCACTGCCCAAAAAGCTGACGTAGTAGTAGCAGCCCTGGGCGAAGCCGCGGAAATGACTGGAGAAGCGTCCAGCCGTTCGGACATTGAAATCCCGGAAAACCAGCGCGACTTGTTGAAAGCGCTCATCAAAACGGGCAAACCAGTCGTATTGGTGCTTTTCACGGGCCGCCCACTGGCCATTCAATGGGAGCATGACAACATCCCAGCCATTTTGAACGTGTGGTTTGGCGGCACTGAGGCAGGCAATGCCATCGCCGATGTGTTGTTTGGCGATGTGAATCCTTCGGGGAAATTGTCGGCGACCTTCCCACGCAATGCCGGGCAAATCCCGATTTATTACAGCTACAAAAACACCGGGCGGCCTTATGGCGGTAATGGGGTCGATTTTGCCAAGTTTCAATCCAATTACCTGGATGTGCCGAACAGCCCTTTGTATCCATTTGGTCATGGTTTGAGTTACACCAAATTTGAGTACAGCCCGGTGACATTGAGCAAAAATACCCTAGCGATGGCGGTTCCTAAAGACGTCATCAACGTCAGTGTGATGGTGAGCAATACTGGTAATTACGATGGCGAGGAAGTGGTGCAATTGTACATCCGCGACAAGGTACGCAGCATAACTCCACCCGTGAAGGAACTGAAGGGTTTCCAAAAGATCGCCTTGAAAAAAGGGGAATCCAAAACGGTGACTTTTGCCCTTTCCGTGGAAGATTTGAAGTTTTACAACGGAGAATTGAAGTTCGTGGCCGAGCCGGGTGAGTTTGTGGTATTCGTCGGCACGAGTAGCAGTGAGGTGAAGGAGGCTGGGTTTAATTTGAAATAGGTCAATAAGGCTGGTGCATGATTGCAATGCGCCAGCCTTATTTTTACAAAAGCATAGCCCTACTTACACAAAATAATCCTGAAACCTCCTAATTTGGGCCAGGTTTGTAGCCCAAAAATATCACCATGAAAATCCAGTTTTTTTCCTGCTTATTCCTCTTGTCCATCACTTGCTTCGCCAATGGAACTGACCCGGAGCCAGAGCCAGATTGGGGTTTTTTTGGCCACCGCCGCATCAACCGCCTGGCCGTTTTTGCGCTGCCTCCAGAGCTGATTCCTTTTTACAAACAAAACATCGAATACATTACCGAACACGCCGTTGATCCCGACAAACGCCGCTACGCCAGCCGCCACGAAGCCCCTCGGCACTTCATCGACCTGGACCAGTATGGCCAAGCGCCTTTTCCGGATTTACCCAGGGGCTGGAACGAGGCACTGGCTCGTTATACCGACGTTTATATGGTTGATTTGCAAGGCGACACCATAAAAATCATTGGAGAAGGGGTTACCCGCTTCGAAAACCAACGCCTGATTGGGCTCGACAACAATCGGAGCATCAGCAATAGGGGTGTCAACTGGAAAGACTACCAAAGTTTTTACAACGAAAACATTTTTCCACAGTATTACGAAGAAAACTGGCAGGTCGCGCCCGACAGTTTAGCCAAATTATTAGGCGCACCTCTCCCCTGCCGCAGCATTTTTGCGGAAGATCGCCTTTCCGAACACGGCGTTTTGCCCTACAATCTCCTGCACATGCAACGCCGCCTGACCGAGGCTTTTTATACCCGCAATGTGGCCGCCATCCTGCGTTTGTCCGCTGAAATTGGCCATTACATTGGCGATGCCCACGTGCCGCTGCACACCACCAAAAACTACAATGGCCAATTGACGGATCAAAACGGCATTCACGGCTTTTGGGAAAGCCGCATCCCGGAATTATTTGCAGATAAAGTATATGACAACTTTGTGGGGGTCGCAGAATACATCTCCAATCCGCAGGATTATTATTGGAAAATAGTTTTGGCGAGCAACAGTTTGGTCGATTCGGTTTTGCTGATCGAAAAACGCTTGAAACAAACCTTGCGGCCCGATGAGCAATTTTGTTTTGAAGAACGTCTGGGAATAACCATCCGCACCCAATGTACTGCCTTTGCACAAGCGTATCAGGAGGCGATGCGGGGCATGGTTGAAGCCCGTTGGCGGGCTTCCATCCAAGCGGTGAGCAGCGCTTGGTACAGCGCTTGGGTAGATGCGGGCAAGCCGGATTTGCGCAAGCTCAGTTTCAAACCGGATGAAAAGGAGTTGGAAGAAATGAAGGCGCTAGAGGCTGGCTTGAAAAAGGGGAAAATTCAGGGGCGGGAGCATGAGTAAAATCGATGGCTTCGAAAAGAAAAATGTGATTTTTTCCAAGCTATAATTAAAAACACTACATTTGTAAAAACATCCACTAAACCGTCCCCAATGAACAGGATAATAGCTTTTGCCATTTGCCTAATCCTCCATCCTTTAGCTTTTTCTCAAACCATAGACCTAGCTTTTGCTCCCCGCATATTGAGCGCATCCAGTAGTGCTAATGTTGTAGGCGTTCAAGCGGACAACAAACTATTGGTTTCTTCTGCCATTAATGGTTATGTAGACAATGAGCCGATTGGTTTTTTTTCCAGATTACATGAAAATGGCGAATTGGATACTACTTTTCACTACCCAACTGAACTGGGCAACAGCCCTGGAAGAGTAGCCGTTCTAACTGATGGCCGCATCATCATTGCTGGAAGTTTCACCAGCAAGAATGGTACATTCCTTGGAAATGTACTTCGTTTAAATCCTGACGGTAGTTTGGACAATACTTTCTCCCCTTTTGTCTTGGACAAGTTTAGTGTAGGAAGATTAAAACTACTCCCCAATCGAAAAATATTTATTTCTGGCTTTTCACCCCGACCCGATGGGACCTCCGGTGTAGTTTACCAAGCTTTAGTCCTATTGCCCAATGGTGTACCCGACCTTGGTTTTCCAACTTTGAGATTTGCCACTGCTCCAAATAGCAATGTTAGTCTTGATGACATTGGCTTTCAATCAAGTAATGAACTCATTCTGGCCGGTTCCGACTTAAAGATTGGGAATCGAACCCAGAAAATATATCGGATTGACTCTTTAGGAAACGTCGATACTAGCTACAATCCAATTTTCACCTCTACTTTCAGCTTTAACATTCGAAATATTGCCTTGTTAGCCGATGGCACCTTGGGCGTCCTTGCCTCAAATTTCAGTTCGGTAACTATTTTTGATCGAAATGGGAAAAGGATATTTGCTGAGTCCTTGCAGAATGATTATGCTTTTATGCATCCTGTTGGTAAAAGCAAATTTGCAGTGCTGGGAAAAAGCAATTACGAAATTGAACCTAAAATCAACACTTACTCAAAACGAGAAGACATCGGTTTTAATGACTACATATATAATGCAGTAAGTCAAGGAGAAGATCGAATTGTAGTTGCTGGTCGATTCTCACAAATTGGCAACAATTTTAAAGCAGGTATAGCCCGAATTAGAGCGGGTGAACAAATTTTCACGACTTACGATAACGCTTTTTCGATCGGGTTTTACACACCTGGTAGCATATCTGATGCGTTCCAGCAAAGTGATGGAAAAATACTCATTGCAGGTTTTTTCCACTTGGTCAATGGTTCCCGGATTAATCACTTGGCTCGCTTAATGCCCAACGGTGAACTTGATCCTAGTTTTGGCTCTAATTTGGCCAATATTAAACGAGGAATTAATAAGATTCGCCAGCAATCCAATGGAAACATTGTAATTGGTAGTAGAAAAACGCCAGACTTTGATGGGCAATTGAATGGTTTAAACATTGTGGCTAAAGATGGGAATTTTATTCGAACCTTGTCTTACCCTTATTTCGGAGGAATTACTGACATTTCCTACTTGGCTGTAGATGGAAACGATCGCATTTATGCAGGAGAAAATGTTGCTTATAGCTTTGGGAATGGAGATAGTGGTCAAACATTGGTTCGATTTTCAGCAAATGGAACACGCGAGGCCAATTATAATGACCTTTATATTAATTCATTAGTACGATACAACGGGCTCTTGGTTCAACCAGATCAAAAATTACTCATTTTTGGTCAATCACTACGGTATGATAACTCGGACTCTACTGTTATCGTCCGTGCTCTACCTAATGGCCTCAGGGATTCTGATTTTAAAGTAGATTTTGATAAAAAAGCTTATGGTTCTTCAGCAGTTTTACTGCCAAGCAAGGAAATCATTATAGGAGGATATATTCGAGATTCCAAAAATGTGAATCGCCCATTTTTGCTTAAAGTAGATTCGTTAGGCAAAAGCGTGGCTAGTTTTGAAGCAAATTTAGGTTCCAACCCGGATCGCCCGTCCATCGTAACCCTGATTACAAAATTGCCCCATGATCAGATTATGGTAAGTGGTTCTTTTGATCAATACAATGGAAGAGCCGTAAACAAAAACATCATTCTTGATCACAACGGGAAATTTATTGCCAACTTTTTTCCGAACTTCGAGAATCCCAGATTTACCACAGTGATCAATTTGGATAAAGGCCATTATCTTCTGGGTGGATCCTTTATCTCCCCGAACGGAGCCGTAAGTTTGATAAAAGTATCGCCCGTAAGTACTTCTGTCAATGAGATCCCCAAGCAGCAGATGGCAAAAAAAAGCAGAATTTTCCCCAATCCAACTTTCACAGAAATTTTACAGGTTGAAATCCCCCTATCATTAGAAAATAAAGTTCAATTTCAAATTTGTGAATTAGCAACTGGTAAGGTATTGAGTGCAAGTACATTCGCCCCCCAACCCCAAACGTTGCACAGCATTGATTTGAAAGGATTAATCAATGGAAATTATGTATTGCACTTACAAGGCAATGGATGGTCCGAATCGCATGTATTTAGCAAAATTCGGTAAGGTAATGAAGGCTTAAAATCTGTTTCTTATCCGTTACAATTTAATTCTCCACCCAATACATCTCCACCTCACCTTTATTTTTCACACTGATTTTGCCCCGGTACTCACACTTAAAGCTGTCTTTAACCAGCTCATACGTGGAAGAGGAAATGTTGACTTTGCCCGCGTCGCTGCTGGATTCCATCCGGGCAGCCACGTTCACGGTATCACCCCAGATGTCGTAAGCAAATTTCTTTTCGCCCACTACCCCGGCAATGATGGGGCCGGTATGGATGCCGATGCGGGCTTCAAAATAAGGCCGCCCTTCGCGCATCCGTTGCTCTTTGAGCACTTCCAGGAAGTTTTGCATCTCAAAAGCGGCCTGGATTACCTTGGTGGGATTGGACTGGTAAGGATCGGGCAAACCACCCGCACACATGTAGGCATCGCCGATGGTTTTGATTTTTTCCATGCCAAATTTGCCCATGATTTTATCAAAACCTCTGAAACACAAGTCAAGTTCTGAGACCAATTCCTCCGGGGTCAATTTTTCCGCAATGTTGGTGAAGTTTTTAAAATCGGCAAAAAGCACCGACACGCTGTCGTACCTACGCGTATTGGCATGCCCAAGTGTTTTGAGTTCTTCAGCAATCGAGAAAGGTAGGATATTGAGCAGGAGGTTTTCTGAACGTTGACGTTCATCTTGGATGATGCGGTTTTTTTCTTCCAGTACCGCGTTGTTGCGCTTAATGTTGAGGAAGCGGTTGTACAAGCCTGCGGCGATGATAAAAATGACCCCAGCAAGCGCCAGTAAGAGGTTGCGCTCGCTATGTTTGAGTTTTAATTCAGCGTCTTTTTGGCTCAAAGCCATTTTATTGGTGGCCAATTGGATGGAGTCAAATGCCTTGAGAAAGGATAGAGAGTCAACCATTTTCTTTTGTTGCATAAGCAGCAAGGCATCTTTGGCCTGCTTCTCATTCATGTCCTTGATCGCTTCCTGCTGGGTGCTGATGATGTCCACCAATTTTTGGCGCTCCCGATTGAGCGATTCCTGGCCTTGCGATTTATTATGATGGCTATTGGACAACTCCGACGACAATACCGCGACCTGCTCGTACAGTTTGGCGTTTTCTTCTTTGAGAACCGATTTGTTGTCTAAACTAATGGTAGGGCTTTTGGGGGATACTGGCACTACAACTCCGTTCAAGGCCATCAATTGCTCAGTATATTCCTTCAGATCACGGTCTTTGCCCCGCTCCCGGGCGATGATGGACAATACTTCCAGGTTTTCTTTCTGTAGCTCGATCATCTTTTTACCCTTAGCCAGCTGCAAACTTTTTTCCAAATTGGCAATGGCCTTGGTTTTTTGCTTTCCACCCATGCCGTTTAAGGCTTTGCCATACACATTGAGGGCAGTCGCCAAATAGGAGAAATCGTAAAGCTCGGTAGCAATGGTTACTGCTTTTTCACCGACTTCAGCAGCTTGTGAATGGTTGCCTTGAGCAGAGAGTTGTTGAGCTTGAGAAAGATACTGGTTGAGTTGCCCTTTTTTGTCGGCAACGGCATCTTGGGCAAGCAAAAAATGAGAAAAGCACAGGATGCTGAGAGCAGTCAATATAAATTTCATCATAGCAGGATTATATAGGCGTCAGTAAAGGTACATAAATAATTTAGCCTCAACAACCCCATTTTGATGTAGTGCTATAAAAAGTAAAAACTTGTTTATGCTTTTGAAGTCAATCGGATGGTTGGGAAAAAACATCCCGCTTCAACCCAACCATCCGTGCACTTTATCGCTCTATAACTTGTTGAGAATCGGCAGTTTTTTGCGTTCCAGGATCACTAGAATGGCACAACAAACAAAGGAGGCTAAAGCCAGGCCAAAAAGTGTACCTCCATCGTTGTTGACATTGATGCCTAGTTTGGTCAGGTGAAAAAACAAAGCCCCGCTGATGATGCCAACACCCATCACTGCCCCAAATGGCCGGGTACGCGGTATCAGCAGCAAAATAGAGGTAATCAGTTCCATTACCCCGATCCCAATGCGACCGTAGGGTTCCATTCCCAATTGGGTAAAAATGTAGACACTGTCCGGGTGGGCCGTAAACTTGAAATACAAGGTTTGCAACATGATGACCGCAGCGACTAGGGCAAGGATCAAGGAAATTGAAATTTTTGGCATGATTAGGTGTTTTATTAATGATAAGTGATGAATGATGAGTGATGAATTTGGCTGATCGCTCATTGCTGACAGCTGATCGCTAATATTCGGGACAAAAGTAGGTAGCTTTATAGGGCAGAAATGTTCCCTGGGTTACAAATGGTGGGTTGAAAAAGTAGCCATACGGACATTAACAAAATTTGTTGTCCACATACTGAAGACCCCTAATTTTTCCGTTAGGATCAAGTTCAAAATAAGTTAGTTGGAAATGCTTGTACTTTTATAGTTTTGCGCGCAAATCCATCAGAGTTTGTTAAACAACAGAGCATGTCGGTAACAGTCAAAGGGTTGACCAAAATTTACGGAGAGCAAAAGGCCATTGATCA
>JAIYAV010000422.1 GCA_027488855.1 Saprospiraceae bacterium
GGGCTAACGTAGCGCATCAACTCGCGGTACATTTTGTAGGTGCGGTTGCCATCGCGCAGGCGAGCCCAGAGGTTGGTGCGCCAGCCTTTGGACCAGCCGGTGGTTTCGTCCCCTTTTACCTCCAGGGTTTGTTTGCAGGCTGCGGCTAGTTCCGGGGTTTGATCCACGCTGATGTGGTGGCCGGGATACAAACCGAAAAGGTGGGATTGGTGGCGGTGTTTGGGGTCTTCATCGGCCCAATCGTGGTACCACTCTTGCAAGTGCCCTTTTTTGCTGATTTGATAAGGGTACAATTTACCCAGTGCGGTAGTTAGTTTTTGCTGAAAATCGGCGTCCAGGTTGAGCGTTTTGGCCGCAGCAATGGTTTGGGCAAAAAGTTCGCGGATCATCCCCAAATCGGCAGTGCCTCCATAAAGTGTAGCGCCTTTGTACCCCGTGGTGGTGATGAAAATGTTCTCGGGGGAAGTGGAAGGGGAGGTGACCAGGTTGCCTTTGCCATCGTCTACCAAAACATCCAAACAAAACTGGGATGCGCCCTTGAGCAGGTTATAACCATAGGTTTTCAACCAAGTAGTGTCTCGCGAATAGTCAAAGTGCTCCCACAAGTGGGTGGCCAGCCAGGCCCCGCCCATGTTCCAGTTGGCCCAACTGGGCGAACCTTCTCCAAAATGCCCCACTGGGTTACTCATGGCCCAGATGTCCGTATTGTGGGCAGCACACCAGCCGCCAGCATTGTAAAAGGTTTTGGCGGTGACGGCCCCTGTTTTAGCCAGGTTGCCCAAAAAGCCTAGGAGTGGTTGGTGCAACTCCGAGAGGTTGCAGGACTCCGCTGGCCAATAATTCATCTCAGTATTGATGTTGATGGTATAATTGCTGCTCCAGGGTGGGCGAATCTGGTGGTTCCAAATGCCTTGCAAATTGGCGGGCACATTGGGCGTACGCGAACTGGCAATCAGGAGGTAACGGCCAAAATTGAAGTACAAAATTTCCAGATCAGGGTCTTTGGCACCTTCCGCAAAACGTTTCAAACGCTCGTCGGTAGGCAAACTGGCATTGCTGCTGCGGCCAGCCAATTGCAGTTCCACCCGATTGAAAAAACTTTGGTGGTCTTTGATGTGCGCGGCCCGGATGCTGGCGTAGCTGATTTTTTCTGCTTTTTTGAGCCACTCATTGGCCAGGGCTACTTCGTTTTTGCCATTGGTAGCCGGATTTTGGTCAAAACCATTAAAGCTGGTGGCAATCGAAACCATGATGATGGCTTCGCGACCGCCCTGGATACCAACGGTGCTATCCGTACGAACTACTTTGCCATCGGCTTTGATGATTTTGGCCAAAGTCAAAAAGCGCATGCTTTTTTGTGGGTCGTATTGGATCGGATCGGCGGATCGACGATAGTTGGGTTCGGCGTGAGAAGGCGCTTTTCCACTGGCACTGAGTACATTGGCCTCAGTTTTGACCTGATTGGGCAGCAGGCTATTGAAGCGGAGTTTGAAACTCAGCTTGCCGGCCTGACTGGCACTCAATTTGATCAGCATTACTTGCTGCGGGTAGGAAATGAAATACTCGCGGGTATAAGTGACTTCCCCTTGCTGGTAAGTCGTGCTCGAAATGGCCGTACTCAGGTCCAGTTGCCGACGGTAATTTTTGGCCTCGGCAGCGTGAGCCATGTCGATGTACAAAGTGCCCAAAGGAGCGTAGGATTCGGAATACTTGCCTTGTAAGTGCCGCTGATTGAGGCTGTCGGCTGCCCGGTAGTTCTCCTTGCGCAAGGCCTCCCGCACGGCGGGAAGCTGTTTGTACGCCTCGGCATTCATATAGGGATCTACAGGGCTTCCAGCCCAAAGTGTGGCTTCGTTGAGGAAAATTTTATCGGATTGAACGCCGCCATGAAGGGTAGCACCCATGCGGCCATTGCCCAGTACCAGTGCTTCTTCAAAATGGTTGGCAGCTTGGGAGTAGTACATCGTGCGGTCGGGAGCTTGAGCCCAGATCAGTCCTGGAACGATAACCCACAGCAAGAGCAAGCAATTTTTCATAAAAAGAGTATTTGCGAAGTGAAATTGGTCGATGCCAAATGTAGTAATTTGCCAAAAAATAATAAAATTGGCATTGATTGTGGTATTTAAAGTGGTATGGCTACCTCGTTGCCAAAAGATGAAGTATTTTCAAGCTTTCAAATGGCACTTTTGTCTGCTTAGAAACGGTAATCTATAGGAGGTAAGTTTACTCAAAGCTCAAACCAATCCGGATTGGCGAGCTAATGAATAACCTTCATCATCATTGATCTTTGTTTGTTATGGCTGAAGTAGAAGACCTCAAGGCGTCGATTATTGACATCAAAAAAAGTCGCCTTAAACGCAGTATCCTCAGTGAGCTGTATTTCTCTGGATCGAGCACAATGGCCGAATTGAGCCGCTTGTTGAATACCAGTGTTCCTTCCACGACAACACTGGTGGACGAGCTGACTAATCACGAAAATTGGATTGTAGAGAGAGGAATTGGTGCAGCCAAGTTTGGTCGTAAACCCATTATCTACGCCTTGAACCCCGACTACCATTGGGTGCTGATCCTAGATATTTCAACCCATGCGACCAAGTTGATGGCTTTTAACCTGCAAAATGAAGTATTGCAGGAAAAAGACATCAATCTGCCCATCGAGCGCAATCCAGATTTTTCAAACCGCCTGCGCGAGGAAATTTCCCGATTTTTGGAAGACCTGCACCTGCCTCATCCTTCCTTAATGGCGATTGGTGTGTCGATGCCAGGCTTGATCAATCCAGAAACTGGTCACAACTATACCTATCCCATTGTACTAGGTGAGGGCTCCATCAAATCGGTATTGGAAGAGGAATTTGGAGTGCCTACTCACGTTATCAACGACTCCAAAGCAACCGTGCTCGGAGAATACCGCTTTGGCTTGGGACGTGGCAAAAAGCACGTTTTAGCCATCAACATTGACTGGGGAGTAGGTTTGGGGATCATGGTCAATGGAGAATTGCTGAATGGAGCTTCCGGTTTTGCCGGAGAGTTGGGCCACATTCAACTGGACCCAGATGGAGAATTGTGCCAGTGCGGCAAAGTTGGGTGTTTGGACGTCACTACTTCGGCTTCAACCCTGCTCAGAAAAGTAAAAGAAGGCATCAAACAAGGCAAAGCGTCTAAACTAGCCACTTTGGGCGATGCAGAGGTCAATATTGAAAGCGTAGTGAATGCCGCGAACGAAGGAGATGGCTTTGCCATCGATTTGTTGCACCAAATTGGGATTCAATTGGGGCGTGGTTTGTCCATCGCAGTACACCTGTTCAATCCCGAGATTTTGATCGTGGATGGGATCTTGGCTAAGGCGGGCCGGTTTTTCATCAACCCTATTGAACAAGCCATCAACAAATATTGCCTGGCAGACTTTAAAAATGACTTGTCTATTGAGGTTTCAGAACTGGGCGATCGCTCCAAATTATTGGGCACTTTGTCTTTTGTGGTGGAACGGATTTTGGAAGAAGTGATCTAAATATGATTCAGATTTTGGTAAATTTTTCTAAGGCTCTTTTTCTATTGTCAAAAAATAACTATCATTGAGAGTAAGAGCCTTCGCACACACACAAATTTACCAAGGATGAAAGTACAACAGATTTTAGATCGAAAATTGAGAAATGAAATTTTAGCCATTTCACCGGATGCTTCGGTATATACTGCACTTGAAGAACTTGCACGACACAACATCGGCGCACTATTGGTGATGGAAGGGCCAAAATTAGTGGGTATTTTTTCAGAGCGGGATTACGCTCGCAAAGGAATTTTGAAGGGAAAACCCTCCCGAGAATCCTTGGTCAAGGATTTGATGACTTCCCCGGTTATTACCGTAGTACCTCAAGCCAAAATTGAAGAATGCCTGACCATCATGACCGAAAAACATTTTCGGCATTTGCCGGTAGTGGTCGACGATCAGGTTTTGGGCATGATTTCTTCTTCCGATATTTTTCAGGCGATTCTCTCCCAATACCAGAATTTGGTTTCCTCTTTGGAGGGATATATTTCGGGGAGACCAATGTAGTTTAAAGAGGAGAGATGAAAGATGAAAGATGCTACCGCAGAGACTTATACAAGGTTATTGTCAAGAACGCTGCGGTAGCATCTTTCATCTCTCATCTTTCATCTTTAATTTTTCGTCATCTGCGCATCCAATTCCAGCTTCACCTCATCACTCACCACGATACCACCAGCTTCGGTGACTGCGTTCCAGCTTAAGCCGTATTCGAGGCGATTGATGCTGCCTTTGATGTCAAAACCAGCTTTGGTATTGCCATAAAAGTCTACCATTGAACCAGTATATTCTACATCCAACACAACCGGTTTGGTGGTGGCACGAATGGTGAGATCTCCGTGCAATTTGTATTTTTTATCCCCAGCTTTTTCGATACCGGTCGATACAAAAGACAGTTTTGGGAATTCTTCAGCAGCAAAAAAATCAGGGGATTTTAAGTGCCCGTCACGTTGTTCGTTACCTGTGCTGATGCTAGCTACATCGGCGCTGAAAGTAACTTTTGCATCGGCGAAATCATTGCTCTCATCACCTTCGAGGGTGGCATCAAATTGACTGAAACTACCTTTAACAGTAGAAATCATCAGGTGGCGTACTTTGAAAGTGATTTCTGAGTGGGATGGATCGATGCTCCAGGTTGCCATATTTTTTTGTTTTAATGGTTGCAAATTGATTGATGCAAAGATAACGTTGTAAAGACAATTAATGTTTATACATTGAATTATTTTTTTGTAATTTTTTTTTCTCGTGTACCTTTGGATGAGAATAAGCATCAACTTAACGCGGTAAAAACCATGCTAACAGTTTACGGAATTTCCAATTGTGATACAGTCAGAAAAGCACTCAAGTGGTTGGACAAAAAGGGATTGAGTTATTCCTTTTGCGATTACAAAGTGCAAGGCCCCTCCAATGCTCAATTGGAAGCTTGGATGCAGCAAAAAGATTGGACAGAAATTTTGAATACCCGCAGTACCAGCTGGAGGGAACTGCCTCAAGCCCTAAAGGACAGTGTAGTGGATGCACCCAGCGCCATCCAAGTGATCCCCGAGAACTTTTCCATGATCAAAAGGCCCCTGGTAGAGCAGGATGGCAAAATTATTTTGCTGGGGTTCGATCAGGAAAAATGGGAAGCGGCCCTAAATTAATCTTAGCGGTCTAAAAAATACATGATCAGTGCAATCAACAGCGGCAGCGCAGCCAGCAACACGCTCAACTGTGGCCACTGTAAGACGTAGCGCACCACGATGCTGCCTACTAAAAGCAGCATCAGGACTAAGGCATAAGTGTAGTTTTCATTGTTGAAAGCTCCAGCATTTTCCCGGTAGATGGCGGCTAAAATGACGATGAAGGTCAACACCAGGTTGATGCTCCACAATATCCAAAACACGATATTCATGGTCAACGATTAAGGTATCCTAGAACCAGTAATTTTAGTTCTTTACACTATTGGCCGCCTCAGCATGGGTTGGATAACGGATCAGAGCGGTGCGATCGTCCCAAAAGAATCCACGCACTACCGCACCCGGACTCTCAGGGGTATTGGTAAAACTACGGCCTAAATCGCCCGGAAAAGCAGGCTGGCCGGGGTCGAGGATTTGAGCAATCGACCAAATTCCTTTGCGGGTTTGGCCTTGGTGAACGATCTCACTCTGACGGCCTTGAATTGATACGTCAAAAATGAACAACAAGAGGTAACCTTTGGGGCCTTTGGTCGGCATGCTTAGCCCATTCGCTGAAAATTGACTGATGTTGATGTAGCCAATGGGCAACAATGGTAAGTCACCGTCCCGGCCAGGTTTGCGCAGCGGGATGTTTACATTGGCGTGGTTTTGTGGATTCACGCTCCATTCGATGCCGCCTTGGGCAAAAATCGTAGTAGTCGCAACGAGGACACTGAGGACAAGGATGATGGTTTTCTTCATGTGATTACAATTAAAAACAGTGATTCTGATTAGGGTGAATAAAGTATAAAGATATGGAGAGAAATCATACTTTATTCGTTTCAAAACGCAACTTCTTGCGTTAAAGTACAAATAAAGATACATTATAACATTGGATATTACAAAACTGGTGTTGAAAGCTCCCATCTGGCCAGGGGCGAAACCTCGTGCCCCACAAATTTCCCCTGCAAAAATTTGTAATATCCGGTAATGCCAATCATGGCCGCATTGTCGGTACAATACTCGATCTTGGGGATATGGGTATTCCAGCCTTTTTGTTGACCTTCCTCGACCAGCGCTTGTCGCAAACCCGAATTGGCCGAAACCCCTCCCGCCAGGGCGACTTCTTTTATCCCGGTTTCTTCTGCGGCTTGGCGCAATTTATTCATCAAAATGCTGACGATGCGCGCCTGTACCGAGGCGCAGATGTCCGCCAGATTTTCTTGTACAAAAGCTGGATTTTCGGCAACCTGTTTTTTCAAAAAATACAAAATGGACGTTTTGAGCCCACTAAAACTGAAGTTCAGCCCAGGGATTTTGGGCTCGGGAAAAGTAAAACGTGGCGTTCCTTCTTTGGCCAATTTGTCGATGATGGGGCCAGCAGGGTAGTCCAGGCCCAGCATTTTTCCGGTTTTATCAAAAGCTTCACCAGCAGCATCGTCGATGGTTTGACCAATGAGCTCCATGTCGAGGTAGTCCCGGACAATCAGGATTTGGGTGTGCCCGCCCGATACTGTCAGGCATAGAAAGGGGAATTGGGGTTTGGGGTCTTCGGCAAAATGCGCCAATACATGCGCCATCATGTGATTGACCTCAATCAGCGGCAAATTGCGGCTGAGGGCAAAACCTTTGGCAAAAGAAACCCCCACGATCAAAGAGCCGATCAGCCCGGGCCCCCGGGTAAAGGCTACCGCGTCAATTTCCGTTTTATCGATGCCCGCAGCCCGGATAGCTGTTTCAACTACGGGTAAAATATTGATTTGATGCGCCCGCGAGGCCGCTTCGGGTACGACGCCACCGTAGATTTGGTGGATCTCCTGGTTGGCCGTTTTGTTGCTCAGCACCTGCCCGTCGCGCACAATTGCGGCAGAAGTATCATCACAAGAAGACTCAATGGCTAAAATTGTAAGCGACATAGGTACAGATTATTAAAAATTGGCCTTAATTTGCCAACGATATTTGAAATCATTCCCAAGAACATCGGATTTGACTGAAAAGATGTCATTTTCAAAAAAATCCTAAAAACACGGTTTTATGTCTACTGCAGCAAGCAAAGTCAGAAAAGACAGCCCAAGCATGTCCTATTCCAACCTTACACCAAGTGATGGTTTTAGCAGCTGCGTGATTGCACAAGGCACAAAAATAGAAGGAAATTTTCAATCTGGAGAAAACGTTCGCCTCGACGGAGTAGTAGTTGGCGACTTTTCCTGTGAGAAAAAACTAGTGCTTGGAAAAGAGGGTAGGGTAGAAGGCCACATTCGGGCACGCGATGCCATGATCATGGGCTTCGTCAGCGGCGATGTGGAAGTATCTGGCCTCCTACAATTGGACAAAACCGCAGTGGTTACCGGCAACATCACGGCGGCTAACTTGGCCATTGAAGATGGTGCTCGGTTTGATGGGATTTGTAAGATGGGAAAATAAATAAATCATAGTTGAGGAGTTGAGGAGTTGAGAAGTTGAGGTATAAATCGTTCGCGGTAGCCTCAACTCTTCAACTTCTCAACTCCTCAACTCCAAGACAATTGCAGGCATTTGGCTAGTATCAAGTACGACATCGTTGAGGACAACTACTCGCCGCACATCTCGGCACTGTGCAAGTTATCCATTGTTTTCGGGACGGACAGCTTCAGCTATGCGGTAGTAGACAACCAGCTCAAGATCCAGGCCTACCAGCACCATGCTTTGGATCGAAATGCACAGGGGCAAGTGGATTGGGCCGCTTTTTTGAGCAACCTAAGTGCTCCTCGTGAAATGCTGACCCGCAATTACCGGGCGGTAAGAGCTATGGTGGTTGCGCCTACTTTCACCCTGGTGCCAGCGCAATGGTATGGAACTGAAGAACGCAGCACATACCTGCAGCACCTGACCACGCCGGACAGCAATGCGTTGGTGCACACTGATGTCATTCCTGGTTATCCGGTCAATGCCGTGTATGAGGTACCCAAAGTGTGCCAGGAATGGCTCAACGGCATCCAACCCGAAGCTGAGTACATCCATTGTGTGAGCGCATTGGCGCCGCTGTTGCGCAGTCGACTAGAGACGCCACACAACATTGCAGCCTATTTCATGCCCAATCGGGTGTTCATTTTTTATTTCCACGAAGGACAATTGATTTTTTGCAATTCGTTTTCTTATCAAACCCCTCGGGACGCGCTCTATTTTTTATTGCTGGTATTTGATCAATTTCGTTTGGGCACGGAGTACACCCCGCTGTGGATTTGTGGGCATTACAGCGAACAGTCGGAGTTGCACCGCCAGATCAAACGTTACGTCAAGTCGCTGCACTATGTAAAATTACCGACCGGATTTCGGACCGGAACCAAATTGAGCGCCATTCCCGAACATCTGTATGTGGATTTGGTAGCTGGAATATAATCAATCACCATGCGCATTATTGGAGGAAAATTTAAAGGGCGGCGGTTCGATCCACCTGCCGACAACTGGCCTACCCGACCAACTACTGACTACGCCAAAGAGGGCCTGTTCAACATCCTCAACAACAACATTGATTTTGAGGAAACCAAAATGCTGGACTTGTTTGGGGGCACGGGCAGCCATTGCTACGAGTTCATTTCGCGGGGTTGTACCGATGCAACCTACGTGGACAAGTTTCAGTCCGCCATTAATTTTGTTAAAAAGACAGCCGAAGCCTTAAAAATCACCGAAAATATCCGCATCATTCGTTCGGATGTATTCCGCTTTATGGAGAGTTCTGGAGAGGACTACGACTACATCTTTGCTGGACCACCTTATGCCCTGGATACGATGGATACCATTCCAGATTTTGTGTTCAAATACAAGCTACTACGGCCAGAGGGTTGGTTCGTGATGGAGCACAACCCCCACCATACCTATAAAAACCACCCCAATTATTTGCAGGAAAGACACTATGGCAAGACCATTTTCAGTTTTTTTCATCATCCAGATCATGCACATCAAGCAAGTGAGGAAGAATAAATTTAAATTGAATCCCAAACCTGAAATATGAAGAATCTGATACTGTTGGCCTTTTTGAGTTTTAGCCTGGCCTTAACCGCTCAAAACAACGAATTGAATGGCAAATGGGTCGGGGTCTTGACCCAACAAGAAGGTGGGTTTCGTCAAAAATATTACTGCGAAATAAGCATCCAGCAAAAAGGCAATAAAATCACGGGCACCACTTACGTCAGTGTGGAAAAAGTACACGCCGAAATGGCTTTTACGGGCGAAGTAAAAGGCAACACCGTTGTATTTAAAGAAAACCGCATCGTCCAGTACACCAAACTCGAAGAAATGGCCTGGTGCCTCAAATGGGGTACCCTCACGCTGAAGAAAAAAGACACCACCTGGTACCTCGAAGGGATGTGGGATGGGCAATCGGTGTTTGGGCCTTGTATCCCGGGGAAGGTGTTTTTGCAAAAAGAAGTGCCACGGGCGTAACTGTCTACACGGTTGGGTCACTAAGCTATGAATTGACCAAAGCGACATTTTTTGTCACAAAGAAAGCACAAAGGGGCACAGAGGACACAGAGTTAGACGTTGACAGAGCATTGAGCTTACAAGTTATACTTTGTCAACGTCTAACTCTGTGTCCTCTGTGTCCTCTTTATTTTTCCTTTGTGATAAAAAAATGTCGCTTTAGTAAAATTAAAAACCCGTGACAACTCGTTTCCAAAAACATAAAAACGATCATTCTGAATTTAATACTCCTATGAAAAACCTATTTTTCCTTCTGCTCCTTTGCTGCTCTTTCCACTTGAACGCCCAAAACAAGACGGCGAGCCCCAAACCCGTCGAAGTATGCGACCTCAGCTTGCAGTTCTCCAACAAAGAAGAACAAGAACTCTTTTATGGCTTCGCGGCAGGCGATAAAATCGTCTTCAGCTTCAGTGAAAATGTGGGCGCCGTACTGGCGGAGGTTGAAATCACCGAATTTCCCAGCAATGTCAAGTACAAAGAAGTGAACACCGCAGCGGTCAAAGAAAAAACCCTCGAAGTACCTAAAGCCGCCGTGTACCGTTTCCGCTTTCGCAGCGACACCAAAAAAGACCGCACCATCAAGGTTCAAATCAAACGCATTCCCCAAACGGAAAAGACCCGCACCTTCGCAACGGCAGTGAAATGGGTCGAAAAATTCGACACCGTTTACCAAAACAACGAAACCCGCTTTGAAAAACAAATGGTGAAACAAACCCGCCGGGTGCTGGCGCGTACCGATACCGCCATTGTGAGTTTGGCCGATAAAACCGAACGCATTGCCGCCAAAGCCAGTTGGTCGGGCTCTACCTCCAGCAAAGTGCCCGTCACCTTGCCCAGCAACAAATACGAAACCGACCGCTCTTACGAAGTCATCGCCTGGGCCTATTGGATCGGTTCGGGAGATCAGGCCGAAAAGCAATACAGCGAAGCCAACCGCCTGGCGACCTTGGGCAAAAATGCAGTGAGTGCAGCTGGCAAACTGGGCTACCTCGCTGGGCCCTACGGCGCCCTGGCGTCCCTGGCGCTGGATGGCGTGAGCTACTTCACCGTACCCCGTGGCGGCAACAACATCAAATACCGCGTGATGAACAAAGACGCCAAAGTCCTCGACCAGGGCGATGGCCCCACCGCCTACGCCCGCCACAACACCTATACTCAGGGCACCCTGACCTTTGAAATGGCCAACGACAATTACATCGAAGCCATTGATGCCCGAGTGCGGATCATCGCAGTGGCATTGGTGAAAACCTATCGGCAGGAGGAGTATTTGGAGGAAAGGGACGTGCCGGTGGCGCGGAAGTTTGAGGTGAAGGTGAGTAAGGTGCCGGTGTTGAGTAAATAAAATTTAGAAAGCCTTGTTTTGATAAATTTATTGTTTCAAATTTGGGTTTATATTTTTTTTGAAACAAAAAAGTAAACATGCTGATCTCAGTTGCTGACGCTTCCTTTACGGGTAAAGTATTGCAAAAAATCGAACTGGAGTTTGCCACGGAATGGGTGACGGTCAAAGACATCATCACTGCCAGGGTAAACCAGGAAGTGGAGGAATACAACCAAAAGCAGGGTGAATATTTTCGCGGCCTGGTCATCCCTTCAGAAGCAGAGCAAACCCTGAACGGCTACAAACTCAAGGACAAAAAGCGCATCGACGCCGAAAAGCAAGTGTATGTTGCCCTGCACGCCTTTCAAAACAATGGCTATTTCGTGCTGATCGATGATGTGCAAAGTGAAGATTTGGAGCAAAAAGTACAGTTGAAAGCAGATACCAGCATCAATTTTGTTAAACTCACCCCATTGGTAGGAGGATAGATATGGCTTTTTTTGACTACATCAGAGAGCTGTTCAGCAATTCAGTTGAACCGGGCAGCTTATTGAAAGCCCACAATGAAGTGATTTTGGCTTCCATCAAAGAAATGAAGGAACGTGAAGAGAAATTGTGGGACATCAAAATAAATACGTATAAAACTTATCTGGAAGGGGTGGCTAAATGGCCAGATGCCCAGCGAGTTGAATTTATACATTATCTAGTCAAACAAATTGCACGTTACGAAGGGAAATCTGGTTACGCCCCTGACAATCTCACCTATCAAAAGTTACGTTTTCAAGAAGCTTTTCTGCAACACTTGTTTCGGGCAAAACTGGAAATGAATGAACAAGAAGTGCAAGGGTTGCTTCAACTGTTTTTTGATCAAAAACAGTACAGCGACAACAATGCAATGAATTGGCCAATTGGTTTGATGATGAATCAGGTCGAAAAGCAATATTCTGGCAAAGTTTTAGGTGAAGACTTCAAAAAAGCACTTCAGGTGCTCAAGGCTCACTTGGAAGGGGTTAAAGCTTACTACCAGGAGAAAGAAAGGTTAAAACTGATTGGCAAGTTGGATGTACTCCTGCAAACTGGTGAAAGTGTCAAACCAAGCGTAATTCCTACTCGCTTTTTTGGCTCCGACGAGTTTGCGAAATACGCCAATGATAAAATAGAAGGACTAGATTTTCAGCACCGGGAGTACTGGTATCCTTTGATTGCCCATGCGCAAAAAGCCTCAGGGGGTAAACCCACCCAAAAATATCTTGCTACGGCAAAACCTTTGATGGAAGCCTTGGGTATGCCTGCGTTTAAAAACATGCTAAATGATTGGTTCCTGTTTTTAGGGAATTTGAAGGAGCGCAAAGAAGAGCACGTCAACAATTACATCACGCATACCTATACGTATACCACCTATCATTTTTTGGATTCTGTGACCATAGATGAGATCAAGGGTTTCATTTGGATGGCCAGCCACCTGGAAGACAAAAATACCTTGCATCTGCTCTCCCGCCTTGCTGAGCGCAGCTACCGAAAAATCCCTGGTCAGGGCCCTGCTGCAGCAGCAGTGGGCAACGCCTGTCTGTATACTTTGTACAAAGCCGCTGGGCTTTACGGCGTTGCTCAATTGTCTGGCCTGAAATTCAGGATCAAACAAAATTCGACCCAAAAACTCATCGAAAAATACCTCGATGATGCCGCTGCTGAAAAAAAAGTCCCCAAACACGAGATTGAAGACCTGGCCGTACCCGACTACGACCTGCAAAATGGACAAAAGGAACAGCAATTTGGAGATTTCAAAGCGGTACTCCGCATCACAGGCATAGGCAAAACCGAAACCCAGTGGTACAAACCCGACGGCAGCCCGCAAAAATCCATCCCCGCCAGTGTAAAAACTCAATTTGCGGCGGAATTAAAAGACCTGCGCAACGAAGCCAAAGAGATTGAACAAACCCTAATCACTCAGAAGGATCGTCTCGATCGGATGTTGCGGGTGAATCGTCAGCTCAAATGGGGCTATTTTTACAGCATGTTGTTCACTCATGGACTCTTGTCTTACCTGTACGAGCAGATCATTTGGCGCTTTGAAAAGGAAGGACTTATTCAAACTGGCATTTACCAAGGCGGCCAATGGACCAATGAAAAAGGGGAAACCTTTATCCCCGATGAAATCTGCACCGTTTCGCTTTGGCACCCGGTAGGCGAAAGCCTGGCCACCATCCAAGCCTGGCGCAATTTTTTACAAACGCAACAAATTCAGCAGCCTTTCAAACAAGCCTTCCGCGAAGTGTATCTGCTCACCGAGGCCGAAGTCAACACCCGCGTGTACAGCAACCGCATGGCCGCACACGTGCTCAAACAACACCAATTCAACTCCCTGGCCAAAAGCCGGGGTTGGAAATACGCCCTCATGGGTGCCTACGACGATGGGCGATACAATGAAGCGGCTAGTTTGGACTTGCCCGAATACGGCCTGCGCACCGAATTCTGGGTCAACGAAGTCAATGCCGATCAGGCGTTCAACGATGCCGGAATTTGGCATTATGTAGCCACCGATCAGGTGCGTTTTGTCAAAACGGGCAATGATCAACCTTGTAATCTGATTGATGTTCCAGTCATTGCTTTTTCGGAAGTCATGCGTGATGTCGATCTTTTTGTGGGTGTAGCCAGCGTGGGCAACGACCCAACCTGGAGCGACTCAGGTGGCATACCCGCTTACCGGGATTATTGGCAGGCTTACTCCTTTGGCGATTTGTCGGAGCTGGCTAAAACGCGAAAAGAGATTTTGACGCAATTGCTTCCCCGTTTAAAAATCAATAAAGTAGCAGAAATCAAAGACCGCTTTTTGGTGGTGAAAGGCAAGCTGCGGACCTACAAAATCCACATCGGCAGCACCAATATCCTGATGGAGCCGAACGATCAGTACTTGTGCATCGTGCCGGATCGCTCGAAGCCAGCCCTAGGGCCGAATGTTTTTTTGCCGTTTGAGGGGGATGCTGGACTGTCGATCATTTTGTCGAAGGCGTTTTTGTTGGCGGAGGATGATAGGATAGAGGATGGGACGATTGTGTCGCAGATCGGGGGGAGGTGATTGAGTGATTTTAAAACCCATTGATATGAAGCCAATTAGCACAACTATCTACTTTTTTTTTATTATTTACGTCACCTATGGTCAGACTGGTGACTATCGTGTTTACCATCGCTTCATCAATCACGCGGAAGAATGTTTTTTTGCACATAAAAAGATAGACAGTGCCTTTTATTATTATGATCTGGCCTTTTCTTCATTCAATTATATTTTTGCCAAGGATGCCATTAATGCTGTCCAGTTAGCGCTTCATAATAAAAAGCCTTTCATGGGGTATCTGCTGAAAGGTTATGAAAATGGATTAAAGCCTGATTATTTTAAAAACATCAAGCTAACTCAAGATTTGTATACCCAACTGGTCACCGACACTAGTATGATTCGGGCATATCAAACCCAAAGAGCCAAATATTTAAAGAAAGTGAATTTTCAATACCTTCAAACAGTATATGAGCTGTCAATGGAAGATCAAATAAAAAAGAACTCAATTGATCTCGAATACTCGGAGTTTCAAAAAATGTGCGTAAATGCGATAAAAATAGGCATTAAAAAATATGGAGGATTCCCTGGTTCGAAACTCTTGGGCCTAGCAGATAGTACTGTATTTAAGGAAGTAGGGTTTCCTGATTTTGATTGGAATAAGCGAAAGCAAAAATATGGAAATCGACTTGATTACTTTAAAATCGATGATGATTTGGCCTCAGATTTTATTCTTGTTGTATTGTTGCACAACAGTTGTGCTTTTCTGGAATTAGAAAAAGAACTCAGAATGGCTGTATCGAGAGGAGAAATTCATCCCAGGGAGGTGGGTTTACTGTATGATAACATCTACCGAAAGGTTAATTCGAAATACAACAAATGCACAATTCCAGAAACCCAAAACGGTCTTTTTGTACTCAATACATACACAGATTACCGAAATATCCCCGTGTCAGATCAAGCAGTGAATGCATTGCGGGCCACTTGGGATATAGTCCCTTTAAGAATAGATGGGTTGAAAGAGGAGTTTGAAGATCAATATGGAGCAAAACTATTTTGGGGGTTTTGGAAATGCATGTGATTCTGGGTGTTGCTTCAGCTCAATTGAGTTGAAGTCACGGCGCTATGAGTACACACTTCACAAATCAGCCAGGAATCATCCCAAATTCCAGAAGAACTTTGCCAAAAGCGACAGGATTGGAAAACGGATGGAACGGACTAAACGGATAATAACGGACTAAACGGATAATAACGGACTTTGATTCGCCTTCGGCTCATCTTTATCCGCCGCTGGCTTTGAGCGTTAAATAGTAATAGAAATTAAGCAGTAAGCGGCTCCGCCGCTCGGTTTTCCACCATCTAAGACATCTAAGGGGCACCTCAGGATCATTATCCTTCTTAGATGTCTTAGATGGTTCAATTAAAAACGGCTAATTCTACCCCATCACGCCGTAGGCGGGATTAAAATCCGTTATTATCCGTTCAGTCCGTTCCATCCGTTTTCCCATCCTGTCGCTTTTGGACCAAGATGCGAAGCATTATTAGCGCGAAGCGCAAAACGCCATTTTGGTGAATGACCATTTTGGCATGGCCAAAATCAAATCGCTTCAAGTCTATCAATTCTTCACCCCCTGATACAACTCATTGAACAAGAACTTAAACGTCTTCTGCGTTTGCCCCCTGAACGTAATTTCAGGCCCAAAGGCATACAACTTCCCTGTACCCACCTTGGCCACAAAAGCGGCCACCCCATTGCGCAAATAGCCCTGGCCCCAGGCCCAGCCACTGCGCAAGGTTTTAGCAGAATCAAACCAGGCAATCGGGGTTACCATTCCTTTGGAAAGCGCCTCCGGTGAAACGTGGAATACCGGACTGCTTTGGAAAAACACATCTGCCTCCGTACCTACACCCCAGGCGGCTGGTTGCGCTGCATCTATTTTTACCCGCATCACACTGCCCGGGATATAGAATTTTTCGCCGGGCAAGGTCCGTTCTTTGCCATCCGCCATTTCAACCAGGGCATTGCGCACTGGCAATTTCAAATGGTACGCCAGGCTGGTACTGCTGCCAATGGCAACGATATTGCCACCTGCCTCTAAAAATGCTTTGAGTGATGGAATGGATTTATCGGCTGTGATTCTTCCGTAGTGATCCCGGAACTCTGCCGGAATGTTGGCCGGAATGGTGTCTCGTTGGGTGCTTTTGGAAACGGTAGCAGGAATCGCGCCACCCACAAACACAATCACATCGTATTTCTGCTTCAGGTTGCCCGCATCAATTTCCTGAGCGAAAATGCGCTTGAAGGGGAAATGGTATTGCTCCATCAGCCAGCGCACCCAACCCGAGGGCATGGAACCCCCATACACATCCCACAAGGCAATGCGCAGCGGGGCAACTTTTTCCAAACCCGTTGGCTGTTTCGCCACCGCATTGATCTGCAAATTGAGATCGGCAGCAGCCTTTTCTAACCTTGCTTCAGGCTTGTTTGTGGCCGGAACAAAGAATGAACCTTGGGCGATGTTGTCGTTGGTCGCATTCGTAACGCGGTGTACCACCACGCCCGCTTGCAAAAGATCATTTACGGCAATAAAGGAATTGTTGGAACGGGCATCCAGGATGTACCCGACTACAGTGCTCGCTTTTTGCAAACTCCCTTTGGGCGCTTGGACCGCCCCATAAGGAACAGCCTCAAAGGGGCCACTAAATCCATTCAGAATGCGGTCGAATTTAAAACCCATGGTGAAAGCGGGTGTCCATCCTGCTGCATCATACGGACGAACGGGCGGACCACCGGGATACAAAAAGTCATTGGGGTGGTCTTGTGGTTCAAACATATCCAGCACGTGCGGGCGAAAAGCCTGGTTGGTCAAAACCACATAAGAACCAGCAGGGTATTTTTTGCCTTCCACCGTAAAATCGGCAGTGGCCCGGTGCACTTTTATACCGGACTCGATCAAGGCATTCAGGAATTTTACAGCAACGGCAAAGTCGGGTTGATCCGAGGGAAGGATATAGCCTCGGGCATCCCGCAGCGTGGAATCCTTAAAAACCAAATCATAATACTTCACCGGGGTAGACGGTCTGCCGCCAAAGCCCTGGTTTTCCTCATCAGCTGCGGTGGGGGTGTTGCTGCGCGCAGGTTCTTTTTTGGCAGCGTTTTTGACTGAATCAATCAGGCTGGGTGAAAGTGTCCAGTTGTTGCGGCTGCCCCGCTCAATGGAGTTTTTCCCCATGAGGTAAATGTTGTACAACAAATGTTCGCTGTTGCGGGCCGCATGATCCAATACTGCATAATTCAGGGATACGGAATAATCGATGGACTGTTGGTACAACCATTTTTGCGGTGTCACCGGAAATGGGGTAGCGGCGTTCGGTAAAAGCCGTTCGGGCACCAAAGGTACATTGGCCGGAGTAGGATTACCGATGATTTCGGTCAGGATGCCCACAACGTTGTGGAAATATGCGGTGGTACGCAAGCCCCCATTCCACCAGGTGGAAAAAACTGAGCCGTTGCGTTGGGTGTAACCGGGCTTTCCTTCGGTATTCAAACGATTGATCATTGCTGCACCCACTGCATCAAGGCTGGTCACCACGATCGGATCGTATACATAATTAAAAGGATCACGATAGGGCGGCCCTGCTACCACGGATCCGGGAGGGCCAGTCTGGTGGTGATTGTACAAAATCTGCGGGAGCCATTCGACATACAACTGGCGACTGATGTTTTTTGACTCGCTCATGTTGTTCATAAAAAAATCGCGGTTGTTGTCGTGCCCGATGTATTTTTCATACAATCTGGGCAGTTGAGACAGGGATCTTTTCAGGGTATCCGGTTCGCGCATGTACCAGTTGGACACCAGTTCCTGTCCGTCGGGATTGGCGTGTACAAAAAGAATGATCACCTTGTCCAGCAGGCGCAGGGTTTCAGGGTCTTTTCGGCTTACGGTTTGCCAGATGGACTCGATCAATTGATGGGTGCCGACCGTTTCGGTGGCGTGCAAACCGCCGTCAATCCAGACTACGGCCTTGCCTTCATCCGCCAGACGCCGGGCCTCCGCAGGGCTGAGGTTTTCGGCTCGGGCCAGCTTTTGGGCGATGCCTTTGTACTTATCCAGGTTTTTGATGTTCTCTGGCGAAGAGACGATCATCATGTACTGGGTACGGCCTTCTTCGGTTTTGCCGATGTCCACCAGCTTTGTCCGGTCGGAGGCGGCAGCAATCTTTTTGAAATAGGCTTCGGTTTGGGTGTAATTGGCGAGCCGGTAATTGTCGCCGATGTTGAATCCGAAGTGCTCTTTGGGCGAGGGTATACTTTGCCCAAAAGATCGGATTGCGAATAGAGCAAGGATCAAAAATAGAGTAGTGGTACGCATGAATTTGAAGGGTGAGGAAGGATTAAAAAATATTTTAGCGTTTTGCCTTGCTCTTTTGAACTTACTCTTCCTAACTTTTTCGTTAAATAGGCTTGCTATTTGCCTCAAAAGCTAGTCGATTAAGCTCAAAATAGCGGCGGCAAAATCACTAACCTATTTTTTAATCCTTCCTAAATGAACGGAATAGGGGGTAATATAATTCAAATCTTGAAAATGAGGTTACCTGCTGAGGTGGATTGTGGAGAGTTGACCAAATGACGACGTTAGGGGAATGATGTTTAGTGTCTTCCATTAAAGTTTTAAAAAATCCCATTTTCCCATTTACCTCCCCGCCCGCCCCTGCAATACACCCAGGAAGGTATCTTGAATTGTGGTTCAAACCGACAATTTTACTACTTGTTTCGGAACTATCACTTCCTTTATTTACTTTTACTCAAGCGGCACCTTATGCCCTTGTACCCTATGAGTTTAAACTGGAGTGATTGGTTTTCACGCGACCCTGCGAGCACCCGTTTTGCTACGCACGAAGCCCTGTACGAAGGCCTGAAAGATGAAGACAACGAGGCCATTTTGTACGCCCAGTTGAAGGTGTTGCCGATGGTCAAAAAATTGACCGTGGAATACGGATTGCCCACAGAACAAGTGGATGACATCCTGGATCAAAGCACCCTCATTTTGCTGCGCAAAATCAGCGATGGCTCCTATCAGTTTCAAAACTACGCCCCAACCACCTATTTCATCGAGATTGCCCGTCGGGTAGCGCTGATGGCAACCCGTTCCTTAAAAAAAAGAACTCAAGCCTTAGATAAGGTACCGGAAACCAGCGATCCAGACTACTCTGCCTTCCTACAACACGAAGAAGCAGCTGAAATAGTCAAACTTTTGCTGGACAAACTCGGCCCGCCCTGTGATCAACTGATTCGACTCTACCACATCGATGGACTGAGCGACGAAGAGGTGGTACAAGAACAACTGACCCGCTACAGCAATACCGACAGCCTGAAGGCTACCCGGAGTAATTGTATGAAAAAACTGACTCAACTGGCACAAGAATGGAAGACCTTGACAAATATTTAAAAGGAAAAATGGGGGAGGAGGAGCGCCAGCGGTTTGAACAAAGACTGGCAGGAGATTCCGGCTCACGCACCGAATTGCGGTTGCGGGAAGGCTTGCGTCAAGTGCACCTGCGAGAAAAAGTAAACCAGGTAGCCACCCTTCGTAAACGTTGGCAGCGGCAACGCTTTTGGCGCTTCATTGGTCTTTCGGGGCTATTGGCAGGCTTGGTGATCAGTTTGCTGGTTATTCTGTTTCAAACTTCAAAAAAAACTACTCCTGAAGAAGTTTCAAAAGAGCTTCCTGAAAATACCTTACAAAAAACGCCAAACGGTGAACGAAGGGAAACGGAGCAAAAGCAACCCGGAAATAGTATTCCCCAAGCCCCTCAAAAAAGCAAAAAACGCTACACTGGCCCCATCGCTGAAATTGCTCCGGATGAGTTGGATTCTCCACTGTATCCATCTCCTAATATCCGGGGTGAAAACAGCGAAAACCCAGCCTGGAAAGCCCTGCTCGACAAGATTTGGTACACCGAGTATCCCCTTGTCAACACGCCTGTAAGCGAGCCTTTTAAACCAGCCGATCAATTGTTGAAATCCCGGGATTTCAACAACGCCTACGTGCGTTTGCAGCGCCTGGAGCGCAACCTGCCCACCAACGACACCCTGCGCTTGATGAAAGGATACTGCCTGCTGGAAATGGGGGAAGGGGCTGAAGCATTGGCTTCTTTTGAGGGCTTGGAAGCGCAACAGCCCAACTGGAATGCTCAACTGGAATGGTTGCGGGGGCTGGCTTTGGTGCTTGCTGGTGAAAAAGAAAAGGCAGTAGCCCAATTTCGGAGCATTGTCAGCCAAGCGAAACATCCGTATCGTTTGCAAAGTGAACGGGCGATAGAGTTGTTGAAGTAAAGTTTTTGTACCTCTAAATCCACAGTCATGAAAAATGTATGGTTAATTCTTGGTTTTTGTTTTCCAGTCTTGCTGTCGGCACAGCAGGTGGATTCTCTACTGTTGAAAAAAATTGATAGCTTAGTTCGCGCCTCCCAAAACTTGTCAGATAAGCGAGATTTTGACAAGGCGCTCAAAATCAATCTGCTTGCTGAGCAGCTTGCGCTTGAAAAAGTTGGGCGAGTAACTCCTTCATATGCCGCAGCTTGTTTTAACCGTGCAGGGATATTATATCTTACACGTAAGTATGCTGAAGCTGAAAAATGGTATTTAGAAGTTAAAGAGATTCGCGAAAAAACCATTGGAAAGGAGCACAATGATTATGCGAAAGTACTCAACAATCTAGGATTAGTGTACGAAGAATTGCGTAAGTATGACCTATCTGAACAATACTTTCTGGAAGCCCTAACGCTGAGGGAGAAATTGTTTGGGAAAGTGAATGTGGACTATTCAAATACATTGTATTATATTTCAGGTCTATATGTGAAATTAGTGAAATACAAAAAAGCGGAATCCTTATATCTTGAAGTTTTGGAAATCCGAAATAAAGTTTTGGGAAAAGAAAACACTTCGTATTTAGCTACCATGTTAAATTTGAGTTCTTTGTATATGCGTATGTCGGAATATGAAAAAGCGGAAGCCATCTGCCTAGAAGCAAAAATATTATATGAAAAAATGAAATTAGAAACTGGGGATTATGCTTCAGTTTTGCAAAACCTGGCAATGGCTAATGAAAGACTTAATAAATATGAAAAAGTTGAAGTTTTATACGACAGGGTGCTGTCAATTAAAAAAAGAATCTATGGAGTGACTAATGCAAGCTATCTATCGGCCTTACACAACTTAGGGAATATGTATTATGAAACTGGAAGATACGAAAAATCCGAACAGATTCACTTAGAAGTTAAAGCAATAAGAGAAAAAGAATTAGGAAGTAGAAGCCTCGATTATACCAAGTCGTTGAATAGCTTAGCAAGCATATATAAGGCGATGGGTAACCTTAAAAAAGCAGAACAATTAATGCTTGAGGTCACATCGATTCGGAAAGAAATTTTGGGCAAAGAAAATTTAGACTATGCTATGTCTTTGTCTAGTTTGGCTAATTTGTACAATGATAGTAAGGAACATGAAAAAGCAATAACCATACACCAGGAAGCCAGAGCGATTCGTGAAAAAATATTGGGCAAAGAGGATATCAATTATGCATCAAGTACCAATGATTTAGGCTTGGCGTATTTTAATGCAGGGAATTATACGACTGCTGAACCGCTTATTCTGGAAGCTCAAAGCATTCGGGAAAAAAAATTGGGCAAGGAAAATACAACTTATGCGCGGAGTTTATCGACCCTTGCCTATGTTTACATAAATACGAATAGGTATGAAGCAGCAGAGGCCAATTACCTTGAAGTAGCGGCAATTCGAAGTAAGATCTTAGGTGATAATCATCCTGATTTTATCTTTACACAACGCGATCTGGCTTTGTTTTACTGGTTGACGAACAATTTTAAAGCTGCTAAACCCTATATTTTAAAAACTGAGGCAGCTGAAAAAAATTTACTACTCAAAGCATCTCAGCATCTTTCCACAGAAGAATTGCATTTGTATGTTCAAAAATTTTTGGGGGGATTGAACCGAACCTTTTCTTTCGCGCACTTTGAGAAGGATTTAATCTCCACCTGTTACAACAACATTCTTTTTCACAAAGGCTTTTTACTGAGTGATGCCACTAGGCTACGCAATCTTGCCCTATCAAACCCTGCTGCGGCTGAAAAATACAATGAACTCAAATCTTACAACCGCCGCCTGGCCACGGAATACAGTAAACCTACTGTCGAACGCAAGGACGTAGCCGAACTCGAAGAAAAAGCCAATAACCTCGAAAAAGACCTCGCCCGCAGCGTAGCCGGTTTTAGTGAGGCACTTCAGCAGGTGACTTGGCAAGAAGTGCAAAAAAAGTTAAAACCCAGTGAAGCCGCCATCGAGTTTGTCCATTACCAATTCATTAATCCCAGATCCACCGATAGCACCATGTACGCCGCACTCGTACTCCGTCCTGGCATGAAACAACCCGTGTTCATTCCCCTTTTTGAAGCAAAACAACTGGATACTCTGTTGAAAGCACAAGGGAAAACCAGACCCGAATACATCAACCAACTTTATGCCTTAAGCAACCCCAAAAAATCCATGTATCAATTGATTTGGAAACCTTTGGAGCAAGAACTGATTGGCACAAGCACCGTTTATTTTTCCCCATCAGGGCTGTTACATCGGTTGAACCTCAATGCGATTCCAGTACCTACTCCAACTTTGGCTCAAAACAAAAACCAGACCCTGGCCGATCGGTACCAATTGATCGAACTGGGCAGCACCCGACAGTTGGTGATTACCGCACCAAAAACCACAGTGGATACTACCAGTGCCAAAAATACCATCGCCGCCCAATTATATGGCAGCATCCAATATGAAATGGACAGCAGCAGCGTCAAAGTTGCCCATGTTGATTTGAATAAAAACACCCCAACCATCCCCAGAGGTATTGACTTTGGACTCATCGATTCCACCCTCCGCGGCGGCAAATGGACTTACCTCAAATGGACCGAAGTTGAAATCAATACCCTTGAGCTCATCCTTACCGATGCAGGCTTAAAAGCGGATGTCCACAAAGCTTATGCGGCCACCGAAGAATCATTCAAACGCACCGGAGTAGCTAAACCCTCGCCACGCATTGTGCACCTGGCTACCCACGGTTTCTTTTTTCCCGATCCAAAATCAACCCAGAAAAGCGAAAATAGCGGTACAAACGAACCCGTATTCAAAATCAGCGAGCACCCAATGATCCGTTCTGGCCTCATCCTTTCCGGAGGGAATCACGCCTGGCAAACGGGTAAACCCTTCCGGCCTGGTTTCGAAGATGGCATCCTCACTGCTTACGAAATCAGCCAAATGAATTTGTCCAACACCGAATTGGTGGTGCTCTCCGCCTGTGAGACTGGCCTAGGCGACATCCAGGGCAACGAAGGGGTTTACGGCCTGCAACGCGCCTTTAAAATAGCTGGAGCAAAATACCTCATCATGTCGCTTTGGCAAGTGCCCGACTTCCACACCCAGGAACTGATGACCACATTTTATTCCAAATGGTTGGAGGATAAAATGAGCATCCCTGATGCCTTTCGGGCTGCGCAGAAGGTGATGAAGGATAAATTCAAAGAACCTTTTTACTGGGCGGGGTTTGTTTTGGTGGAATAAATAAGGTTAAAAAACTGATTGACAGTTTTACAAAAGCCTGCTTGGATGTACTTCCAAGCAGGCTTTTTTTTACCCGCCAAGTATAAAAATCCACTCGGAGTGAAAAACGCTCCATTCGGATAGCCATATGGTCCACTCGGAAAATTGCACTGGACTAAGGTCGATTTCTCCGCCACTTTTGCATCAGGTAGTCAAGGGCAGCCAAGTGGATTTTTGAATGGAAATGAAAAATTTTAAAAAAAACTTCATTTTCAATTTACCTCCGCACCCTTGGCTGCAATACACCACCAAACGCCACAAAACGGCGCTTACAATTTTCAACCCAATAATGCTACAACCATGAAAAAACAATTCTTTTGGGTGTTGTGCTGCTTGTGGAGCCTCACTGCCTATAGTCAAAAAGCAACTTTCAGCGACTTCTTCTACATCAAGTCGGCTTGTGGCAAGTACCTGACCGTGCAAAATGGAAACGGTAACGCAGGTAGCCCAGTTGTGCTGAGCGATTACAATGGTTCGCTTGCCCAACAATGGAAGTTTGTTCTGGCCGAGGATGATCACATCTTTTACATCACTTCGGGGCTGCCCGGAGGTAGGGTTCTTGATGTCATTTGGGGCAAAGACGCCGATGGCACCCAGGTTCAATTGTGGAATAAAATGAATGCAGCGGCTCAAAAATGGACCCTCATCATGACCGACGAATCCAAAGGCCTGGAAGGCAAATACATGATTCAAACCCAAATTGGAGTGGGGGTCAACAATACCTTTAAAAACTTGGACAAAGGTGGTGGTCCTTGCAACAATGGAACCCCCATCATGATTTGGACGCGGAACCAGACGCCAGCACAAATGTGGTATTTTGAAAAAGTAGGTGGAAGCGCTGCCGATGGTGGTGGTACCGACTCTCGAAAGATCGTTGGTGACTGGACACTCTACCCTGGAGCTGCGAATGATGTTGCAGTGGGCGGGCCATACAATGACGTGTTTGTGATTGGCTGGAGTGGCTATCCGGTAGAAGTGGGCGATAAAATTCCCCCAGGAGGAACCATCCATACATGGGATATCCCCGGTAATAAATGGATAGAAGTGGGGGGAACTGCTACCCGAATTACTGTAGATAAAAACGGAAATCCTTGGGTGGTCAACGTTGTAGGTACCATTTTTCGAAGAAACGATCAAAATACAAATTGGGTACAATTGCCAGGTGCTGCGCGCGACATTGCAGCTGGTATGAAGGGAACAACCTGGATCATTGGTACGAATCCAATACAAGGAGGCTATGGTATTTTTTATTGGAAATCCAACACCGATCCAGCAGGAATCGGCAAAGCCAGCGATGCAGGCCAATGGGTAGCAGTGGAAGGTGCAGCCGTACGCATTACGGTAGATCAAAATGGCAACCCTTGGGTGATCAATTCCGTAGGCAGCATTTTTCGCCGCCAAAACAACCAATGGGTGTCTTTACCCGGCCTAGCCAGAGACATTGCAGCCAGCCCAAATGGTGAGGTGTTTGTCATCGGTGCAGGAATGGCCAATGGCTCTAATATTTACCAATGGAACGATGGCATTCGAAATTGGAAGACGATCGGAGGTGTTGGTCGCAATATTGCCGTAGGAAGTAACCCCTTTCGACCATTTGTCACCAATGACGCAGGCCAAATTTGGCAGAAGAGTAAACCTTAAACTTAACCCTTTTAAAATCTCCAACCATGAAACATTTCATTGCATTGCTTTTATTCGTCTTGACATATACAACAATTGATGCTCAAGAGCGGATTAAAATCATACCCAGACAAGGAGGCCAGGTTCCGGCGTCGATTCCCATTACAAAACCTGGCGACATCCAAATGGAGAAAGCTCCAGTACTTGGCGCAACTGTATTCAAAAAAGAAAAAAGATTGCCCGACAATTCGGTCATCACCCAGACTTTTACCGTGAGTTCTCCAATAGCTTCTATCCCGCTGAACAACAACGCCAGTGGCAATGTAAGCACGGCCAAACCGATTAGAAATGTAGCCATCAATCCACCAGTGCGGACTGCATATGGAAAGGAAACTTGCCAAACGGAGAATACTCGGATTTCAGCAAGCAACTTGTCAGATTTGAGTGTCGATTTCTCCTATTCACAACAGGTAGCCAACATCTATCCGGGTGCGCTGTATAAATTCGATGATTATTATTCGGGTAGCTGGAATGCCATCAATTATGGGAGAAATCCCATCACCTTGGTCGCTTCGGTTAAAAACAACAATGGCTCCCCAGTTCAAGTGGTCAATGACCCCGGATTTGCCAACATTACCGGAGGCATTTCACAATTGTTTGGTCGGTTTACCCGGAATCCTGCGGAGATTGCCCAGGAGGGTTTTCGTTTCAATGTATATGAAGTAGAAAGCCAAGCGGAGATGGCGTTTAGAATCGGCGCTTCGGGGCATTATTTTGGTATTTCAGCGTCCAACATGTTTTCCAGCAGCAGCAGAGAAAAGCACAAGTATTTGTTGATTGACGCCACCAAAGAAATGTTCAGCATTAGTGTTCAAGCGCCACAAAATGGCTTGATGGTCGACCCAAATGCTACTACCTCAGACATGATGTACATCAGCAATGTTACCTATGGGGCCAGGGTTTTGGCTTGTGTGGAGCTGGATGCTTACGACAAAGAAATTGCCGATAAATTTTCTGCGGGTGCGAATTATCTCGTTGCAGCAGGCCAAGCTGAAGTAGAAGCCTACCTCAAAGAAATGGGCACGAGTATGAAAATCAGTTTTTATGCCGTGGGTGGAAATGCCAAAGATGCTACGCTGGCCTATAGTTTCGATGGGGTCAAACAATTGTGCAACAACATTATTGCAGGCTTGAATTACCAAACTTCCCAACCCATCAAATACCAATTCAAAAACCGCAACAACGAAGTGGTACATTCTTCTAGTGCCACCGACAACTTCCTGTCCCAGTCTTGTACTTTGGAAAGAGACATGAAAGTCACTGCTTCGATTGACAAAATCGAATTACTGGACATCTCCGAAACCGATGCAGAGATTTACGGGCAGGTATGGGTCCAGGTATTTGATAATAGGGGGCGCGAAATTCTGCCCGATTACAACAAGGATCGTTTGTTGGACATCAAAGACAATCAACACCTCAATCGACAAAGCTTTTGGGGCGGAGGGTACAAGCCGGGTATCAATGCCACATTTACCATCCCTAAAGAGGTATATCCGGGCTCAAAAATGGTGGTCTATTACTGGATGATGGATGATGACGATTCACCTAATGACGATGATTTTCTGGGAATGCGCAACGCAATTCAGCGCAAATACAACCGCAATAATTTGGACTATTACGTCCATGAATTTTACCCCAAAGTCGGAGAAAAAGGCAAACTGCTTACCGGAGAGTTTGTTGACCGGGATGGAGAAAGTGGGATCAAAATCGGGACGATGATCAACATGTATCCCATCCCTTTACCCAAATAATGGAACTAGTTTTTTTTATCAACTTTAAAATCCAACGCAATGAAAAATACAATGCTGTTGATGGCTGTGCTATGCCTGAGCCTTTCGGCAATGGCACAACAATCAGACCCTGTCAAAAAAACTGAGCCCCAAAAGGTGGTGGACAAGGCTCAACAAATCAATGACAAAACTCGTGAAATCAGCAATGCCAGCAACCAAGTGACCGAACAAGCCCGGCAAACTGCGGACAACATCAAAAATACCGTGGCCAATGTCAAAGCCGTGATCAAAATTTTTGAGCCAATTCTCAACTTGCATATTTTTAAGAAAAAAGACAACAACATTGCAAACAACACAACGACTCCTCCTCCTTCTTCTGGAAACGTGGTCAATGCTGAAAATTCCCAAAACAACCAGGCTCCACCAAATCAAAACACTACTGACCCAGGTAACAACCCCGGTTTTGTAGACGGCAGCAACAACAATCCGGCGGCAGTAGCTGCTGATGGCTCTCCAATTTACGGCACCCCAGAAAATGACCAGTACAACGCCGATGGAACCATGAATTGTGGCCATCAGAACAATGGCAAATACGGCAATTGTATCAACCTGTTAGAGGCAAAAGTGGTAGGCATGGGTGAGGCTGAAGAAAACCCGGGAAAGATTGACCTGATTTTCTTTTCACAATATGGTGGATTAGGCTATTCCTTTGAATCTCCGTACGATGCACCCACCATCAATGAAGGGGTAGGCGTAAAAAGTTGGCGGGAGCGCAATGAAACAGAAATTGCAGAAACCCAACTGACGATTGGCCAATTTGAAAAAATCAGTACCAATCCAGAATTGATCAATGTGGTCAAAAATACTCGAGGGTACGGAGCTGGTTTTTACACCCCCAATAAAATGGATGGACGCGTATTCGCCGTAAAAATCATGCAAGACGACAAACAACTATATGCACTGCTGGCCGTGTACACCCAGTTCGGGACTTCAGGCAGCAAGGGCTATTTAAAAATCAAGATAAAAGTACAAGGTGTAGATACCAATGGAGACGGAAATCCTGACCCAATGGCTTATCAACGGCAATAGGCTTGGGCTTAAAAAATGTGCTAAAACGACAAGAGCCGATTCATCAAATTTGACGAATCGGCTCTTTCTTTCGCAGAGAGGAAGAGA
>JAIYAV010000101.1 GCA_027488855.1 Saprospiraceae bacterium
GTGCCGCCTCCTCGGCCATCTGGGGTGATGTGACGGTGAGCAGTGGAGCCGATTGTGCTGCGCTGGACATTGTGTACAGTACCGTGAAGAAGTTGAAGTGTGGCGCTGGTTACATCGACCGGATCTGGACTTTGACCAAACAAACGGCCAAAGGCCCAATCACGATTACTTGTAGCCAACGGATCACGATCCAGCCCATCCGGGAATACAACATTTGTTTCCCTAAGGACATCAATTCCGATTGCAAAACGCCAATCATTGATACGGTTCTGACCGATGAATTGGGCTGCGACATCTTGGCGGTGAATGTGACCGACAAGCGTTACGATGCCTCGGACGATGAGTGCTACAAGATCTTCCGTACGTACTCGGTGATCAACTGGTGTGCATACGACGACCGTTGTGGCGACCCACTACAGCAAACCAACATTTCGGTGATCAATCGTGCAGTGTTTGACAACTACGGCAAAGCACCAATCTACCTGTTGGTTCGTGACAATGATCGTGATCAGGATGAAGAGTTCTACGTTTCTGAGAACTTGACACCAAACGAAGCAAAAGATTTACATATCCTGGGTGATCCTGACCGCAATGGTTCAGCTACTGGCACTGGTTACAACTCTGTAGCTAGTGGTACCGTTCCTTACTGCACAGCAGCTGGTGAATACTACCACAGCTTCATCTACACCCAGATCATCAAGGTATACGATGACACTCGTCCAGTGGTAACGGGCATCCGCGATACCTTCTGCACTAGCCCAACGGCTTGTACGGCGAACATCACCAAGGTGGTGACGTTGAAGGACAACTGTACGGACAAAGTAGAGTTGGAGCGTCAGAGTTTGATGATTGCGCCCTTCCAGACCCTGGAAGCAGGCAAGATGATCATGTACGCTACACCACGCTGGAGTGTGAAAGACCTGACTGGCGGCAAGTTTGAAATCAAAGTGAGCAATCTGCCAGAAGGCTTGCACGACCTGATAGTGGTAGGTCGCGACGAATGTGGCAACCTGAGTGTACCCACCCGGATTCCATTCCTGGTGAAAGACTGCAAGGCACCAGCACCGATCTGTATCAACGGCTTGAGCACCGAACTGATGCCTGACGGCAACGGTGGTGGCATGATGGCGGTATGGGCTTCTGACTTTGTAGCATCGAAGATTTACGATTGCAACGGTCAGGGTACTGAAACCAAAGATGGCTTGAAACTGGTGACCAAATACTCGATCAACCGGGTAGGTTCTCCAGCAGTAGCGACCCAAACTGGCATCAACCTGACTTGCGCCGATGCTGGCAAGACCATTTTGGTTGAACTGCACGCCTGGGATGAAGCCGGCAACCACGACTTCTGTGGGACCTACATCGAAGTACAGGACAACCGCAAAGTTTGTGGTAGCAATGTGACCCAGGCTGAAATCAGCGGGTTGATCACCACCGATGATTTGAAGCCAGTACTGGGTGTCAACGTTGACCTGAGTGGTGGCGCTCAAATGAACCAGAATACAGGTTCAAATGGCATCTATAGCTTCAGCAACCTGACCAAAGGCAGCGACTACACGGTGAGCCCACAATTGGACAAAGACCACATCAACGGGGTATCCACCTTCGACTTGGTGCAAATCCAGAAACACATCCTGGGTTCTAAAGCGATCGACAATCCATACCGGATGATAGCAGCGGACGTGAACAACTCCAAGTCGATCACGACCATCGACATCATCCAGATTCGGAAATTGATTCTGAACATCGATACGAAGTTCACGAGTGTACCAAGCTGGAAGTTTGTGGATGCGAGCTACAAATTCCCTGATGCAAACAACCCCTGGTCGGCACAGTTCCCCGAAGTGGCGAACGTAAACGACCTGGAAGGCAAGGTGAAGGCCGATTTCATCGCCATCAAAATGGGTGATGTGAATGGGAATGCGAGCGCCAGTGGATCAGTAGCGGTGGAAACACGGGGCGACAAAGCCATGATCATGAGCACGGATGAACAACAACTACAGAGCGGACAAAGCTACACGGTGGTATTCAAAGCCAAAGACCTGGCCAAAATCCAGGGTTATCAGTTCACATTGAGCGTTGACCCTAGCCTGGCCACCATCGAAGGCATTGACTATACAGGAGTGATGAAGGCAGATAACTTTGGGATTTTTACCAAAGACGGGATGATAACTACCTCCTTCGTACGGGCACCCCTCGCGGGTGCCCCTGCCCTCGCGGGTGCGGGCGCATCCGTACAAGGGCAGCCGCAAGGGCTGCCCCTACGAGGTGACGGAATTCTTTTTACCTTGAACCTGAAGGCAGCATCCAATACCGCCCTTAGTAGCGCACTGATACTGAACAGCCGCCTGACCAACATGGAGGCTTACAACCAATCCGAAGAGGTCATGGGTGTCCAACTGACCTTTGGTGTGGAAGCAGTCGCTGACCGCGCTGCCCTGCGCCAAAACGTCCCCAACCCATTCTCTGAGGAAACGGCCATTGGCTTTTACCTGCCTAAAGCAAGTAAAGCAGTGCTGACGATTCGGGATGTGAAAGGTGCATTGGTTTACCGGGTGGAAGGCAATTACGTCAAAGGCAACAACCAGGTGATCCTCAAGCAGAATGAGCTGGGAGCTAGCGGGGTGATGTATTACACCTTGGAAACGAACGATTTTACTGATACGAAGAGGATGATACTGCTGAAGAATTAGTAAATTTTTTCATGAGAATTCTTTTACAAGGGGAGGAAAGCGAGAATGTTCTTCCCCTTTTTCATCGTTCCCTACGAACGTTTGCCAAATCCGAAAGTGATTATGATTATATATGAGGGGCGCTCCACTGAGTGGATGCCCTTCTTTTTAATTCCGTCCCTAAGCCCCAATCAGCCCTCCTTTTTCCAATTACCTCTTCATTCACCACTATTAATCTCGGTCATTATGGAAGAATGGATTAAATTAGTAGTAATTCTGGTTTTTTGCTGGAGCTTTAGTGATATCCAGTTCTATGTGCGTACACAGTTGTTGGGAAGGGGAAAAAGTAAATAATTTCGCATCCGCAAGGTTGAGAAAGTGATTATGATTCGGGTGTAATTTAATTCTCCTTCCTAAGCATCAGCTAGTGTTTCCGCCACCCATCCCTCAATATTTTTACTTTTGCTCGAAAAATTCACCCCCACGCCCACCACTGGCTTGCCCACATTCCAATAAGCCTGGTAGTAGCGTTTTAGTTTGATCTGCTCCAGGGCAACCTGAGCACTTTGATCCAGCTTGTATTCCAGGATGTAGATGTGGGTATCGGTTTCTACGAGGCTGTCGATGCGTCCGTCGCTGGTACATACCTCGCTGTGGATGCGTACGCCCAGGTAGGAAAAAAGCAGGTGAATGGCGGCATGAAAAAACTTCTCGGGGTAATGCTCATGCAAAAAGTAGGGCAGTTTTTTGAATACCTCTTGCAAAATCTGGATCACCCGTTCCAGGTCATTGGCCCGAAAGGCATTGCGGATTTTGATGATCAGCGCTGCCGATAGCTCAGCATCCACCCCCACGAAACCTTCAATCAGCACTTCGAGCATCGAGTCGCGCACTTCCTTGTTGGGATAATCCAGGCTGACCAGGCCATCTTCGTCCTTACTTTGGATGGTGAGGTAGCCCGTTTGAAAAAGCAAGGCAATGGGTTTGATTTGATTCAGTTCAAAACTTTCAAAACCCGAAAGGCTGGTGGCTGGAAAATGCAAATCAAAAACCCCTTCAGTCTTGAGGATATTGACCAGAAACGAAGGCGTGCCAGTGGCAAACCAGAAGTTTTGAAACTCCTGTTGTTCAAAAAACAGGTTGCTCGATACTGGATTGTATACGCTAGCTGCATGGGGATGAAAGCGATACCCATTGTACCAGACCCGCATTTGCTCCAGCAGCTCGACTTTGGATAGTTTTAATTGTTCTGCTGTCAATTCAATTTCCTCCACAAAGTTGCTTTCCAGTTCCTCCTGGGTATAGCCCAGCATGGTGGCGTATTGGGCGTCCATGGTCAGGTCGCGGAGGTTGTTCAGGCCGGAGAAGATGCCCACTTTGGAGAATTTGCTTACCCCGGTGAGGAAGACCAATTCGATCAACGCGTCTAATTCTTTCAAAACGCTAAAAAAACCTTTGAGTAGTTCGCGGTTATCCTCAGCTTTGCCTAGGTTTTTACCCAAATAATGGATGATAGGTGCATCGTACTCGTCGATGAGTATGACCACTTTCTGCTCTTGCCCCAATACCTGGATTATTTCTCGAAACTGGTCTCTGGCCGTGGTTTTGGTCAAAGGCACATTCATTTTTTTGCTCAACTCTTCGACGCGATCGAATAAGGCTTTTTCCAGGCCAAGTTGCTCAAAGTTTACATCCTTCAATGAAAGTCGAATAACTGACCAGGTTTTACTCCAATCCCACTTGTCTTCTATCCACAAACCCTTGAATAATTCCTTGCTCCCCAAGTACAGTTCTTGCAGCGTGGCAATGGTAATGGATTTCCCAAAACGCCGGGGGCGAGATAAGAAATACGCGCCAGGACTTTGACAAATTTGGTAGATGTACCGCGTTTTATCAATGTACTTGAAATCGTTTTCGATGATCTTCCGGAAATCCTGTAACCCAATGGGGAGCCTTTTGCGTGCCATATTGGAAAAGCTTTATGGGCAAAGATAGGCAAAAACAGGGATATCGCCGGTTGTGCTGTTTTAAATCTGGTGAATGAAACAGCAGGCTATCGCCGCAATCGGGCATTTGATCCGCTCGTAAATGAGGGCATTCTGGGCACACTGTTTCTTGAGGTGTTCTTTTTTTGTCTGTTTAAAGTTAGCTTTATTGAAAACCGTTCCTCAGGTCTTTCGCCATAGCTCCCTCTTGCTCTTAATTTGCAACTTGCTGTAGATGTTCCGAACATGATACCTTACACCATTGATCGAGATGCCTAGGTTCTGAGCAATTTCATTGTAGGATACCCCATCTTTGAGCATTTTGACAATAATGGTCTCTTTCTCTGATAGTTCAATTTTTTCACTAGGGGTGGCAATGGATATCGTTTGCGGTTTGAAATATTTAATGATTTTTTTGGCAACAGCTGGGGTCAGCAATGCACCATCTCCTTTTAAGTTGTGCAGAATTTGTTCTTCTAATTGTGTGAAGCTAATGTCTTTTAGCAAATAACCCGTTGCGCCGTTGCAGAGTGCCTGAAAAATGATCTCTGAGTCATCCGCCATCGTAAACATCACGATTTCTGCCTCAGGCTCGCGTTGCAAAATGAGGGGAATACTCCAGATGCTGGATTGACCTCCCAACATAACATCCAAAAGGACGAATTTGATTTCCAAAAAGTCTCGATGGTACTTTATGAATTTTTCTACACTATCTACGGCTAAGACACAGTCGATGTGCTCCGATTGAGCAAAATAATCAGATAAATTTTTGCGTAGCTCAAGATCATCCTCAATAATGGCTATGTTGTACATCATGATTCAGTGTTCAGAAGATTTGCGCAATAGCTAACTATAATGACCGAAAAATGAAAATGTTCAAATTTTCAGTACAAAGCATCATACAAAGATAAGGCTTGAATATCAACGACAGGCCAAAAGAGCAGCGTCACCTACATTTTTTCTCGTTACTTAGGGGCAATAAAAAAATAAGTGATCATTTTGCCAGAGGATTAGATAAGTAAACGTTTCATTTCAAGTGTCTTATCTAATCCTCTGGCTCAGAAAAAATGATCACTTATTTTTGCCCCACTACTTATTGTTTCACTATCGCAATTTCTGCCGTTTGTTGCTGCGGCGTTTCTGTCCAGGTCATTTTGCCTTTAATAGAGCGCAATCGCCGCTGAATGCTCTCCTGGCCATAGCCCTCAGTCATTTGGGGTGATTTTTCAGGGTTCAATTGTACAAACTCATTGCTGATCCGAATGTGCAGGAATTGATTACTGGTATAAACTTTGATGTGAATCCTTCGGCTTTGGGTGTGTTTGAGCATGTTGGTCAAGAGTTCTTGATAAATCATCAAGACATGGTGCCTAGTGACGGAATCCAGCTCCTTTTCTTGCTCGTTGATGGAGTCTTCAAATTCCAGTTCTTTGACGTTGGGTGCAATGGTGTTTTCAGCAAAATCCTCTAGTCGCTGAATGAACTTGATCAAGCTGTCGTACCGTGGGTCAAAAGCCCAGATAAAATCGCGAACCGATCGTAAAATGTCTGCGCTTAATTGTTCAAAATGTGTGGCTAAGGTTTCGCGTCGTTCCGAATTACTGCGCACAATTTCCCCAGCCATAGTGCGCAGGGCATACAAGCGGCTACTCAATTCGTCGTGTAAATCGTCGGAAATGCGTTTGCGTAAGTCGAATTCCCTGCGCAGTTGACTTAAGCGAAACAAGTGAAGTTGGTAAATTCCCATGGCCAGGATGATGCCCATCATGGCAATAAACCACCAGGTTTGATACCAGGCAGGACAAATGTGCAACACAAAAGGAACTGCAACACTCCAGTCTTTCTGATGGGTACGCGCACTGACCCATAGCTGGTAACGCCCTGGCTTTAGGTTGACAAAAATTAGATTTTTGCTTCCACTTTGCTGTTGCCATTCTTGATCTAATCCCGATAGTCTGTATCGGTATTGCACAGGCTCCTCGCTCCAATGATTGGCATGCAGGCCGACCTCAAGGTATTTTTCGCGGGTTTGAATGATCGCTTTCTCGTTCGGACTCAAGTGTAGGTTACGGGATTTTTGAGTGCTGCGATTGAGTACCCTCAAGCTAAGGTAAGGTGCAAGGGGGGGGCTGAAAAAATTGGGCATCCAGGGCTTGAAGTAGGTCACCCCGTTGGTGCCACCAAGAAACAAGGTACCATCTTTGGCTTGGTACACTGAACTTGTGTTGAACTCTTCACCAGCCAATCCATCTTTTTGATGGTAGTTGATTATTTTACCCGAAGGCAGGTGCAAACAACCCAATCCTTGGTGAGTACCCACCCACAATAGGCTGTCGTTGTGTGAACTATGCATGGAGTAAACGGTATTGTTGGCCAATCCTTCGCTTTGGGTGTACCACTTGATTTGTTTTGTACGACGATCCAATCTTGCCAGGCCATGTTCCTGGGTGCCAATCCATAGGTAGCCGTTGTGGTCTTCGTACAAACATTTGATGCTGATTTCTTGCAATGATGTGGGAATATCCTCTGACGCTTGGCGAACCTTGCGGCCATCCTCACGGGGATATACGTGGACCAAACCTGCCGCCCCTCCCAGCCATAGGCTGGAATCTTTGCCCATCAGCATACACACAAAACCTGCTTCGCGGTAGGCCAAAAGATGGGGGTATTTGGCGTTTCCATTCTGATCGAACTTGATTATATACTGACCATAAAAAGACCAAAACCCCTGTTGCACCCTAATCAATTTCCGGCCGAATTCGAGTCCTTGAAATGGGAGTGCGAGTTTCTTGTCTCTAGAAAAATTAGTTTCCGCTAATTTTGACGACAAATACATTTTGTCCAGTACCGAATCCTGGTAGGCCATTTTTAACAGTGAGGGGTCTCGTTCGGCCGCAACGTACCAACGTTGTTTATACCACAAAAAATCCCACATATAAATGACGCTTGGCCATTTTTGTGGCGGCAATTGGAGTTGTGGGTCATTGAAGCGAAAAAAATTACCGTAGGCACTCACCAGCAGCCGCCCTTGGGGGTCTTGGGTGATTCCTCTGGTACTGTATCCGGGTATGAGTTGTTTAAAGGATTGGGTAGCCTTTTTTTGAACAACAAACAATCCTTTTTGGGTAGATATAAACCAGGTGCCTGCTTGATCGATACAAACTGCCGTAGGGAGTAAAAATTTCCATTCTATTTTCGGCAGATTTTTAGCTCTATCTTCGATATACTGGTACAATGCGCGCCAAATTTCATGTACATCCCGGAGCCTATCTTTGACTAGAAGGAAGGAGTCCCGCTCAACCTTTGAAACGTTTGGCACATAAAAATCATCCAAAAATACAACATAGTTTACGGTGCCACCCGGTGCATGAATGAGAGAAACACTGGGTCCGATATACGAATTGTCACTTTTGATGTTTAAAGATGAACTTATCTTAGATGGATATTTGCTGAGGAAAAAAACTTTCCTGTCTTGTATTTTGTGTGTTATTTTTAACCCCTGACACAAGTAGAAGGCGTTTTCTTTGGACGAGTACTTGAGTTGATGACAATAAAGAGCGGATGCTGGAACGCTCACTTGAAGGTACCAGTGCTGGGTTTTGGGTTGGTATCGATACAAATTTGGTGCATCGTAGATCGCTATTCCCGATGTGCCCACACGCTCAATCAATATACGTTGTTTGGTTAACTTGGGCAAGCCCAGTTGGGTTGGGCTAAGCCAGGATGAACGATCTTTGGTCAGGATCCGCAATCCCTCGGGTTCAGATACCCACAAGCGCCCTTCGGCATCTTCTATTACTTCGAATGCTTCAGTAGTACTATAGCGATGACTTTTCCCATCTTGTAGCATATAGATACCATCCTTGGTTGCCATCCACAATACTTGGCGATGATCCAGTACGATAGATCTGATCTCATTGGCTGCTTGGCTGGACTGATGAGTGATAAAGCGAATTTCGTAAGCAGAGGGGGCTACTTCAGCGCTAACTTGGCCATGTGTATTGGTGGGAAAATAAAATAGAACGACGGTACAAACAAGCCAGTGCATTACAGTTGAAAAAACACTTCTCATAGTTTGACTTCTTACAGTGGACTTGTTTGATAAAAGCGCGATCAGGTAGTACATCAAAACCATAAAGGGCGATAAAAAAATAAGTGATCATTTTGCCAGAGGATTAGATAAGTAAACGTTTTATTTCAAGTGTCTTATCTAATCCTCTGGCTCAAGAAAAATGAGCACTTATTTTTGCCCCACTACTAAGAAACGTACTCCTCCACAAATCTAAATCATTGTACCCTAAGTTGAGCCAACTTTGCAACTTTATTTCATTCCCGTCCTTTAACTGGCGGGTAAGATGTGTTCAAAGTACTTCGATGATGTACTACATTCGATGTAGTGAATGTACTAAAAAAGACTACATTCTATTAGTGTGCTAAAATGTAGTTTGATGGTAATTGATGCCTTGAACGAAAAAAACAGCGGATTGTGTAATACCTTTAAGGGGTAATGAAAGAAATAAGGGCTCAGGAAAAATGAGCACTTATTTTTGCCCAACTCATAAGGCATACAATCAAAGTAACTCCCTGATACTTAAACCTTCCTTATTTCCCAAGTCGGATACAAACAGTAGTCAGCTTAATAGTCATTTTTCTGAACATAGGACACAAAGCCATTCTACCTCGGTAGGAGTGGGTCGTGACCGTGACCCAAAAAATTTAATCTATTTTGCCTTACTGCTAAATTGTCAGCGTCAATCAACCATCTCGATGACAAAAGATATCGCAGAAATTAAGGAATTAATCATGGTAGTGGATCAAGATGGCCATGATGCGAGTCACTTTTTGGGGCTAAATGAAAAAAAATCACCTTCCAAACTCGCCAAATTGTACCATGGTATCGCCAATGGTGATTACCCCAGCGATGAAGTGGCTGCCGCGCAACTTTATCCCAATGAGTTCGTTGGTTCAAGTTACCGCAAGTTAAAATTTTCCCTTCGTGAAAAATTGATCAATGCCCTGTTCGACCTCGATGTAAAATCTTCAGAATACAACGATTACCAGAAAGCCTATTATGAATGCCACAAGCAATGGGCTGCTGTGAAAATATTGTTGGGAAAAAATGCGAATGCGGCAGCAATTGCTTTGGCCTTAAAACTATTCAAGCAGGCTGAGCGCTTTGAGTTTACGGCGATGGCCATGGATATCGCCTCTGCCTTGCGCTTGCATTTTGGCATTAGAGAGGGAGATTTGAACAAGTTTGCTTTCTACAGCGAACGGTATGACTATTATGTAAACATATACTTCTTGGAAGGAAAAGCAGAGCAACTTTATCTGGATTCAGCCATCGCAGAAGTGACCAGCAAAGAGCAAAAGCCAAGCGTTTTGCCTACCTTAGAGACCGCATATAAACAAATATCCGACCTGCTGTTGAAAGGAAACAGCTATCGACTCAATTTGTACGCGGCTCTGGTTCAGCTTTCTTATTTCAGTGCTAAAAAAGATTACGCAGCAGCAAAAAAAATATGCAAGGAGCACATCGACTATTTTACCCAAAAAAATTATGAAGCACATGTACCCCTTCAGATTCTTTTTTACCAGCAATTGATTTTCTCTTTTAACCTCAAACAATTTTCAGAGCGCAGCGAATTGGCTCAGGTATGCAAATCATACATGCAAGAAGGCACCTACAACTGGTTCAA
>JAIYAV010000034.1 GCA_027488855.1 Saprospiraceae bacterium
GAATGCGGTAATCAACATGGACTTGGGAGCACGCTTCCGTGTCGGTACCATCCAGGACGAAGTAGATCAAGTGACGGGTTTTGCGATGAATGGGGAAGTGGAAGATTATCTGGTACGGGTGAAAGGCCTGGACTTTGGTGACTTGCCTCCCACCTACGTAACGCTTGAGACCAACGATGGCCCCCGCCACGGGGTGAGCGAAAACCCAACAGTGTACCTTGGCACGAAGCCAGACGTAGAAGCAGACGGCCAACCTGACGCTGACGCTGGAGAGACTGGCAATGGTGATGCTGCGGACGAAGACGGCGTAGTAGAACCCGCGATGATCTTCCAGGGCGAAGAAGCGAAACTCACAGTGAATGTAGTGACCAATACGACAGCATATGTATACGGCTATATTGACTGGAACAACGATAAAGACTTTAATGACGCTGAAGAAATTCAGTGGACAAGTGTAACGGCGAGCGGGCCAGTAGTACTGACCTACAATGTACCACTCAATGCAGTAATCAACACAGATTTGGGAGTTCGCTTCCGGATCGGTACGATCCAAGATCAAGTGGACAGCCCGATTGGTTTTGCAATGGACGGGGAAGTGGAAGACTACGAAGTGCGGGTGAAAGGCTTGGACTACGGCGACTTACCAGCAACTTATGCGACGCTTGAAGCCAATGACGGCCCACGCCACGGCATCGCTGAAACACCAACGACCTACCTGGGCGCTGGAGTGGATGTAGAAGCCGATGGCCAACCGGATGCTGACGCTGGAGAGATTAACGGCGGTGACGGAGCGGATGAAAATGGCGTGATCGAACCGACGATGCTGTTCCAGGGTGAGCAAGCTACGTTCACGGTGAACGTGACGACCAACGCTACGGCGTATGTCTACGGTTACATCGACTGGAATGGCGATAAAGACTTTAATGATGCAGGTGAGGTGCAGTTCACGACGACCTCTACAACTGGTCCAGTAACCTTGACTTTTGACGTACCACTGAACGCCGTAATCAACACGGATTTAGGAGCCCGCTTCCGAGTAGGTAGCATCCAGGATCAAGTGGATCAAGCGACCGGCTTTGCGATGGACGGGGAAGTAGAAGACTACCTCGTACGGGTGAAAGGTCTAGATTATGGTGACTTGGCGGATACCCAACCGGGTGTAAGCACAGGAGACTACCAGACGCTTGAAGCCAACAATGGCCCCCGCCACGCAATAGCCGAAACGCCAGCGATTTACCTGGGCGCGAGTGTAGATGTAGACGTGGATGGCCAACCCGACTTGGATGCTGGTGAAGACGGCACCAACGGCGACGACAACGACGCTGACGGTGACGACGAAAACGGCGTAACCAAACCCGTAATGATCTTCCAGGGCGAGACTGCTGCCTTCACAGTAAACGTGACGACGAACACGAATGTATTTGTATACGGCTACATCGACTGGAACAACGACGGCGACTTCAATGACGCTGGCGAAGTACAGACGACGACGACTGCCAGCACAGGTCCAGTAACCCTGACCTTCAACGTACCGCTCAACGCCATAGCCGGAGTAAACCTTGGTGCCCGCTTCCGGGTAGGTAGTGTGGATGCACAGGTGAACACTCCCCTTGGCTTTGCGATGGATGGTGAAGTAGAAGACTACCTGGTGAGTGTAAAAGCCCTGGATTATGGTGACTTACCTGCTCCATACCTGACTTTGGAAGCCGCTGATGGCCCACGCCACGCGGTGACACCAACGCCTGAACTCTACCTGGGAACAGTAGTAGACATCGATCCCGATGGCCAACCCGACGCAGACGCTGGTGAGACCGACGGCGGCGACGACGGCGACGCTACCGGCGGTGACGACGAAGACGGTGTAATCGAACCTGCGATGCTGTTCCGAGGGGAGATTGCCGCCTTCCAGGTAGCAGTAGTGAACAAGACGACCAGCCCAGCTTTTGTCTACGGTTACATCGACTGGAACAAGGATGGTGATTTCACCGACGCGGAGGAAGTACAGTTCACTACAGTAGCAGCGAATACAAACGCGACAGTGACCTTGACTTACAACGTACCATTGAATGCTGTAATCAACAACGACCTGGGAGCCCGCTTCCGTGTCGGTACCATCCAGGACGAAGTAGATCAAGTGACAGGTTTTGCGATGAATGGGGAAGTGGAAGACTACCTGGTACGGGTGAAAGGCCTTGACTTTGGTGACTTGCCTCCCACCTACGTAACGCTTGAGACCAATGACGGCCCACGCCACGGGGTGAGTGAAACCCCGACGGTATACCTGGGTACCAAGCCTGATGTTGAACCAGACGGACAACCGAATGGTACAGCGACAGGTGATGGAGCAGACGAAGATGGAGTAACACCTCCAGCGATGTTGTTCCAGGGTGAGACTGCGAGCTTCACGGTGAACGTAACGACCAATACAACCGCGTACCTGTATGGGTACATTGACTGGAATAAAGATGGAGACTTTGGGGATGCAGACGAAGTTCAGTTTGCGACAGTAGCAGCCACTGGTACGGTTACCTTGACGTTCAATGTACCGCTTGGTGCAGTGATCAACAGCGACCTTGGTGCACGTTTCCGCTTGGGAACGGTACAGGATCAGGTTGATCAGGCGACAGGTTTTGCCATGGATGGGGAAGTGGAAGATTACCTGGTACGGGTCAAAGGCCTGGATTATGGTGACTTACCGAATCCATATGCTACACTTGAGGCCAACGACGGGCCACGTCATGGTATCGCTGAAACACCAACGACCTATCTGGGTACTGGTGTAGATCCCGACCCAGACGGCCAGCCCGATAGCGACGCTGGTGAAGTCAATGGCGGTGACGACGGCGACGGAAACGATGATGAAACGGGTGTTATCGAACCTTCGATGATCTTCCAGGGAGAGAAGGCTACGTTTACAGTGAACGTGACGACCAATACCACGGCCTTCGTATACGGCTACATTGACTGGAATGGCGATAAAGATTTCAACGATGCAAATGAGGTACAATGGAAGAGCGTAGCGGCCACTGGCCCAGTAACCCTGATCTTTGATGTACCGCTGAACGCTGTGATCAACAGCGATCTGGGAGCCCGCTTCCGGGTGGGCACTGTCCAGGATCAGGTAGATCAAGCCACTGGCTTTGCCATGGATGGGGAAGTGGAAGACTACCTCGTTCAAGTGAAAGGTCTTGACTATGGCGACTTACCAGACTTCTTTGCAGGGATAAGCACTGGAGATTATCAAACAAATTATGCAAATAACGGCCCACGTCACGGCGTACCTGCCATCCCACAACTGTTCTTAGGTACAGTGGTTGACGTGGATGCTGATGGCCAACCTGATCTGGGTGCTGGTGAAGACGGCACAGGCGGTGACGACAACGACGGCGACGCCAGTGATGACGAAGACGGCGTAGTCGGCCCACCGATGATCTTCCGTGGGGAAGAAGCCCGCTTTGCAGTGACGTTGAACCTGACCAACCTGACGGGTACGACCGCTTATGTGTATGGCTACATTGACTGGAACGGCAACGGCATTTTAGGCGATACTCCTCAGGAAATTGCGAGTACGTCTAGCGCCGTAAGTGGCCCAGTAACCTTGACCTTCGACGTACCACTAGGTGCAGTAGCGAACAGCAATCTTGGCGCTCGCTTCCGGGTCGGTAGTGTACAAAGCCAGGTGAATGTACCGAACGGCTTTGCGATGGACGGGGAAGTGGAAGACTACCTGGTACGGGTCAAAGGCCTGGACTTTGGTGACTTGCCACTGCCTTATGCCACAGTTGACGCTCAAGATGGCCCACGCCACGCAGTGAGTGAAGTGCCACAGGTATACCTGGGTAGCACCATCGACATCGACGATGACGGCCAGCCCGATGCGGATGCTGGTGAACTGAACGGTGGTGATGATGGCGATGCCACTGGCGGCGATGATGAAGATGGCGTAACCAAACCAGCAATGATTTCTAGGGCAGGAATTGCCAACTTCACAGTATCCGTTGTTAACCAAAGTGCGAATACCGCCTATGTTTACGGCTACATCGACTGGAACAAGGATGGTGATTTCACCGATGCCAATGAAGTACAGTTTGGGACGGTAAATTCCAATACGAGTGCCAATGTTACCCTGAGCTTTAATGTACCTGTGAATGCTGTTATCAACACCGACCTTGGTGCCCGCTTCCGGGTAGGTACCGTTCAGGACGAAGTGGATCAGGCGACGGGTTTTGCGATGAATGGTGAAGTGGAAGATTACCTGGTACGGGTCAAAGGTCTGGACTTTGGGGATTTACCGCCAAATTATCCAACGACACTGGCCGACAATGGGCCTCGTCACAGCCAATCCGAAACGCCACAAATTTATTTTGGCGCGACAGTGGATACGGAGGGTGATGGCCAACCGGATAGCGATGCAGGTGAAATCAATGGAGGCGATGCCAATGGTGTCAATGACGAAGATGGTATCGTTGAACCAACGATGTTGTTCCGTGGTGAAGAAGCCCGCTTCAAGGTAAATGTAAGGAATACGACTGGTCAAACTGCCTTTATCTATGGCTACATCGACTGGAACAACAATGACATATTTGATGGAGGCGCTGAACTAGCCAGCGCAACTTTGGACGGCAGTGGCATGATCGAACTGGTTTATCAAGTTCCATTAAATGCGGCTGCGTACACAGATTTGGGCGCACGTTTCCGGATTGGTACGGTGCAGGCCGAGGTCGCCAGTCCAGTAGGTTTTGCGATGGACGGGGAAGTAGAAGACTACCTGGTCCAGGTGAAAGCACTGGACTTCGGTGACGCTGGTGAAAGCTTCCCAACCACCGATGCCCAGGATGGTGCCCGTCACGGGGTGCCCACTACACCAAATCTATACTTTGGTACAACCGAAGATGTAGAGTTGGACGGTCAGCCCGACGACGACGCTGGAAAAACTGGTGGTGGTGACGACGGCAATGGAGATGACGAAGACGGCGTAAGTATGCTGGATGCCAATGGCAATCCAACCATGCTGATCACTTGTCTGGAAACGACCATGCGCATCAATACGGTGATTCCAGTAGGCCAAACGGCCTACCTGCAAGGTTGGATCGACTGGAACGACGATGGCGATTGGGCCGACGCTGGCGAGCAAGTAGCCAAAGACATCGCCTTGACCAGCGCGAATGGCACCTACTACCTCAAGTTCAAAGTGCCTTGTGATGCCAAAGTGACGCCACGTACCTTCCTTCGTTTCCGTTTGAGTACGGTACAAGGCTTGAGCTACACGGGTTTTGCAATGGATGGAGAAGTGGAAGATTATGTGGAAGTACTGAAAGGACTTGACTTCGGCGACTTGCCAACCAAACCTGGTACTGCCTTGTTCCCAACCACCCTGGCCAACAATGGCCCCCACCATGTATTTGACCCAACTGCTCCCGCACTGACGCTGGGTAGCAACGTAGATACTGATCTTGATGGTACGCCTTCGGCTTTTGCGGATGGCGACGACAATGCCGATGGTTCGGATGATGAGGATGGCATTACCTACCTGACTCCGCTGATCCCCGGCCAACAGGCTTGTATCGAGATCGATGCCGTAAACAACACTGGCCAAACCGCTTACCTGTATGCGTACATGGATTACGATGGTGACTGCGTTTTGGCACCGCTGTTCAACATTCCAGTTCCCGCAGGTGGTTTGAACAATTACCGGTATTGCTTCACGGTACCCACCGACAATTCAACGAGTGGGGCCATGGCCTTCTTCCGCTTCCGTTTGGGTACGAATGCCAATGAAGTCAATGTTCCGACGGGACTTGCGATGAATGGTGAAGTGGAAGACTACAAAGCAAGTTTGTACAAAGTTGGCAACCTGGTGTGGGAAGACTGCAACAACAACGGCCTACAGGACAATACTGAAAAAAACCTGGGAATCAATGGTGTACCCGTAGCCTTGGTTTATGCTGGCGCAAACGGTACCATTGAAACGGACTTGAGTACGCTGCCTTCTTCGGGTGGAGTAGGTGTAGGTGACGACTATGTGTTGTACACCACCACGGCGAGTGTGACCTTTGGCGACGGTATAGTGACTAAGGGCATCTACTACTTCTGTGGTTTGATTGAAGGCAAATACGACATTGTCTTCTTTGATCCAAAATCAGGCACGGCCACTTTGCCCAACAACATCTCCCAATCGGTAGATGAAGACAAGGACAGCGACGGCCTAAGCATCACTGTTGCTGCCAACGTGCCAAAACGCAGCCACACTGGCATCTTTATGCTCAATGGTGATTTGGTAAAAACAGAAGCAGGCATTGGAGATCAAGACTTGTCCAAAGCGCCAAATACCAATGATGTATTGGGTTATCCAGACAATCGGGTAGATCAGCGCTTCGATCAAGGTTACATCTTCCTGGATTATGGAGATTTACCACAGGAAACAGAACTCGCTACCGCTCACTACAATACGACCCTTCTGGAAAATGGCCCACGTCACTTAGTGAAACCCGACTTCTACCTGGGAGCATCCATCGATGCCGAAACGGATGGCCAACCCGATGATCAGGCAGGTTCTGGTGCTTACGGCCCAAGTGAAGGCGATGATGCAGCAAATACTGATCCAAACGCCTGGAAATACGGGGTGGGCAATGATGACGAAGACGGCATCAAATTCCTGACCCCGCTGATCCCTGGCTACGAAGCTTGTATTGAGTTGAAATACGTCCTTCCTGACAACTTCAATGGCCCCGATGGCTACTTGAACGCCTGGATTGACTACAACGGCAACGGTACTTTGGATGCGGGTGAAAAACTGGCCTGGACCAAGCTCAATGGAGCTCCCGCGCCGATTGAATCTACCACCGGAGCACTGGAATTGGATAGAATCTACATGATCAATGGCGGCGGTAAAGTGATCGTTTGCTTCAAGGTGCCTGCGGATGCAGCCTATTTTGACGGCAACATCTTCAGCCGCTTCCGCTTGAGTGAAAACCCACGCCTGAGTCCCGATGGCATCTTGCCCGCAGAATCGGGTTATTCTAACGGGAAGATCCCTTACGGTGAAGTGGAAGACTACTTCATGAAGCTCTCGAAAGTGGGCAACCTGGTGTGGGAAGACCGCAACTACAACGGCATCCAAGATGCAGGCGAACCACCGATCAAAGGTGTACCGATCAAATTGGAATACGCAGGTCTGGACAGCGTATTTGGCAGCGCCGATAAAGCCGCTGACCTGGAATACACCTACCACGATACCACTGATGCCAGTGGACGTTACTACTTCTGCGGTTTGATTGGCAGCAACAAAGGCAGTGCCCGCTTGCTCGACCCAATCGGGGTGGATACCGCGAAATACCGCCTGACGGCTACTGACCCGGCCAGCATGACACCAACCTTCGATTCAACGGGAGTGAAGTGTTCAACGGTCGATAAGATGAATGCAGATGGCGACGATACCAAAATCGACGACGGCATCACGGCAATAACGTTTGTGGTGAGTGATCCAATGGGGCTTTGCATCAATGAAACGCTTGCACCTACTGGCATCAACAACCAAGGAACGATCACTACCGGACCACTGGCAACGAATGTGTTCCCAGACAACCAGGTAGATGAAAACTACGACTTTGGCTATGTTGGCTTCGACTACGGTGACTTACCAGTAGCGGGTACCAACTACCTGACCTACCGCGATTCGATGTCGGCAGCGTTCAACAACAAGTTTGGCCCACGCCACGCCATCCAGCCTAAGTTGTACTTGGGTGAAGGTGTAGACGGTGAACGCAACGGCCAACCTGACGCAGATGCAGGCAGCAAAAACGGCGGTGACGATGACGGTCAAAGCAAGTTTGGCAAAGGATCGATTGTGGATGATGAAACGGGAATCCGTTTGCTCAGCCCGATGATTCCTGGTGAACTCGCTTACCTGCAAGTAACCTATACTTCTCAGGATACAGTTCTGGCTGGAGGATACGCCAACAAAGACGCTTACCTGCGCTCTTTTGTAGACTTCAACGGAGACGGTGACCTGAACGATGCGGATGATATTGTTGACTACGTACAAATTGCCAGCAGCATGGCTGGGCCATTTGCCGCAACAACGAACAACGTACTGCTCCCTGGTGGAGTAAGCCAGACGCGGGTACTGGCCTTCCGGGTACCACTCACGGCTATGTACCGCAACGGCACAGCGTTTATGCGCCACCGCCTGAGCTGGAACAGCACGCCGCTAGGACCGGACAACAATGCCTTCCACAAAAACACGGCACCGTTTGTGAAAACGAATGTACTGCCTTACCCACAAGGGGAAGTGGAAGACTACGCCGTACCAGTAGCGAAAGTGGGCAACCTGGCTTGGTTTGACCACGATGTATTCGGTGATCAGGATGCCTTGGAAGATGTAGTGGATAGCTTGCAATTGGTACTGGTGTATGGTGGTATCGATGCGGGTACTGGCACCTTCGATCAAGTAGGCTACCAAACGACCATGGGCTCGGCAGGCTCAGTGACGGATATTGTCTACAACTTGTCGATCATACCAAGTAAGGCAGCCGTCATGGTACCAGGCAGCAACGACACGCCTGCTCAGGTGGTGAAAACGGGAGTTTCTCCTGCGGCAGACAGTGGTTTGTACTCCTTCAAGGGTTTGATCCCAGGTACTTACTACTTGATACCGAAGAAGTACCTGCAAGCAGACAGCGCCAGCTTTGTCAATGCATGGCCGAAACACCGGGTGTTGACCCTCAAGGACAACCCAGGGGTGGATGACCAAAACGACAGCGACGGCATGCCCGGCGCACTCTTTACACTCAATGATGGCAACAGCCGCGAACCAGAGATCTGTGTAACTGCTCAGCCTAAAAATGAAAAAGGCAAGCTGGATTCACTGGATGCAGTAATGATGAATGGCATGGCCAATCCGTTCCCGGATAGCTTGTACAACCAGACGATTGACTTTGGCTGGGTGGACGAACCGAACATCGAAGCGAACCTGGACATCGTTGGGGTGATTTTCCCAACCAGCCAGATTTGCGGCAACTTCAATGTGATCATGCACTTGTGTGTGAAAAACCCACAAGAAGTACCACTCGATAGCTTGCAAGCCTTCTTGGACTTGAAAGCCGCTTATGGCGATGCACTTTACACGGCGAGCAAACCAATCGTGAGCATAGCCGATAGTGCCTACATCAAAGGGCCTGCATATGGCAAGTTCCGCAAATCGCAGTTGGGCGCAAAAGCACAACTGGTACCGAACCCGAACTACAACGGGGTGAGTGACCTGCGCTTATTGGTGCCGACGAGCGAAAACGCCAACTTCTTGCTGAAAGGAGACTCCATAGTATGTATCCGGGTTGAGTTTGAAATTGACCCAACCAAAACGGCGAAATATCCCTGGATGTCCCAGGGTAGTGTAACGGCTCGTGCAGTAGGTTTCAACAAAGCTACTGGTGCCAAGCGCCCATTGACGGATTACTACTTGAAGAGCCCACGTTTTGGCAAAAACATCGTGGTGAGTGACTTGACCGATGAGGTGAACGATCCAATGATTGGCAGTGACATGATTGCCTTCGAAGGTATGGTTGCAGACCGTGGGTACAAGGGTACCTACCAAACACCATATTCAGCGCCAAACGTGACTGGACGTGACAAGTACCTGGATGAAAACGACAAGACCGTACAAAATGATGAGTGCTGGCTCAAGACCAAGTGGGTATCTGGGCGTCATGACGTTCGTATTGCACTCAACACGAAATGTGAAGCCATTATTGATGCAGAGTATTTTGTACCGAATTTCGATCCAGCATGTGGATTTGACAAATACACTGAAGGCAGTTACTACGCAGTGATCATTCAGGATAAGCAGACCAAGAAAACCGTATGGACTTCTGATGACCCTCGTCCATTTGACGCGAAGCAATATTTCGGACGTGAGTTGATCTACTATGTGTTAAGTGTTGCTAATCACTGTAGCGAACTCTGGGGAGACTTCATCCTGGAAGACAAGATTGCACCAGTCGTGAAATGTGCACCAGATACCGATCGCAAAGTAGTAGGCAGCACGCCAAGTGGCACTTACACCTTTGTATGTACGGACATCGATAGCGTGCTCAATGTGAAGAAGTCCTGGACGAATACGAATTATGCTTACTATACCGGAACGGCAGTAGCGAATGATTCTTGTGGCAATACCTGGTTGGACAATGTGAGTGACCAATTGGAAGTACTGGCTGATTGTGACCAGTCTGCCAACGCAGGATTTGTCTACGCCCGCATCAAACGCAGCTTCATCTTTACGGATGAAAAAGGCAACCAGACGACTTGTACGCAGGTCATCAACTTCCGTCGCCCCCGCATTGTACTGCCCGAATGTAAGGTAGAAGTACCGAACAACCTGGCCAGTGCTTCAGCTGACCTGTTGCCTGCTGATCTGATCAAAGCACCGTTCAACCTGGCTGAATCTGTGCCTTACTTCTTCAACGGAGCGGGCAAGCGGATTTACTTGACGGGCCGCGATTATTGCAACCTGGCGGTGAACTACACCGATGAAACGGTCTTTACCGTAGGCCAGTGCGGTCGCAAGATTGTACGCCGCTGGACTTTGCTCGACTGGTGTTATGGCCAAAAAGGCAACCAGCCAGCTTACCCAGTGTACCACATCATTCCTGGTGCCGACGCCGATTGCTACGCTGATCTGGCCTGGAACGAAGGCGCGAACATGCTGACTTGGGAACAGGTGATCATCGTGGGTGACAACGGCGATCCAATTGTGAAAGTACCTGACTTTGACCGCGATGGCGTACAAGGCAGTGGCTACACAGGTGGGGAGCGCGACAATCCTGAAGTGGATAAACTGCCCGCTTACGATGCCGGGGATGTACTGGAGTTCTCTACCAGCCCAATGGACTGCCGTGGTAGCTACTTGTTCACTCGCGCTGACATGCAGGTGATTGAACAAAGCAAGTGGTGCTTTGATCTGGAAGTGATTGAACGCAGAGACGTTCTCGACTTATTCAAACGCCCAACTGGCCGTTACGAGTGGAAAAAAGATCCACAGGTAGCGGTGAAAGGCGACTGCGACAAGGGCTACCAGATCACCGGTGTACCGATGGTTGGCAACTGGTTCTTGCGCCTGCGGGTGTACGACGTTTGCTACGGCGATACAGTGATTTTCTACCCCATCCGTGCGGTAGACAAGATCGCTCCGACGATGGTTTGTGACGATAAACTGGTGCTGACCCTCGACAATACGGGCTTTGGACACGTGAGTGCCGCCCGGGTTGACGAAGGCTCCAATGACAACTGTGGCAAATTAGAGTGGCTACGGGTACGCCGTCCGATTGCGGACGACTGCAATGCCAGCTTCATAGGGGTGAAAGGAGTGGTGGATGCCAACAACAACGGCAAAATCGATCCTTACAATCCAACTGCTACCACACCACAGGATTACGTGGACGTGAACCGCAACCGCAAGGCCGATCCTGAAGAATACTTCGTGATCGATCCAAAATCGAAACTCTTGATGACACCGCTGATGGATTCCATTCCATTCTTCTGCTGTGATCGGGGTTCGGTGATGGTTGAACTCTGGGGTGCTGACAAAGCGGGCAACCGCAACTTCTGCTGGAAAACGATCACGATCGAAGACAAAGTGGCCGCTACTTGTAGCGCACCATGGGAGGTCACCATCCACTGCGACGACAAGCGCCTGGCGCAAATTGACGACAAAGTGGCCTCGGCGAAAGTCTTCGGCGACCTGATTGTCAACAGTGGCGGCAATTGCAGCAAACTGGATACCAACTACATGGTGGTCAAACGCCTGAAGTGTGGTGCCGGAACGATCGAGCGCATCTGGACCTTGACCAAAAACAGCGATAAAGGTGATGTAGTCACGACCTGCAAGCAAGTGATCAAGGTATTGCCACTGCGGGAGTACAACATCCGTTTCCCTAAAGATGCCTCTTTCGATTGCAAAACACCAATCATCGATACCTTGGTAAAAGATGAACTGGGCTGTGATCTACTGGCGGTGAATGTGACCGACAAGCGTTACGATGCCTCCAACGATGAGTGCTACAAAATCTTCCGCACCTACACCGTGATCAACTGGTGTGCGTACTCGGATGAGTGTGGTGACCCAATGGCGGAAGGCCATGTATATGTGGTGGATCGGGCCAACTTTGAAAACTACGGCAAAGACCCAATTTACCTTCTGGTACGTGATCGTGATCGCGATCAGAATGAAGAATTCTGGTTGTCTAAGAACTTGATCACCAACGACAACAATGATGTCTACGTTAAAGGTGATGCAGATTTCGGTGGCTTGACTCGCAGCAGCAACGTAACGGTATCTTCGGAGAACATGCCTTATTGCGCCAATGCGTTCAGTGGCAACCCATATGGCTTACCAGTGGGTGAATACTACCACTCCTTCATGTACACCCAAATCATCAAGGTGTACGACTCGGAGCGTCCAGTGGTGACGGGTATCCGCGATACCTTCTGTACCAATCCAGCAGCATGTGCAGCGAGCATCACCAAAGTGGTGACGATCAAAGACAACTGTACGGACAAAGTAGAGTTGGAGCGCCAAATGCTGATGATTGCGCCATTCCAGACCCTGGATGCAGGCAAGATGATCACCTACGCTACGCCACGCTGGAGCACGAAGGACTTGGGCAACGGCAAGTTTGAAATTACCGTAAGCAACCTGCCTGAAGGGCTTCACGATCTGATTGTGGTCGGTCGCGATGAATGTGGTAACCTGAGTGTAGCCACCCGGATCCCATTCGTAGTGAAAGACTGCAAGGCTCCGGCTCCGATCTGTATCAATGGACTCAGCACCGAACTGATGCCGGACGGACGTGGAAACGGTATGATGACCGTTTGGGCCAAAGACTTCGTGGCCTCAGCGATCTATGATTGCAACGGTCAGGGACCTGAAACCAAGGATGGCCTCAAGGTGATCACCACCTACTCGATCAACCGGGTAGGGGAGCGTGCTAACCAAAGCCAGACCAGCCTCTTGTTGAGCTGTGTGGATGCAGGCAAAAACATTCTGGTTGAGCTGCATGCTTGGGATGAAAAGGGCAACCACGACTTCTGCGTGAGCTACGTCGAAGTCCAGGACAACCGCAAGGTTTGTGGCGGCAATGCCACTCTGGGTGAAATCAGCGGCTTGATTACTACCGATGACTTGAAACCAGTACTGGGCGTGAATGTCGACCTGAGTGGCGGCGCACAAATGAACCAGAACACGGGTTCGAATGGCATCTACCTCTTTGGCAACCTGACCAAAGGCAGCGACTACACGGTGAGCCCACAACTGGATAAAGACCACATCAATGGGGTATCCACCTTCGACTTGGTCCAAATTCAGAAACACATCCTGGGTACCAAGGCGATTGACAACCCATACCGGATGATTGCAGCAGACGTCAACAACTCCAAGTCGATCTCAACCATCGACATGATCCAGATTCGGAAATTGATTCTGAACATCGATACGAAGTTCACGAGTGTACCAAGCTGGAAGTTTGTGGATGCGAGCTACAAGTTCCCCGATCCAAGCAACCCCTGGTCAGCACAGTTCCCTGAAGTGGCGAACATCAACGACCTAGACGGCAAGGTGAAGGCCGACTTCATCGGCATCAAGATGGGAGATGTGAATGGCAATGCGAGTGTGAATGGATCAGTAGCGGTGGAAACGCGTGGCGACAAGTCCATGCTCATCAGCACGGATGAACAACAACTACAAGGCGGCCAAAGCTACACCGTAGTATTCAAAGCCAAAGATTTGGCTAAAATTCAGGGTTATCAGTTCACGCTGAGCGTTGATCCGAGTTTGGCTAGCATCGAAGGCATTGACTATAGTGGAGTAATGAAAGCTGAGAACTTTGGGATATTCACCAAAGACGGCATGATAACGACCTCCTTCGTACGGACACCCCTGGCGGGTGCCCCTGCCCTCGCGGGTGCGGGGGCACCCGTGCAATGGCAGCCGCAAGGGCTGCCCCTACGAGGGGACGAAATCCTTTTTACCTTGAAACTGAAGGCCGAAACCAACATCGCCCTCAGCAGAGCACTAATACTGAACAGCCGCCTGACAAACATGGAGGCTTACAACCAATCCGACGAGGTAATGGGTGTCCAACTGGCCTTTGGAGCAGAAGCAGTCGCCGAGCGCGCTGCCCTGCGCCAAAACGTCCCCAACCCATTCTCCGAGGAAACGTCCATTGGCTTTTACTTGCCTAAAGCAACGAAAGCAGTGCTGACGATTCGGGATGTGAAAGGTGCTTTGATTTACCGGGTGGAAGGCAATTACGTCAAAGGCAACAACCAGGTGATCCTCAAGCAGGAGCAACTGCGGGCCAGCGGGGTGATGTATTACACCTTGGAAACGAACGATTTTACCGATACGAAGAAATTGGTACTATTGAACCGATAATTGTAGATTTTTTCATGAGAAATTTTAATTAGCACATTTGCACGAGGGCTCTCTATGATAATGGGGAGCCTTCTTTTTGATTTTACCCGATGGATGATTTTGATTTTCAGCTGTTTTTAAAGAAAAAGCTTCAAAAATACCCCAAAAAGTGTACGAAATTTCAAGCCATATGTCCATGGAATACTGCAACTAAAGCTTAGTTTTACACCATTATTTTCAGTCCCATTGATAGGTGATCAATAGTTTTGATTCCTAACATTTTAAATGAGGACACATGCTACTTCCTTTCTACAGCAATGACCCAATCGCTGTTCAAAAAAGACCTAAAATCATCGATAGCCAGGTGGTTTTTGGCACACCCAGCCGTAATTGCTCAGGGGCGGGTATTTGTAAGGTTTACACCATTCATGCAGCGAAACGCCTTCAGATTGCTTGTGAAATGGTGCCAGCTCGTCTTGTTGTTTCGGACAAAGATTTACTCGTTTCCTTCTCAGAAGCGGATAGTACTGAATCATTGAGGCAAAAACAGTTTGGGGGTATGTATTTTTGGGTAGAAGAGGCATTTCAATTGCCAAATTGGTTGGTTCAAAAATTGGACACTCCCGCCGCTTTTATTCCCGCCGGAGAATACCTGATTCAGCGCAAAAATGGATTCATTTGGTTGAAACTGCCGATCACCTTCGGCCACGACTAGTTTGGAAGTTATTTTGTCCCCCCCTTTTTCTTTCTCCATCTGGAATGCGAAAAAAAATTATTTTTGTGATCTATTATGGCACTTCCCAAAATCTTTGTAAGGTTAATTTTTTGTTTATCAGTTTGTTATAGTCTTTTTTTGCCCAGCGGCCATACCCAAGAGGTTCAGCTTGAAGTGCTGAACAGTGCCAATGGCTTATCCCAGGGCATGATCTACGATATTTTGCAAGACAAACAGGGTTTTTTGTGGTACGGAACGCGAGGTGGCCTCAATCGCTTCGATGGTTATAACTTCAAAGCATTTAAACCCGACCCATTTAATCCTTTCTCTATTTCTGACAATACCATTCAAGCTATTCTGGAAGATCGCCAAGGTCGTTTATGGCTAGGTACTGAAAACAATGGTATTGATGTGTATGATCCTCAAAGTGGTCGCTTTTACCATTTAAATGCAGGAAAAAATGGCTTGTCTAATAGCAATGTAGCTTCGTTGGCCGAAGCACAGGATGGTTCAATTTGGATAGGTACTCGTGACGGCCTAAATAAAGTTGAGTTAAAAGCCTTTCCTACACGCTCTGCTGACCTGAGTGGACACGCTAAAGTGACAATTTACAATTGGGAACAATCTCCCACTAAAGTTCCTTTTGGAAACGTATACCAATCTCTATTGTGCACCAAGGATGGCATCTTGTGGGTTGGAACGTTGCATCAAGCGTATCGTTTCGACCTCAACAAGGGCACAAAGGAAATCCTCCCTACCTATGAGCCTGACCCCAATTCACCCTGGCAAACCAATATTTTTGCCCAGGATCTACAAGGCAATATTTGGCTAGGGCAAAACACCCGAGTTATCCGATTTAGGGGCAAAAACAGGGATGTGTTTACTTTTCCCACCGCTGAAGCGCCCTACCAGACTTACCTTGCTTTTGACCAACAAGGCAATTTGTATGTGGGCCGACGCAAGCAGGTTTATTTTTTTTCAAAATCCGATTTGGCGCGAAACCACAAAGTGGCACCCAAAATTTTTACCTCTTTTCCTCCCACAGGAGTGGTTGGCTCTACCGAAATTCTTTGCGACCGGAATGGATTGATCTGGATTGGTACAAACGGGTATGGGATTCGCAAGTACAACCTAGTGAATCAGTTCTTTCAGCATTTGATCCCTGGGATCAGCACCCGTAAAATATACGCTGATCGCTTTGGACAGGTTTGGGCCTGGGAGAGCAATGCAGTCATCAGCCGCATCGATGAACAATCAAAAACTACGGTAGAATCTTTTTTGCCTGTTAATGAATTTTACAATCACGATTTATTACAGGCAAAGGACAGCAGCTACTGGTTTTTGGGAGAATTGCGATCTGGGCCTTCGGGAACTGGTTTTTTGATTCGAAAGAACCCGAAAACCGGAATCGTTCATCGTTATCCTTCCCCGATCGCCCTGGGAATTTACAGCCAAATTATAGAGGATCGAAACGGCAACATCTGGATTTGCGGTTGGGAAAGCACTTTGGCGCGTTTTGATGTGCGCAAGCAGACCTTTAGTACCTATGATTTTTCAAGCTTGACAGGTACAAAAGAAGCGAGCTACTCCATTATTGAGGACCACAATAGACAGCTCTGGATGGGCACAGCGCATGGACTGGTTCGGGGAGTTTTGGATAAAAAAGGTCAAATGACCTTTAGCCTGTATCGCTGCAACCCCGCCATGCCCAATAGCCTGAGCAATGATGTCGTACTCTCTGTTTGTGATGATCCGCGTAACCCTGAAACGCTGTTGTGGGTGGGGACCCGCGGAGGTGGGCTCAATGCATTGGATAAAAAAACAGGACAATGTCGTCACTACAACACCAAAGATGGATTGCCAGATGACGTGATTTACGGCATTCTTCCCGATCAACGTGGCAATTTGTGGTTGAGCACAAACTCTGGATTGTCCAAATTTACGCCACAAAGTGAGCATTTTGAAAACTATTCTGCCACCGATGGCTTACAGGATAATGAATTCAACACAGTAAGCTATGCCAAAGGCCACGATGGTCGTTTGTTTTTTGGTGGGGTGAACGGCATTACCGCTTTTTTTCCTGAAAAAATTTCACCAAACGCTCATCCCCCTCAAGTCTTGATTACTGCTTTAAAAATTAACAATAAAATTACTTTGCTGGGGGAAGGGATTTTAACGCAAAACATTGAAAGCACCAACGCCATCACGCTACGCCATCATCAAAACCACATTACCATCGATTTTGTAGCCATGGATTTTGCAGAGGCGCACAAAAACCAGTTTAGATACCGTTTGAAAGGAGCCGACAAAGACTGGGTTGAGTCAACCACCGCGCATAGTGTGAATTATAGCAATCTTGCTCCCGGGTGGTATACCTTTGAGGTGTCTTCTGGCGGAACACATGGCGTATGGCCCAGCCAACCTAGCCGAACCCTGCAAATTCGGGTGTTGCCCCCTTGGTGGCTTAGCTCTTTGGCTCTACTATTTTATTTGATTGCAATTGTTTTTGGGGGGTATCAATACATTAAATGGCGGGTCCGTCGGGAAAAAAACAGAAGCCAGCGCGAATTTGAAAAACGTGAACTGGAACGCGTTCAGGAGCTGGAGCAATTGAAAAGCAATTTTTTCACCAATATTACCCACGAATTACGCACCCCCCTTACCTTAGTGATTGAACCACTACGCCAAATTGTGAATCAGCCTGCAGCGGAAAACTGGCTGAGCAAAGTGCAAATTGCTGAACGAAGTGGGAGTAAACTGTTACATTTGGTCAATCAGCTGCTTGATTTGGCCAAGTTAGAGGGGGGGGCAATGAAACTCGAAAACTCCTGGGGTTCTCTGGATGACGCCATCATCCATATCACAGCCGATTTTAAAGAGGCGGCGCTGCGCAAACACATTGAGTTAGTAGTAAATCCAAGTAAAACCAGGGTGGGGCAAAGCTTCTTTGATTCCGACAAACTTGAAAAAATCATCAGTAACCTTCTAGCTAACGCATTGAAATATACTCCTGAAGGAGGTAGGATTCAGCTGCAATGGCATGCTGAACAGCTGCAAGTAGGAAAAAAAACGCTGTATGTAGAAGTCAAAGATACTGGCCCTGGTATCTCCCCAGAGCACCAGCAGCACATTTTTGAGCGCTTTTACACCTTAGATCGAACTGGCTTCGATGCACAGGTCAGTACCGGAGTAGGATTGTCTTTGTGTAAGGAACTGGCTGAAATAATGGGTGGACAAATTGAGGTAGAAAGTACCTTAGGGGCAGGAGCTTTGTTCCGTCTGCGTTTACCTTTGCAGGTTGCTACTCAGACAGACACAATGAGCCCGACACAGCTTAATATATTGGATGCCTCCAAAAACAACTACGAGCTTGAAGCTGCTTCACCAGAGGCCACACTGGTACTTGTAGTAGAAGACAATGATGACCTGCGTGATTTTTTGGTGCAAACCTTAAGCGCAAAATATGAAGTGATCAGTGCCATCAATGGAAAAGCTGCGTTTGAAATGGCCTGCGAGCGCATCCCGGATGTAATCATTTCCGACTTGGTGATGCCAGAGGTAGATGGTCTAGGGTTACTTCAACGATTGAAAAACGAAATTACGACTAGCCACATTCCGCTTGTATTGCTCACCGCAAAATCAAGCCTGGAAAACCGCATCAAAGGGCTACAATACGGCGCAGAAGCCTACCTGCCAAAACCATTCAATACCGAAGAATTGAAAGCCTGGATCGATACCTTATTGGAAAACCGCCGCCAATTACAACTTCGATTCAATTTACCCCAAATCGGGAATAAACTAGACCAGCACGCGATCAGTCCATCGCCTGAAATCAACCACCTGGATGAGGAGTTTTTACAACGCTTGGAAAAGGTCATCAATCAAGAACTGGATAATGAAAACCTCAATGTAGAGGACCTAGCTCGGTTAATGTTCATTAGTCGGTCCCATCTGCACCGCAAAGTCATTGCACTCACCGGATTGTCCAGCACGGAATTCATCCGCAAATTTCGCCTGGAACGTGCCATGCAACTGCTTCAAACGGAACGAGGCAAAGTTTCGGACATTGCCCAAAGGGTTGGTTTTCGCAATGTCAAATACTTTTCTACCGCGTTCAAGGAGCATTTTGGCAAATCCCCAAGTGAAGTTTGACGTCATACTTCTCCCAAAATAGCGGTTTTAAACTCAAAATGATACAGTAGCAAACCCAATTGCAACGTCATCAAACCTCATTTTTACGATTTCCACCCATATTTGTGAGAGGAAAATACTTTAAGCCATACCGAAAATAGAAGGAGTCAATAATATTTCATGTGCTCGTAGTACCGTACTACGGGCACTTTTTTATTAGTAAACTCATTTTTTGGTCAGATTTTCAAGCAGAACCAATTAAGAACCACTAAAGATGGATAGAAATTGAATGAATGTTTGTAAATTTGTCACAGACCTAGAATGTTGAGTACTAAGTTCAACCTACTTTACAAGACTTAAATGTTTCTAATCAATCATTTTCTTATGAAACCAATGACCTTTACTAGCTGGATGACCAAATCCGCAAGCGCGTGCTTGATGGTTTTGGCCACTTTGCTGTTTGGTTCCAACCTGTCTGCACAGTCAACCAATTGCGGTTGTTACAATGTGACAGTTACTTTGGATGCCAAATGCCAATTCAAACTTGGACGTGAACTCGTATCCGACGGCGCTTGTGC
>JAIYAV010000420.1 GCA_027488855.1 Saprospiraceae bacterium
TATGTCCACAATCCCATTGGCATTGCGGTCGGTAAAGGCCAGGCGGGTATTGTCCAAATGATCCCGGAAACTGTACTCCTTGCGCCAGGCGATGGTATTGGAGGCATCTACATTGGTATTGTAGTAGCGGCCTTCAGCGTGGTACACACTTTCCACCCTTTTGGACCCCGTGCCCGTTTGGCGGTATTCAATGCCGCCAGGGAAATAATCCTGGACGTACTGTACGGTAGCTCCTGTTTTGGTGGTCTTGCGCAGTTTGTTGCCCGCCGCGTCGTAGAGGAATTCAATGGTGTTGCCAGTGCTGAACGTGATCAGCCTCGGCAAATTTAGGTGATTATACGCTATGCTGCTGATGTTTTTGTGCAAATTTTTATTCAGGTTGCCGTTGGCGTCGTAGGTCAGGCTATTGTCGGCAGTAGAGAGCAGGCCATTGAAGCCCCGCGATTTGGCGTCGCCAGCAGTTGTAGTGCCGTCCAGAATTTTGTGGACTTTGTTGGAGGCCGGGCTGCTGGGGTAACTGTAGGTCAGGTTGTCGATCTGGCCATAGGTACAAGTGCCGCCATTTTGGTAAAAGCCAGTGCGTTGCAGGGTCTGGATATTGCCCCGCAGGTCGTAAGTGAGGTTTTCGTTGTAGTTGTTGGTCCCACTGATCACCCCTGCGTCAGAGTAGTTGTGAAAGGTGGAGGTGCTCAGGCGGCTGAGGTAGTCGTAGGAGTAGGACATGATGGAGGCCTCCCTTCCGCGTACGCGATAGGCGATTTGGCTGATGTTACCCGTTTTTTGGGCTGGCGCGCTGGTCAGGCCGCTGATGCCCGTGAAGGGCTGGTCGTAGCGGAGGTCCATGTACATCAGGTCGTTGGCCTCGTTGTAGTAGGTACGGGTAGGTGAGGCAGGGTTGGGCATGGCTGGGGCACAGAGTGCAGGGGTGTTCACCGTGGCACTGGTACTCCAGTTGTTCACTCCCGTCAGCCAGCCCTGGTTGTTGTAGCTGTAGTCTACACTTTGTAGCCAGCCCCAGGCTCCCGATACTTGATTGGCGTGTAAGTTACGTTCCACGAGTTCGTCGCGGTAGTTGTAATTGTATTCGGCTACGTGTTGACCAATGCCACTGATGGTGGTAATGAAGTTGATTTTGCGGCCATTGCCATCGTACTGGTATTCGTTGAGTAGTGCAATTGCGGGAGTACCGGCTGCACCACCTGTAGTATGAGATTTAGATTCGGTGATGATGTTATCGGCCCAATCGTAGGTAAAATTGACCGATTCGGCTGCGCTGGCAGCGGAGTTGAGCAGGTTGTTGCTGCTGGTGTTGGTCACCCGACCGTGGGCGTCGTAAGTGTAATAGGTGTCTATCCAGGTGCTGGGGGTGTAGTCCAGCACTTTGAGCAAACTGCGCCGAACCCGGCCTTTGTACTGAGCGCCAGCCTGAGTATTGGTGCCGTCGTAGCCATCGTAGTAGGTATTGGTCAGCAAGTTGGGGTCGGTGGGAGAAAAAGTCACCACTGGATTAGCTCCCGTAGGAAAGCCACTCACAAAACCTGTTCTCAGTACACGCCCATAAAGGTCATACTCCGTGCCGATGCATTGATTTTGTCCGGCCAGGTTCCCGTCTTGCACATATACGGGTAGGTCGCGCAGGTTATATTTGGCTTGTATCGCGGCTGCATCCGGCACCTTTTTGTACGTAGTGTTGTCTGCTACATCATAGAGGTACTTAAAAATCAAATCCGGTGTGCTGGAGGTGGTACTTGGGGGATATACCTCTTTTACCCGGTCTTTGTCATCATATACGGTGTAGGTATCAGCTGGAGTGGTGTTGCTGGTATTGGTTTGGCGGCTCAGCACCTGGCGACCTCGCTTGTCGGAGTAGCTGTAGCTGACGCGGTTGTCGGGGTCGGTTATTTTGGTTTCGTAGAGGGTATTGGCGCTATAGTTGATGCCTGTGGGGGTGGTAATGGTGCTTTGATTGCTTCCGTAATTAAGCGTGGTGGCATAGCCCAATTGGGAGGTGGTAGAAATTGGACGAGCTAGTGGCGACGCCTCGTATTGGGTAGTCACAGTAGGCCAACTACCTGGAATTGTAGCATAGGAACCATCCTGGGCTGCTCCCACGAATGGGTTGGAGGTGCTGATCAATCTACCTCGGTTGTCGTAAGTATAGTTTACGGCTACGTCAAAAGTAGTTAAGCCTTGCCCATCAGCCCCTTTGTTGGGTTGGTGTTTTATTTTTACATCCTGAATCGACCTGCCCAAACCATCGAAGTATTGCACCATGCCCTTTTGGGTGAGGTTGCTATTGCTTACTGCGGTAAAATTGGTGATGCTTTTGACAAAGTTGCGTGGGTTTTGGGCATTTTTAAAGCCATAGGTATACGTGGTAGTGACCTTGGGAACGCTGCTCTCAAATCTACTTTTCACTTCTTTGAGGCGCATCAACTTATCGTAGTTGAATTGGGTGAGTTGCCCATCTACCGAAGTAGAACTAGACAACAAACGTGTTCCAGTGAAATAAGTATAGGTCTGTGTATGCTGTTGATAAGTTTTTTGGGTAAGTAGGCCATTTTGCCATTCATAGGTTTCGGGCGACCAGCCCGTCTGGGTGAATTGTTTGGGGTATGCTTTGCCCGAGCCTGAGTCGGGGTGATAACTATTGATGGTTCCCCGCAGCACCCAACCATCGGAGCCACTGATAGAAACGACGTTGCTCGCATTCCAGGTCATTTCATAGTTCCAGAACTTGTAGGGGTAGGGGTGGATGTTGGCACCTGCCGCTGCAACATTGCTGCCTAAATTGTTGAAGAAGCCGTATTCGGTACGGGTGCCTTTGACCTGCACTCCCGCGATTGATTCCGTTTCTTCCAATGGAATGGTAATCATGTTGCGGTTCTTCAGCTCAGCGTAAACAGGTAATGCGCCAGATCGGGTGCTCATTTCATGGGCGTAGGCGTAATTGGTTACCGAGATTTTGCCGTCGCTGTTGGTGTAAAAAGCAGTTGCAATAGGGGCCAAGTGCCCAGCTGATGCGCTGGCATAGGTATAGGTAGTGGTGGTACTTACGCCATCTTTATAGGTGGTTTGTTGAGCAATGCGGTACGGAGCAGTACGGGGATAATACCTCGTGCCAGACACTAAAAATTGATTGGTACACAGCTTGGCTTTGTAAACTTTGAATACCACCGAAACCATGTTCGAATAGGTTTCGCCAGTATTGATTGAAGTGACTTGTTCCAGCACTTGTTCACCAGCATTAATGGCAATAGTGTTTACATTTTCGCCCCTTGAAACTGCGGCTAGTCCAGGAGGAGCAGGAAATGGGGTTGGCGTGATGTTAGCAGATTCTTCTGTCCAATAGGTATAAACATTTTTTCCATTTCCATTCAGATTTTCGGTTACTCTTTGATAGCCGATATGATAACCATCATAAGCCCCCATGGGGACAACACTAACATCTTGAAAATAGAAATAATTTTGGATTGATGGCCCCAAAGTGCTGTTTGCCGCATATCCATAAATGGGTTTAAAAAAAAGCTTTCCACTCGACTGAGTCGTACCGCTGTTCTGGTATTGATAAGTTTTGATGACATCATTGGCAGATGATACGGCATCGTTGGAGCGAATTTCCTTTATTCTAAGTCCGCCGACTTTGGTATTGGCATATTGATTATTGGGACTGGATCGGAATATGGAAAAAACACCCTTACCTCCTGATGCACAAAGAATTAGTTTATAAGTTCCCTGTTGAAAATTGTTGTAAAGATCCGTAAGCGCATCTTCTATCACCCCCTCAACAGCGCCTGGTGTAAGGTTATAGTTATACGTTGTATAAAGCTGATTGGTAATATTATTGCGAACCTCGATGGCCACTGATACTGGCCCTGCATAGCAAAACTGGGTACTGGTGCATTCAGTATCCATTAATTCTAATCTAAAACTGTCAGCTTGAAAATTATGATTGAGTTCAAAGGTAATGGTGCCTTGATCAGTTTGATTACTACAACAAGCAGTAGTGGCATACTCACAGTTGGTCAATTCATCTTTTTCATTGATCAAATATTCCCGCACATAGGTGGTGGTCAATTCCTGATAATCGTTGGCTTCGTATTCAAAACTGGTGTGGCCGCCCGTTGGATAGGTGATTTTTTTAAGTACACCCGTCTTCATATTGGCTTCGTTGGTAGTTCGATTGGCCTGACCATAATTTTCAATTCCAAAACTTCCAAAATTCAAGGTAGTGGGTGGCACACTAACTAAAAGGGTGTTGTTGGAATGCGCACCATTGTAAAATCCCCAATGATCGCTTGCCTTACTCAATGTATTGGGTAAAAACTGCTTATTTTGCCCATTAACATACACTGTACTCCCTTCGTATTCAAAAACATAGGGCTCTTTTTGTTCAAGAGGGTCATCGCATGATTGTTCCTTGATTTGGGTCAGCTTCAAGCGTTGACAATGAGGATCACTGGCCAGAGCATTGCATTGATTAGAGATATTATCCATGAAATAGTCATAAGAGAAAACCCATTTCACGCAAAACGTTGGATTTACTTTGGCTGTACTTAGTTTGATTTGATCTAATCTTTTGGGCACACCTAAACCATATGTTTGTAAGTCTGTCCTGGTTATATCCGCTATAAATTCAAGTTTTTCAGTACTTGTCTCAATGGAGCTCAGGCGATTTCCATCAATCCTGTTTGTATAATAATAAGTTTGTTGAATTTGATCTGGAGTTGGTGCAGTGATTCCTGATGCGCTACAGCTAGAGCCTATATTGCTTCCTGCATTCTTGTAATAAGCCATAGTAGCAGGGCTGCGGAAAGCATACTTATCAGATGCGTAATTTAAGATGATGGCATGTTTCAAGTCGTGGGATTCAATTCGTGTAAGATACCAACTTGAGATGTATCTGGGCGCAACAGCGTTTTGTGCCCCTAAAAAGAGAATAGAAAAAAGATAATGTGAATCCCCATTTTTGTAGTGACTAAAAAACGAGAATGGATCATCACACTATCATTACAAAGATACA
>JAIYAV010000184.1 GCA_027488855.1 Saprospiraceae bacterium
AAGTGGTCATCCCTGCCGATGCGTCGCCTGAGGCAATCACCAAAAAAGCAGCAGAAGCAGTCGGGGAGGACGAGGTTTGCAACCCCAATTGGCCGCCATCGGAGTTGTTTTGACGAATGCTCATGGAAAATGAGCACTTATTCCCCCCCCACACATACCAATAAAACGCAACTATGCAGCCGACCTAATTTCCCAAGGCAATATATAGATCGGCGGTATAGTTACAATACAATCAGGACCAAACCCCAATTACCCTATAAACATCACCAATGCAACACACATCAACAAACCACGAAGTAATCGTCATCGGTGGAGGCTCGCTCGGCCTAGCCGCTGCCTATGAATTAGGCAAAAAGGGCGTAGACACCCTGGTACTAGAACACTTTACCTTTCTCAACGACAGAGGCAGTTCCGCCGGCGTATCCCGCCAGTTTCGCGTACCCTATCCCGATAAGTACATGGTACAAATGGCCATGGACGCCCGTGAGTATTGGGCCGAATTGGAAAAGCACAGCCCTGAAGAGCCTTTGATGGCAAAAGTCGGCACCTTGTGGTTTGGCGACCCTAAAGTAACATCTACCGAGGGAAATATTAAGGCCGCCAAAGATGCGATGGATGAACTAGAAGTGCGCTATACCGCTCTCGACAAAGCTAAAATAGAGGAGGATTACCACTTTACAAATCTGCCCGAGGAATACGAAGGTTTGTTTCAACGCGACGGCGCAAGCATCAACCTGCGACAAACCCTAAAAACACTCTACAAGCTAAACCAAGAATCCCCCAGCGTAACCTTGGTAGAAAACGCTCCAGTCCTTGACCTGAAGCAAGAAGAAGACCTGTTTTACGTCACTGCAGGCGACCAAACTTTCGTTTCCAAAAAAATTGTTGTTGTCCCCGGGCCTTACATCAATGACATTTTAGCCTTTTTCAATTTTCAGGTGCCCGTCACGTACTGGCAAATGAGCTCCTGCTATTTCAAAAAGAAAAATCCGGAGATTAATTATCCTACCTGGTTTGCTTTTCAGCCTTCGGTAGATTGCAGCGGCAATGAGTTTTATGGCTTTCCGAGTGTAGCCTGGGATCACCCCGATTGCATCCGGGTAGCCCCCGACTTTGTGATGAAGCCCCTCTCTAGCCCGCATGATGCCGATTTCACTCCCAATCAGCAAGAGTTGGACTACACCTCAGAATGGGTGCGCAACCACATGACTGGTTTGTACAGCACGCCCTTGTTTACGTCCACCTGTTTGATGGCCCTGAGCAATGAGCCCAATAAGGAGTTCTTGTTGGACTTTGCGCCCGATTTTGTGCCCAACAACCAAAACATCATCATTTGTGCAACGGGTTGGGTCGCCAAATTCATTCCTATGCTTGGCCAAATTTTGGCCGATATGGTCACCGAAGGCAAGCCCAATTACGACATTTCCCACTTTAAAATTGAGGCTTTCAATCGCACCTATACTGGCCCGGTGAGCAATGAATACGACCGCGATGAGGTGCGCCACCGCCTCAATGCAGGCATGGCCGATGAAATGAAAATTGATACCGCCATTATTGGGGCGGGCATGTCGGGGCTTTATTCGGCTTTTCGTTTGACCGAAACCCAAAAATTGAGCGCCGATCAGGTGCAAATTTTTGACCTGAGCGAACGCATTTGTGGCCGAATCGAGTCCATCAAAATGCCCGAGATGGATGTGGTGGGCGAATTGGGGGGCATGCGTTACCTCACTTCCCAAAAGATCATCACCACTTTGATTGAGCAGGTTTTTAGCCAAAGTTTAACGCCCGTTCCCTTCCCCATGGGAGATCCGACGCATTTGTACGCCTACCTGCGCAAGCAACGGGTCAAACAGTCCGCTTGGGAGGAAAAGCAAGCCCTGGGGGAAAAGCTCATCACCAATTATCAACTAACGCCAGAAACGGTCGGTTTTAACGCCGATCAGTTGTTCAATAAAGTGTTTTATGACGTGTTGATGGCTGATCCTTGGTTTCAGGATTACAATTGGAATATTTATGACGAAACTGGGAAACCAATCAAGAGAAGGTGCGAACCCTTGGTCACTTACGATGGGGAATATACCTATACCTTCAAATTGACGAGTAAAGATTGGAATGAAGTCAAAGAGCAGCTTAGCTACTGTTTTCCTGGCTCGCCTTACGATCGCCGCAAGGTGTATGAACTGGGTTTTTGGAACTTGATCAAAGACCGAGTGTCGCAGGAAGGCTACAACTTCTTGGCCGACGCCGGTGGCTACTATTCCAACACCATCAACTGGAACGCCGCTGAAGCCTTCCCCTACATGATCGGCGATTTTTCGGCGGATACCACCTACAAAACCATTGCTTCAGGCTTCGATTCCATCGGTTATGAGTTGGCCAAATCTTATTTGAACCACGAGGGCGCCAATATTTGGATTAAAAACAAATTGCTTACTTTTTCCAAAACAGAGCTTGAGCAGGCAGACCATCACCGCTACAAACTCACTTTTTTGAACCTGGAAACCAAAAAAAAGTGGCATGTGTATGCGAATAAGATCATTTTGGCCATGCCCCGCCGATCTCTGGAGCTTTTGGACCAACAAAACTTCTTTTTCAACATCAACACGCATAGCAAACTGAATCACAACATTCGCTCCGTGATCAAGGAACCCGCTTACAAAATTTTGATGGGTTTTGAAACCGCTTGGTGGAAATCGCTGGGCATTGATTCGGGCCACTCCATTACCGACCTGCCGATGCGCCAATGCTATTATTTTGGCACAGACCCCACCAATGATCACTCCATGCTGCTGGGAAGTTATGGGGATATGAGTACCGAAACGTTTTGGAAAGCCTTGTCGGATGATCCAATCCTCTTTGAGGCCAAATACAACCGAGCTGCCTATCAAGACAAACACAGCCAAAATGAACGCATTTCCGAAGAGATGGAAAATTTCGAACAAGTTCAGGCCTCTCAATTGATGGTGAACGAGGTATTGAACGAATTGCGCGAAGTACACGGCGAAAACGTGGCCATTCCAGAACCTTACGTGACCTGGTTTAGAGACTGGACCGACGACCCCTTTGGGGCCGGATACCATGCCTGGAAAGCGGGCTTCGAGGTGTATAAAGTCATGCCTTACATGCGCAAGCCCTTGCTAAATGAAAACATTCACATCTGCGGCGAGGCTTATTCGGGCTTGCAGGGTTGGATTGAGGGGGCTTTTTGTGAAGCGGAAAAAATGCTGGAAGAGCATTTTGACTTGGAATATCCCAGCTGGTTGGAACCAGATTATTACATGGGATGGTAGGCGTTATAGCTGATCAGTGACAGGCGGAGACCGAAAAGCCTCAAACAGAGTAGGTATTTTTTAGGAGCTGCCCGACTAATTTATGGTAAATCCTAATGGATGGATGATCAGTGATCTTTCGTTTGGTCACTTAACTGATTATCAATAAATTATTTTTTATCGTAAATTGGTCGCGCAACGCCTAAAATTCTCTAAAACATGAATTCAAATAAAGAAACGCCTGCGGCAAATGACATTCAACCACAATCCCAAGCGGCAGATTTGGCTCAAGTAGACCGTGATTGTATTGTCAAAGCAGCGATTTACCCCGCCATCGGGGTGTGCAGAATAGGCAATAGCGCCGAATACTTCATCGGTCCCGAAGTGACGCACCGTAAGCCGCAACCGCTCGGCTCGTATCGGGACAAGGAGGGCAAATTGAAAAGACAAGCCGCTCGGTTTAGGGTATATGGCTTGAATGCCTTGGACGAACCCGTCCGTGAATTGACGGCTGCGGAGGCGCAAATTACCTGGCAGGTGCACCTGGCGAACCACAAATCAGCTTGGTATCAATTCCAATTGGCTATGGACATTCCTGAGGTGGCTCAGGCACCGCTGACCGGTTTGCGGAATGCAACGGTGAGCGACCGCAAAAAGTTGATCATCGACGGCGGGCCCATCCAGATTACCGGCGCACAACAACAAAGCGAAGCTTTTACCGGAGTGTTTATGGAAACCCCCGTGTACTTGGGCGAATTGCACACCGATGAAGCGGGTCGTTTGATCGTCTTAGGTGGTTTGGGCAAATCAGCTTCCTACGATGGCAGCAAAGCCATCACCTTTGCCAATAATGAAGGTTGGCACGACGATACTTCCGATGGCCCGGTGACTGCAACCGTGTTGTTGGATGGCATTGAACTGAATGTAGATCCTGCCTGGGTCATCACCGCGCCGCCCGATTACGCACCCGACCAAAAATCGGTGCGTACGATGTGGGACTTGATGCGCGATGTGGCGATTCAAGGATACGAAGCGGCGACTCAAGCGAAAAAACCGATTCAAGCGTGGATGTTGCCTCGTCCGGAGCAGCCGTCTTTTCTACACGATATTTTCCCGATTTTCCAACGCATGACGCAATTGCAATGGGTCAATGCCGGGTTTGCGGCAGGATTTGGGCATGGAGGTGTTTTCAACTACACTACTCCTGAGTGGATTGAAAAATTATCGAATCCAAGTCCTGCATTTGAGGATATTCGGAAAGTTGTAGCCGACCATTTTCGGATACCTGAACGAGATGGCGCATCTCCCTTGCCGTTTCCTTGGTTGTATGGCGATGCGATGGATGTGCCCAGCAGCACGAGTCCGAGGCAAAATGCCGCCCTTTCGGATACGCAATTGCATTTTTTGCAACAATGGGCTAAAGGAGATTTTATCGCCGACTATGACCCGAATTACGCCTATCCGCAAGAGTTGTCCGAAGTACCCGTGGCAGAACAGCCGGATATGTTGATTAAAGCATCTATGGAATATTGTCTGGCGGATGCGTTCCACCCTGGTTGCGAGATGACCTGGCCCATGCGCAACCCGGGAATGTATGCGGCGCCCTTTCGCTTAAATCACGCACCCGAAGGTTGGATCACGCCGCCACAGTCTGCGTATTTAGACCCTGGGTCGGTAAATGATTTATTGATTACGGGTCAAATGCCGGGAGATATTACGCGTTGGATGGCAGTGCCCTGGCAAACCGATACTGCGAGTTGTCGTTCGGGTTATGGCCAAAAGTACAAACCATATTTGCCAACGTTTTGGCCCGCCCGCGTTCCGAATCAAGTGGTATCCGAATCTGCGTACAATACCGTGATAGATACCAATAAGCCATTAAGTGAACGCTTAGAAGCGTTTGCGCAGCGGACGAATTGGTTTGAGCCTTTGGGCAAGGGGATGGATGCCTTGAATAAAATGATCGCTCATTTTGATGAAATGGGATTAGTGGAGATGCGCGAAGGTGTAGAGGGAGACCCCTTGTTTCCCACCCAAATCGGAGTGCAAGACACTAAAGAAACCCCTCTTGAAGCCTTACAATCCGCACCTGGTGCAGCGCCGACTGCGAAGCAGAAAGGAATGAGCCTTCCTGAAACAAGCAATCATTTCAGAATGCCATAAGTATGGGGCATAATAGATGGAGTGCATCACAAAATCGGGGCAACGCAACGTAGAGACGCGATGAATCGCGTCTCTACCCCCCTGAAACAAATGATAGATTTTGAAGTCCTGATCGTTGGCGCCGGCAGTGCGGGCTGTAGTGCAGCCTTGAATTTGGCGCGTTTTTGTCGAGTTTTGATGATAGACCGTCAGGCAAACCCGGTGCCACGCGCGGGCGAGTCCTTATTGCCTGCTGCAAACAAATTGTTGACCGACATGGGCTTGATGGATACCTTCGTCCAACAAGGTGCTTTGCCCTGTTACGGGAACCGATCTCGCTGGGGATCGGACAGGGTGCAGGAAACCGATTTTTTGCGCGATCCAGCAGGGCATGGTTGGCATTTGGACCGGTTACAATGGGACATTTGGCTTCGGGCAACTGCCGAGGAGCGTGGAACTACCTTACTCGCTCCCGCCCGATTGGAAAGCGTCGAATGGATGGGGACTTATTGGAACGTCTGCGTCGCTGCCAATCAGGTATACACCATGTACAAAGTACGATGTTTGGTGGACGCAGGGGGCCGCACTCCTGGGTTGGCGAAACGCTTGGGTGCCGTGCGCACTTCATTGGACAACTTGGTTTGTCATTGGGTGCTGGGGTCAGACCAGGGCAATGAGCAGGGGCAGGGGTTAAGTTACATTGAATCCGCACCGAATGGCTGGTGGTACACTGCGCCAACGCCGCATCAACAGCGGATTATTGCGTTTCATACCTTGGCCAATGCGCCTTTCATGGATAGAAAACAAACGGTATCCACTTTTTTGAAAGCGGCAGGTTCTGTTCAAGGTTTGCGAGAAAACATTGATTTTCAAACATTCACACAGCAACCTGAGTGCATCATTCAAGGATATACCGCCGCCAATTCCGCCTATACCCGACCGGTTGCAGGCCCGCAGTGGTTGGCCATAGGAGATGCGGCATTGAGTTTTGACCCCTTAGCAGCGCAAGGTATTTTCAATGCGCTTTACACAGGCTTAGCGGCGGCTGAAAGTATTTATCAATTTTTATCGGGCACCATGCAGGATTTTTCGGAATACGAACAAACGATAGCTGCCATCGGCGCAACTTATCAAATTCACTTAAAACAGTGGTACGAAGCGGAACAACGTTGGCTGAAAATGCCGTTTTGGAATCGGTTTATCCCCACTGCTAAACTAGAACAAAAATGACTGCAAAACACATTACCTTAGAAGCCCTTGGTGAAGAAAGGGGAACATACCTCAGCCACAAACTCGACAGGCTTGAATTGCAGCGTAAACTTCTGGGCGAAGAGGAAGTTTTTAGCCTTGAATACCTCGGGGGCGATCAAGTTGCCTTGGCCTGCCTTGGCTGCGAAAAGGGCAAATATTTAAGTCATGCTGATGGCAGCTTGTCGCTCCAAAAAGGCAGACCAGGCGAAACAGAATTGTGGACAAAACATGACCAAGGCGCAGGTAACGTTGCATTTGAATGCGTTGGCTACAACCGAGGCCTGTACTTGAGCCATGCTTTTGGCTACATATGGCTACAAAATGGCTACCAGGGCGAGGGCGAACTGTGGACGATGCATCCCTCCACATCCAATTATACCGCTTACTTGACAGCGTACTACGACAAAGCGACTGCTTGTGTGCAGGAGTTGCGTGCAGAGTTGTCAGGCGTCAGCATCCTCACCGCTCAGCATGATGACCCCGCTCAGCAATTGGCCTATTTTGTGGGTTCTCAGGTGTTCAACACCCGTTTACAGCAAAACCCTTTGGCCATTGTGTACTGCGAAAACGCCGACCATGTGTCGATTGCTTACAGGATTGCCATCAAGCACGAAATTCCCATCCGGGTACGTGCAGGTGGGCACGACCATGAAGGCGAATCATCGGGAACGAATGTGGTAACGATTGACGTATCAAAGATCAACCACATTTCAGTAGACCCCTCTACCCTCATTGCAAAAATTGGGGCAGGCAATCGTTTCGTATGCCTTACGACCAAACTGGCGGACGAAAATGTGATGATTGCCCACGGTACTTGTGCTACGGTGTGTATCACCGGCTTCACCCTGGGCGGCGGCTGGGGCCCCTGGACTCGGGAAAAGGGCATGAATTGCGAATACCTGAAAGGCGCAACCATTATGCTGGGCAACGGCGAGGTGATTGATGTGGATGAAGGGGCCAATGGGGAAGTCCCGGATTTGTTGTGGGCACTGCGCGGCGGTGGAGGCCTGAGTTATGGCATCGTGACCGAATTGCGCATTGAGGCCTTTCCTTTGCCCGATGAGTTGATTAAGTTTGAGCTGCACTGGAACCACTACGATGAGCGAGAGGAATACCCCCAAGGGGATTTTCCAACCTTGGCTATTTTAAGGGCTTGGGAAAGCGTCATTCAAGCCGAGAATACCAGTAAACTTATTGGTACCAACCTGAAAATCAACGCACGCCCTGCGGTAGAGTCGTTTGACTATACCACCATTACTCATGGATGTTGTATGTATGGGTATTGGAAAGGTGATAAAGCAAGCTTGGAGGCATTTGTGAACGAACATTTTGCCAAGCTCGAGCCCGTATGGGGTATTGATGGCACAGGAGGAACGGGCTCAAGTGCTAAAGAGCAATACACGGCTGCAAGCGGTTTGATGAGCAATTGGGATCGAGAATCTTTTGCTAAGGTAAACGCGAAATTAAGTGGTCTGCCACAGGGTGCGCCCATTCCGCCTGATGAAGATGATCCTGCTCCGCATAAAATCACTTCCCGCTTTGTCAATCAGGAAGGCTTGGGACAAGATGGCTACAAGCAACTGTTGTTGAGTTTGACTTCGCCTTTGGTGCAACCTGAAAACCGCAGTCTGGGTATTTTTACTTACGTTACCTTGGGCGCAATCGTGGGTGATTATTACCGCAGTCCTAAAGGAAAAAATGCCCAAAGCGCCTTCCCGTACAAAGACAAACTCTACACCATTCAATACCAGGCTTGGTGGAATGAATCGGATAAAAACCACCAATACCCCGCCCCCTCCCAAAGCAGTGAAGTGTACACCAACACCAATCTTGCGATGGATTGGATTGATACTGCCCGTAACTTCAACATTCCAAATACCTCGGGTGCTTTTATCAGTTTCAAAGACATCAGCATTCCTACCCGAGTTTATTTTGACAAAAGCTACGAGAAATTGAAAGCAATCAAAATCGAGCATTCAAAAGATCCTTACAACCATTTGAGAACTCGAAAAACGATTATTTAACTCACAGTACACAGTAAGCAGCTTCGCTGCTCGTTTTTTTTATTTCACCACGACGACACGACGGACACGACGGACACGACGATTATGCGCTTCGCGCTTTTTGAGGCTTCGCTTCTCTTTACGCTGTCGCTCCACGCCGAAGGCGTGAAAGCGCGAAGCGCACAAATCGTCGTGTCCGTCGTGTCGTCGTGGTAAATAATTGGCAGCGAAGCTGCTCCTCAGCGTAAGGTGAGTTATTTAATGGTAATAGTTGATAAGGGTAACAACATCACTTATATACATACAACTCCACCCGCTGCACCCCATACTGCCCATACGGTATCCGCACATGCCGCCCCTGATGCGTTTGATCGCCGTTCAAATGCCGCAGCACTTTCCATTGATTTTGCTCAAAAGCCCCTTCATCCACTTTTAAAATGCCAATGTTGAGCGCAGGATCGGTAACAGGTTTGAAGGTGGCCACAACGCCCGTTCCCGCCAGGTAAAACTCGTCTTCACCCGTTTGGATCAGTATCGCGCCAGCCATCGGCCAATCCGCAGCGGAGGCACCCGGCGACCAACCCAGGGTGAACTCGTGCTTGAACGTAAACTCATACTTACCCATCCGCACAATTGTTTCTACGTTGGTTTTGTCCAAAAGCACTCCTTCAATTTTGCCTTTGCCCTGGTTGTTATTGATTAGCGGGGTCAGAGATTCGATCAATTGGTACATTTTGCCCAGACCCTCCTCACTTGGTTTTTCCGTGGATTCGATGGAAAAAGGGGAAAACCCCAAGGCGTTGTAATGCCCAATTGCGTAAATGGCTTTGGCAGCTACCGTTGGGTCAAAGCGGTGCTCGGGGACAAATAAGGGATCACCTTGGCGCGTGTACAGGTCATTCCAATGTTTGAAGTCAGGATTGTAAAAATCCGGAGCCAGGAAATCAATCGCCGGGCCAGCCGCTTTCCACACATCCATCAAATGGGGTAGGGGGCCTGCACTGGGGTAATTGCCAGGTTCCCTACCTGGTCGGTTCAGGGCTGCATTGACAAACATGGGCAAGGGGTAAATCTTTTTGCCCGCTGCAGTAATTTTATTGGCGAAAAGGGCATAGTACCAGGCCATAAAAATTTCGTCGGTGTGGAGCCCTTTTCCGAAAATTTCTTCCCAGTTGCCCGTGGTTTTGTAGCCGTTGGTCTTCCAAATTTGCAGGAATTCGGGAACCAATTTTTCCTTGTTTTGCTGCAGGTATTTGATCAATTCGGCGGGTACTGGTTTTTGAAAAACTGCATTCGCCAGAGGGTGATGATCCCGCGCCGAGGGCAACATCCCGATCTCATTTTCTACCTGCACCATGATCACGGTGTGCAGTGTACCGTCGTATTCCTTGATGAAACCCATCAATTTTTCAAAGGCCCGCAGGTCGGCTTGCAGGTTGTTTTCACTGAAGGAACTCAGGATTTCCTGGCTGCGGCCAGTATTGTCCTTTACCCGGGGATACTTGTCCTGATTGAGTTTGACCCAGGCCGGAGCGTGGCTCGACATGCTGTTCTTCCAGGAACCAAACCAGAGAAAAACAATCTTGAGCTCGTTTTTGCGGGCATCGTTGATCAGGTCGCGGAGCAAAGTGAAGTCGTATTCTCCTTCCTGGGGTTCGAGCAGTTCCCAATACACAGGGATCAGCACCGTGTTGAGGTGCATGGCCTTGAGCTTGGGCCAAATGGGCTGCATATTTTGAATGGTGGAAGCAGAAGAGTTCCCGAGTTCGCCGCCCAGCATGATGAAAGGTTTGCCACCAACAATGAATTGGGTGACGTCCCCTTGCTTGCGGAGTGCGGGAATAGGGCTTTGAGCAAAAGCAAATTGGGCTACTGTGCTGAGCAGCAGCAAGAGACAAGTGAGCTGTTTCATTGTTTGTTTATATTGGTATTGGCGCGAAAGATAGGGGAATTTTTTTGATGCGCGTTCTGGAAGAATCATGGATGTGGGGCTACGAGAGAGATAAACAGCAGTCACTTGGATTACAAACGATCAGGTTTCAAAAAATCAAAGGAGAAAAACATTATTGGTTAAATACGGATGCCCGCCATCTCGACGCACCTGAATACATTGTGAATACTTCTTGTGATACGGTCTGTTTCATTTGTACAGAATGCGGCCCACCGGAATGCATGAAAAAGCATGGTGCTGAAGAGGATTGGAAAATCATCTGGCGGAAGTAAAGCAATCGGTTTTCATTAACTCACATTACGCAGCAAGCAGCTTCGCTGCTCGTTTTTAGTTGAACCATCTAAGACATCTAAGGAACATCTTAGATGGATAATGCTCCTGAGGTGCCCCTTAGATGTCTTAGATGGTTCAATTAAAAACAGCTAATTCTACCCCATCACGCCGTAGGCGGGATTAAAATCCGTTTTTATCCGTTCAATCCGTTTCATCCGTTTTCCAATCCTGTCGCTTTTAGCAAATAGAGGCGAAGCCTCAAAATAAACGAAGTGCGAACTCGCCGTCTTGGTAAATAATTGGCAGCGAAGCTGCTCCCTTGCGTAAATCATTTCCTCAAAAATCCAATTGCACCCCCAGCACCGGCACCACTCCACTTCCATCATACACCACATAAGTCGCATTCCTGACCCCATCGTAACCCACCCGACTCGGATTGATCCTGTTCAGCCCATTTTGCACATCCAAACTCACATTCCCGGCCAGTTTCTGCTTGTTGAAGCGGTAGGCGATGCGGGCATCCAGGCGTTGGTAACTCGGCACCTGCTTCGCAAAATCCGCGCCCGCCAGGGCTACGTAGCGCCCACTAGCAGCCGACTTTGCCGGGTCATGTGGCGTGTAGCGAAAGCCACCATTCAACAAAAAGCGGCCCCCAATTTGCAAAATATTCCCCTTGCCGACCGGGAATTCCTTGCCCAGGCTCAGGCTCGTAGAAAAGACGGTATTGAAGCGGGTATTGTACTTGCGTCCATCCAGGGTTTGGAAAGTGCCCTTCATCAGTGAGCCATTGAGGAGGAAGTAGTAGGAATTCGAGAAGAGTTTTTCTATGGCCGCGTCAATGCCGATGTTGGTGCCTTTGCCCTGGCTCACCACGTCTTCTTGGGGGAAGGAGTCGCTTTCGTTCAGCATCCAGTAGGTCGCATCGCGTTGGGGGCGGATGGGCACGTTGTACAGGCGTTGCCAGTAAGCCTCCAGGATGATGCGCATTTTTTGCTGGTTGTACAGGTGGTAGGCCAGGATGGTATGTTGGGCTTTGAGCAGTTTCAGGTCTTTGTTGAGGAAATTGCCGAGGCTGTCGCTGAAGAAGTAGGCCATCATCGGCAGGGCGCGGGAGTACCAGCCTTGGGAGAGGCTGAGGCGCTGGTTGCCGCTGGGTTTGAACTCCAGGGCGATGCGGGGCTCCAGGGAGCTGGTGTTGTTGGCAAAGAGGTGCAGGAAGTGGTAGCCGCCATTTAGGGCCAGTTTGTCGGAAATTTTGTACTGGAGCTGGCCGTAGTGCTGGAATTGCTGAGTATTGCCGCTGCCTTGTACGGAGGTATTGAATTCGTTTTGGTTGATGTTGGAGGTGTTGGTACGGGCGCGGGTTGATTTAAAAAAGTCAAACCAGATTTGGTTGAAGATCAGCCCGGTTTTGTACACCGTACGGGCGTTCAGCTTGCGGTTGTAGGTCAGAGAGCTCACCAGGCGGGTATCCAGGTATTTTTGGGTGTCGTAGCGGTAGCGCTCGTCCTCGCGGTTGAGGGTATCGTTCTGGCGTTCGATTCGGCTACCGACGAGGGCTACGACGGTTTTGAGGAAAGACTTGTCGTCGGGCAAATAGGTCCAAGTCCAGCCCAGGGTGCCCATGTTGGCGGGGCGTACGCGGTCTTCCCAGTGGTTGGAAATGCCAACTACCCGTTCTGCGGGATTTTCAACGGGGATGTAATGCTCTTCGCTCAGGCCGCCGATGCCAAAAAAGGTATGGACACTTTTGCTGTTTTTGGACTTAAAAACCAGGTTGAAAGACAGGTCTTGAAAATTATTGGTCACCCTTTCGCCCACCAAATAAATCCCCATGCTGCTCAACAAACCGAGGGTAGAGTAGCGGTAATTGACCAGATAGGACGAGCGCCCCTTTTGGATCGGCCCTTCTTTGGATAAATCTATGCCCAACAAACTCAAACGAAAACGGTTGGAGGATTTATAAAAGTTGCCCTGCCGAAAATGGATGTCAAACACCCCGGAAAAGGCATTGCCGTACTCCGCCGCAAACCCACCCGTAGAAAAATCAGAACGCGCCAGCAATTGCGCTGAAAATACGGTGATCCCCCCGCCCGAAGAACCGATGATGGCAAAATGGTTGGGATTCGGAATGTCGATGCCCTCCAGTCGCCAGAGGATGCCCGCTGGGGAGTTGCCGCGCACGACGATTTGGTTTTCGGTGTCGTTTTCGCCGCGTTGTACGCCAGGGTAGGAGAGAGCGACTCGCCCGGGGTCGTTGGCTCCGGCGGGTATCCGTTCGGTTTCTTCGGCGGTGAAGGAACGGGTGCTCACGGTGGAGGAAGCATTGACGGCTTCAAAAGCGTTTTTGGAGGCGTTGACTACCACTTGATCGAGGGGGATCTGGCCTTCGTTGAGTTCAAATTCGAGGTAGCTTTCTTTGGTGGATTGCAGGATGATGTCTTCCAGGGTGAGGGGCTCGTAGCCTAGGTATTGTACGCGGAGGTTGATGCGGCCTACGGGGACTTTTTCGAGCAGAAAGGCACCTTCATTATCGGAAATGGAGAGTTGCTTCGTACTCAACACTTCCACACTTGCCCCAATGAGGAGTTGTTTACTGGTTTTGTCGCGCACGATGCCGCGAATGGTTTGGGTAGGATTTTGGGCACTAGCTACGTGGATACACAACAAAAACAGGGATAACAATAGTGGTCTCATGGTGTCTGGTTTCTTTTGTATTAGCTTTCACAATATGAGCATTTTTTTTCAAATACATTTAAACTTACCCTCCCTAAGGTGCTCTAAGGTGCCTAAGGTGGTTCAATAAAAAACTAGTCTGGTTCTAAAAACCAAAGCGGCATTTTAATTGAACCACCTTAGACACCTTAGGACACCTTAGGAGGTAGGATGTGGAAAATGTACACCATTTCAACTATTTTTGCCAAATTTACTCCCCCCAACGTAACCTCAATACCCCTTTTACGTTACATACACCAAAAGTGATGATTATGAAATCCCTTGAACGACTTGGACTGCTTATTTTTTTGGCCGCAACACTGGCCTGTCAAACTCAACGCAAAATAGAACCACCTATGGAGCTTTATGCATCTGAGCCGGATGAAAAACGCTCGGTTTTGCACATTCCCATCGAGTTAAAAATTGCCGATCTGGAGCGCACCCTCAACGAAGAACTACAAGGGGTACTCTTCAACGACAACAGCTTTGACGATGGTGACAACATGAAACTCAAAGCCACCAAACTCGGCAATATTGGCTTCAAAGCTGACAACAAATCCATTTCCTTTTCCTTGCCCCTCGCTCTGGATATTCAGTACAACGCAGGCATTTTGGGTACGTTGAACGCCCTTGGCGACATCTCCCTCGACCTCAAAACGGAGTACAACATCCAACCTGATTGGTCGATTGTGACCAAAACGGAAATCTCCAGTTACAAGTGGCTCAAACGACCAACGCTTCAAATGGGTAGCATCAATTTGCCCATCGGTTCATTGGTGGATCTGGTGCTGAACAAAACCCGCAAATCCATTGGTCGCGAGATCGACGATGTGGTCAAAGATTACCTGGGCCTCAGCCGGGTGATTCAGGATACCTGGGATATGTTTTACCAGCCCCTGCTCGTGTCGCCGGAATACAGTGCCTGGTTACAGGTAAACCCCACCAGCATCGGTATGACCCCAGTGGGGATCGTCAACAACGCCCTGAGCACCACCATTGTCATTGAAGCCAGACCCTTAGTGAGCGTAGGCCCACGCCCCGAAGACAAGGAGGCCGAAAAATTGCCGCCCCTGACCATGTATACCGCCCTGGCCCCAGGTATCGAAATGTTCCTCAATACCAACGTAGCCTGGGAAGAAGCCGAACGCATCGCCAAAGAGCAGGTGCTGGGCGAAACCTACTCTTCCGGCAAACGCAAAGTGACAGTGCAAGACCTCAAATTTTACGGCAGCAAAGACAACAAAGTAGTGGTCAGTACCCGCCTCACGGGCAGTTACAATGGCAACATCTACCTCACTGGCACACCGGAGCTGGATCAGAACAGCAACAAAATCAAGATCAAAGACCTGGATTTTACCCTCGAAACCCGCAATGTACTCATGAAGGGGGGGGCGTGGCTCCTACGCACCACGGTCAAAAACCGCATCCAGGACAACATGAATTTCCTGCTCAAATACAACCTGGAAGAAATGAAAAACATGCTCCAGGCTGAACTCAACAACTACCGCATCGGTTCCGGCCTGCGCATCGCTGGCAACGTGCACCGCCTCGAAATCGGCCAGCTCCGCCTTAGTTCTTCGGGTTTCAACATTGGGCTGGATATAGCGGGGGATATGAAGGTGACGGTGGACCAAAAGAATAAATGAAAAGTGAAAAATGAAAAGTGAAAAATGGGCTACCGCAGCGATTTTGACACGCAACGTTGAATGAGTAACTGCGGTAGCCCATTTTTCATTTTTCACTTTTCATTTTTCACCTAAAAAAAGTGTAACTTTTTTTAACCCCTGCATTATATAGGAAAATAATTACTCTGAAAACAAGTCCAGATGTTCGCAAATTTGCAAATAAGTCGTACCCTTGCAAAAAATGAATGGATGGATCGGTCTGCTAAGACTGTTTCGGAGTCTGCATTGCACCAAGAGTGGGAGGAAATCCGCGCAGCCCAGGGTAACCCGGCACTGTTCCGTCCGTTGTATGAACGTTACTATGAGTCTGTATTTCGACTGATTCATCGGCGCACGTCCGATATGGAACTCTCCGGCGACCTTTGCTCGCAAGTTTTTCTCAAAGCGCTCCAAAAGATTAATACCTACACCTTTCAGGGGGTCCCGTTTTCGGCATGGCTTAGCCGCATTGCCATAAATGAGGTCAACCAGCATTTTCGGCAACAACAAAACAACCGGGTGGTCAGCGTCAACGATTTGCATTTGCACGATTTGATTGACGACATCGGTACCGATCCCGAAGAAATGGAGTTGCTGCGCCGCAAAATGTTGGGGGCACTGGACAACCTGAAGGGAGACGACATGCAACTGATTGAAATGCGCTTTTTTGAGCAAAGATCGTTCAAGGAAATTGCCGATATCCTCGGCATGACTGAGAACAATGCGAAGGTTAAAGTACATCGAATTTTGGAACGTCTTAAACGCAAATTATCAGGAGGAAAGGGTTGACGCCGAATAAGCGCTCAATGCCAACCTGCTGAGTAACTGCGATCCAAAACCGTGTTACTATGGGGAACAATTACAACATACAACGCAATGTTCCGGAGCCTAATCGGGAGGACATCCAGAAGTTCATGGACTTCGATGCTCTGCTTGAGGCCCACCGGAACACAGAACCAGAGCAGGAGGGTGCCGTGGTTCTGATGTTTACCTCGCCCCGCGAAGGGCAGATCGGTAGCCGGATGCGGCGCTGGATCGTGATGGGGGCAGGATTGGCAGCGGCAGCAGCCGTGGCTTTGCTACTCATCGTTCGTTCTCTCAATGACTTGCCTACGCCAGCTCAATCCCTTGCAGTTGCGGATGCGTATTTTGCTCAACAACCTTATGTCAACCCACCCTTGGCAAATGTTGAACCAAAAGGCCATCCCATCAAAGTCAACGCTGCCGAAGGAGCCACCCTAGACCTGGATGCAGGAACCCGCTTGGTGATCCCACGTACCGCTTTCCAATCAGATCGGGGCCAATTCATCGAATCCGGTGATGTAGACATCTATTATCGGGAAATGCACGACGCTGTCGACTTTTTCGTGGCAGGGGTACCCATGACTTATGATTCGGCGGGCACCCGTCATTACCTGCAATCGGCGGGCATGATTGAGATCATTGCCTTGCACAATGGCCAACCCGTAGGAATGGCGCCCGGAAAAACCATTCGCATCGAATTGTCTTCAAATATTGCGGCCCAAGCCGATGGCTCCTGGCCTTCTTTCAAAGTGTACCATTTGGATACCGTAGCCCGCAATTGGATCTTTTATGGCAAAAGCGCCATGGTTTTTGAAGCCGAAGCCACTGCAAAACAACTGGAAGGCATGAGTGCGGTGGACAGATTGAACGCTGAAACAGCCGCGATCCTCCTGGCCGATCCGAAACCGGAAGCTCCCATAAAACCTGTAAAACCAGATAGCAAAGCGATTTCCTTCGAACTGGATTTAAAAAATGGCGACATTCCGATTGAACCGGGTTCAGAGTCCGAAGTCGCAGATTTGAAAAATAAAGGAATTTGGCAAGTATTGCCTAGTTGTCCTCCTTTTAACTTGAGTGAACTAGAATTGACCTGGAAATCTGTTCGCCTGAAAAAACTGAACAATGAGCAAGGCTATGAACTAACCTTACTCGATGAAGGGAAACAGTTGAGACTCTTGGTTCAACCCGTGGTGACCAATAAAGATTATGAAATAGCGCTTAAACAATACGAGGCGGATCTGGCTCAGTCTGAAAAGGAATTGGCAGAATGGGAAAAAAGAACCACCGAAAAGATTGCTGCGCTGGAAAGCCACAACAATCAGGAATCAAACAATAAAGGAGCATCGGCCTCAACCCAAACGCGCAAAGTGCGCCACATTTTTGACATCAATGCTTTTGGCATTTGGAACTGTGATCGCCCAGCACCGCTGGCCAAGAGCAGTTTCCGCATCCGCATGATTGAAGACCAAAACGGCACCCGCTACCCCAATCAAACGGCCTACTTGAGTGATGAAAATGGCCAGTCCATTTATCAATTGCACACAGGCCGGGGCAGTACAGTTTATTTTGACCAGAAAAAAGGCTACCTCTTGTGGATGATGACCCCGGATGGCAAAATCGCGCTGGTGAAAACCAAAGCTGAATGGGCCCAGTCGAATCCCAAAAAAGGGGTGAAACTCAAAGTACAAACCGTTGAGCATGCGATTCGCAACGAAGCGGATATTCGGAAGGTACTAAACCCGAATTAGCACTTGAAATACTTGATCGGTGGGAGACCTGCCGATCAAGGTTTCTATTCATTCCTTTTCCCAAGTAAAGACCCTTAAACATTCGCAGATGTCATCAATTCCACCAGACCCAAAGGGAGTATTGTTTGTGGTGTCTACCAGCCATATGGACTGGCATTGGATTAGCACTTTTGAACAATATTATACCATGGGCGTCGCTGATTCCCACTACGCTGTAAAGTACATTTTTGACCAGTTAAAATCTTTGTTGCCACCAATTTCAGCAAGCAGCCCACCGCTGATTCCCAATTCTTTTTTCCGATACAATTTGGCAGAAGTAGCTTGGCTACGCCGCTATTTGCTGGACAATCCAGATTGGGCCAAGGATCTGGCTCAGATGGAACAGTGTTTTTCCATTATTGGCGGAGGTATCACTTCTCCAGACAGCCTAGTTAACAATGGAGAGGTTTTTATTCGAAATTTTCTGATTGGTCGTGAATTTGTCCAGCAAAAAGGCTTAGGAAATTTGCTCTCCAATAATTGCTGGGTACCTGATGACTTTGGATCTGATCCACAATTACCCGTAGTGCTCAAAGCGATGGCCTTCAAAGGGGTAAGTTTTGCTCGCATTCCAGGCTGGCAACCTGGGGGCGGATATCAAACAGCAAGTCTGGATCAAAATCAATCCTATCAGTTGGCCAAAAATGGAGTTACCTTTCAGTGGCAAGCAGCCGACGGTTCTTCAGTTTTGGCTTACTATATGGTCTACCAGCCTCAAAATCCAGCATATGGGGTTCCTTGGCAGCAGCAAGGTGCAACAGCCGATGACCTTAGTAACTTTATCACTGCGAATCAGTACCCCAACTCTGGTGAATCTACTGAAAGTTCACCTGGGTTCCTGGTAAACCAACCTGGTCAAATTATGATGACGCCCAGTGGAGGTGACTTTTCGGTGCCATGCTTGGATTTACTACAAGCGGTTCAACAATACAACGCCGATTATTACCCTTCCAGCGGAACGAATTACAACGGCTCGGGTGTGTATGCATTGATGGCCAGTTTTGGCGAGTTTGTTGACTTTGTGTTGGATGAAATAAGCAAGAACACGCTTTCCATACAAACTTTACAAGGCTGGAACACTGCAAGTGGAGGTTTTGATCCTACTTCATACTGGACAGGGCACTTTGCCAATTACGTCCAACTTAAAATTAGTCAACAACGAGCAGTCAACCGATTGCTAGCTGCTGAAACACTTTCCACCTTGCTTCGAGCCTATTCCTATTTGTCTGATTATTTATTGGATGGGCTGAATAACATGATTCTCTCAGCCTGGAATGACTTGGTTCCTTCTACCCATCATGATTACGTCAATGGCACGGCTCCAACTTCGATTTACGAGCAAGAGCAACTGCCTTTAATGGAACAAGCCTTATTACAAGCCGAAACTGCACTGCAACAAGGAATGTATCTTTTGGCTTCTTCGGTGAAGGCTTCCCCAAACAGCGATGAAATTCCTTACGTGGTATTTAACCCAACCGGAACAACTCGAACCATTAGTAGAATAGTTGAAATCCCATTTGATTCAAAGTTGAATGGAAAATCCAGCTATTACATTGAAGGGAAAAGTAGTGCATTGTATCCTATCCAGCAAACAAGCGAAGGCTCCCTGCTGATCATGATTTCAAACCTGGAAAGTACAGCCTACACCGTGGTGTATTTTACAGATCAAGCACCCAATCAGGTCATTACCCCGGTTGTTCAACCAGCTTCCGACTCCAGTGCATTCTACATGAGTAATGGAGTGGTACAGATTGCCATTGATAAAGGTCTATCCAATGGATGGGCACTAAATAGCATCCTGATTTTAGCTGATCAGAGTGAAATGACGCAGGGTTTATGCAATGAAATTTTGGCTTACAGCGAGGGTACTGATGGCAATCCTTATCAAATGGGAAATGAGATAAATAGTGTTGGATTTACTTTGGCAACATCACCTTACTACAGTTGCATCTCAGGAAGCATCATTGAGCAAGGGCCTTATCGGTGGAGGTTTTTGGGGACAGCAAACAATACTCCTACGAATGGTGCTGGTGAAAGCCAACTGCAAGTGGAATATACATTAGAGTCAAAAGATCCGCTCATTCGTATAAAGGTTGAAGGAAATGCCGCTGCTAACACAGCTACTAGTGTAATAAGTTCTTGGAACCTGAAAAACGCGCCAGTAGATTCACCTGCAATGAGCTATGGTACAGCCAACCATTGGAACGGACCTGAGTTTATCCCCTATTGGTCAGGACCCGTTTTCCGCTCAACCCATGATTTCATCACCCTTACCAATCCTTCAGAACCCTCAAGTGACCCATTTTGTGCCATTTACCACGAAGGGATGCGCGCATGGGCTTTTTCAGCGGGGCAATTAATGGGAATCCTGTTGCGCAATACCAACAGCAATTCAGGAAGGGGTGCCCAAAATGAAGATACTGCTACCCACGTCCAACACTATGCGTTTCGAGTTTCTGGAGTAAGAACCCCGGAAAGCTGTATGCCCTTACAGGAATCCATGCAGTTTCAAATGCCATTACAAGCAGCCCCATTACCGAAGAAGCTTGCAGGTATAGCCGTGATGAACCCAAGTGGTTATTTAGCAAGTGTGGTGGGGCCGGCTATAATTCGGATGGCGCGAACCCAAGTAGGCAGTGGCGTAAATGCTACTGACCAAAATGACTGCCAAATCCTTCCAATACCTTTTAGTTTTGTGTTGCGGTTGTATCAACCGACCAATACAAATTCAGGTACCTGGTCTATTCAGATTCCTTTTCTTCAAAACAACGCCGGAGGTGATCCTGATATTTACCCAGTGAGTGCATTAGAAGAACGCTATTCCGATGCGCCGAATCTGGATTCTACCGATGGTGTCATCAATCTAAGTACCATGGAAACACTTACAACCATCCGTATTCAATCATGGGGCGAAAAAATTTCTTCCTGATAAATGCATAGCGATTGAGGGAAGAGGTAAACCGCTAACCTCTTCCCTCATTTTTGCTATTCCTTACAAAATAGTCAATTTTTTAAAAGGAGTTTAACATAATTTCCAGCACTGCCACAAATTCATCCCCCGTACTGATCGTATTGAAATAATATCGCTTAGGATACAACAACTCCAGGCGTTTTTGCAAGTTTACCAAACCAATTCCACCCGCAATTGGCAGTTCAGTGGTTTGATGAACCGCTGCAATGGTGTTTTGCAATGACACCATTAATTTCCTTTCCTGCAATTTGATTTTTCCACGTACCGAGTAATGCCCATTGCGGTTGCGGCCCACGTGTTTGAAGCTATTTTCCAACAAAGGCAACAAAAGCAATGGGGCAATGGTCAGGCCGTTTTTGGGCAAATCCAGTTGCAGCGTAATCTCCATTTCTTCCCCAAAACGCCATTGCTGCAACTGGAAATAATTGCTCAAATGTTGGGTTTCTTGTTGCAAACTCACTGCCGCGCCTACACCTTCATACAATACATAGCGCAAATTTTCGGACAATTTCAGGATGGCCTCTGGAGTTTTTGGATTCTCTTCCAAGGCGAGGCTGTAGAGGCTGTTGAGGTTGTTGAACAAAAAATGGGGATCGAGTTGGGCTTTGAGGGCATCGAGTTCGGCCTGGGTTTTTTGTTTCTCGAGTTGTTGAATTTTTTGCTTTTGTTCCTGTTCGCGGAACCAGCCTTTGGACAAGTTCAGGAGGGTGCTTAAAGCCCAAAAGGCGCTAAGGAACAACAAGATTTCTCCGGCCTGGTAATACGATATAAAATAGAATCCTGGAAAAATGTAA
>JAIYAV010000270.1 GCA_027488855.1 Saprospiraceae bacterium
CATTAACACCAAGAAGTTTACCTGACTCGTCATCCTATGTATCACGTAGGGTCCCTGCCACCTATATTTAATCCCATGCGTTGTTGTAAGCAAATGCTAAAGCTTGCAACAACGCCGCCAACCTTTCAGATCGTATGATAAAGCGCAATCAACTGGTGCTACTGGCACTGGTTTTATCCTCCTGTCTAACTATTCACGCCCAACAAATCACGCCCACCAAAGATCAAATCATCGCCCTTACCCCTGAATGGAAAGGGGAACGGATGGCGGATGGGCGCCCCAAAACCAGTGATAAATTCATGGAGCGACTGAAAAAAGTCTCGCTGGAAGAAGCCTGGGGGTATCTGCGCAACAAGGGTTACCACAATCAATTTGAAGGCGACTGGATGCTGTTGCGCCCCGATCAGGTTTTGGTGGGGCGGGCGGTTACCGCACAATACATGCCCTTGCGCCCCGAGTGGGACAAAATCATCAAAGCAACCGGGGAAAAAGAAGGCCGCATTGGCGGCACCAACTCCTGGCCCATCGACGTACTCAAACCCGGCGACGTATACATTGCCGACAGCTACGGCAAAATTGTGGATGGTACCTTGATCGGCGACAACCTGGGCAATTCCATCTCCACCAACTCCGAAAATGGAGTGATTTTTTATGGCTCCGTCCGCGACATTGAGGGACTGGAAGCCATCGATGGATTCACCGCCTGGATGAAAGGTTACGATCCATCCTACATCCAACAAATGATGCTGGCGTCCATCAACAACCCGATTCGCATTGGACGCGCTACCGTGCTGCCGGGTGATGCGGTTTTGGCAAAAAAAGGAGGCATCGTATTTATTCCGCCACACTTGCTGGAAGATCTGGTGCTCAATGCCGAGTTTGTAGCGCTCCGCGATGCCTTTGGCCACCAACGCCTGCGCGAAGGCAAATTCACCCCTGGTCAAATTGACCGCCAATGGACCGACGACATCAAGAAGGATTTCCTCGGCTGGCTCGATACCCAAAAAGACAAACTCCCGATGACCCGCGCCGAATTGGACGCGTATATGAAAGATCGTACTTGGTGATTTTTAACATCCCACATCCACAATAAGCAAACAAAAAACATGACAACACCTGCTCAACGTTACCTGCAAAAGTTCGGGCTGACCGATCCTATGCCCAATGCTGCTGATCCAGAAGAAGCGGCTGGCGGGCCCAATCGCCGTGATTTTATCCGCAATGTTGGCTTTGGAGGTTTGGCTCTGGGCGCATTTATGAACGCACCCATCACCCAAACCCTGGAGTATTCCACCCAAAAAGTGAGCCGGGCCTCAGCACCCAGCGACTTGAAGATCACCGACATGCGCTATGCGGTGGTGATGAATGGGGGTGGGCGTTGCCCGGTTATTCGCATCGACACCAACCAGGGGATTTATGGCTTGGGTGAAGTGCGGGATGGCGCAAACTGGCGCTATGCACTTTTCCTCAAAAGCCGCATCATGGGCATGAACCCCTGCAATGTGGAAATGATTTTTAAAAAGATCAAGCAGTTTGGTTTCCACGGACGGCAGGCAGGTGGGGTATGTGCAGTAGAAATGGCGCTGTGGGACTTGGCTGGTAAAGCGTACAATGTTCCTGCTTATCAACTTTTGGGGGGTAAGTACCGCAGCAAAGTTCGCCTCTATGCCGATACGCCGCGGATGAACGATCCCGTTCAATTTGCGGCCAAAATGAAAGAACGGGTTGAAGGCAAGGGCTACACTTTTTTAAAAATGGATTTTGGGATTGAGTCCCTCGCTAAGGTTCCCGGTACAGTGGTGAATAGCAATTTTTGGGACATCAGCAAGCAATGGGAAAACACCCAAATGACTTATGGGGGCACTGAACACCCTTTTACCCAAGTACAAATCACCGATAAAGGGCTTGAATTGCTAGCAGAGTATGTAAGCAAAGTACGGGATGCAGTAGGTTATGAGGTTCCACTAGCTTCAGACCACTACGGGCATTTTGACAAAAACAACGCCATTCGATTGGGCAGAGCGGTGGAAAAATATCGTCTGGCCTGGCTCGAAGACCTGATTCCTTGGAAGTACACCGAAGATTGGAAAGAGATTTCACAGGCCATTGAAACGCCAACCTTGACGGGTGAAGACATTTACCTCAAAGAAGAATTCATCAAGTTGATCGACCATCGAGCAGTTGATTTGGTGCATCCCGATTTGGCCAGCTCAGGTGGCTTGTTGGAAACCAAAAAAATTGGGGATTATGCCGAAGAACGCGGCGTGGCCATGGCCATGCACTTTGCGGGCACTCCTATTTCCTTTATGGCCAATGTGCATTGTGCGGCGGCTACTCAAAATTTTGTAGCGCTCGAACACCACTCGGTAGACCTGGATTACTGGGATAATCTGGTCAAAAAGACCGACGTGCCTATGATCGAAAAAGGCTTTGCCAATGTGCCCGAACGCCCGGGACTTGGGGTCGACCTCAACGACGAGGAAGTGAAAAAACACCTCGATCCAGAAGACCAAAGTTACTTCAAACCAACCCCTGAGTGGGATCAATTCCGCTCCTGGGATCGACTTTGGAGTTAGTTTTTTCTTTGCCTACATCCAGAGAAACAGCATTCATTTTTTCTCTGCATATTTAACCAAAATTTGATGTACCCACTAGGGCATCAGCTGTAGAGACGTGAGGTATCGCGTCTCTACCTTTTTTTGATCACAACACTTACACCTAAATCGTTATGGGATCCTTTTCACGGTATTTGCTTTACGCTGGTCTGGCGGGTTTGGCACTTGCATTATTGAGCTACTTGATTGGCCAATCTGGTTTTACCGGGCCACTTTTGATCATTGGTTTTCTGGTTGCGGCATTGGGGATGCGGGATATTCCCTCGCTGAAGGGTTACGCTTATACCACGGTCATTTTTGCTGTGGTCAGTGCCGGGATGTTTTATCCACAGTATTTCACAATGGTTGGCGACTACAAATTGTCTGGGCTCATCATGCCGCTGCTGCAAGTCATCATGTTTGGCATGGGTACTACGATGACTTTTGATGATTTTGTGGGCATCATTAAAACGCCCAAAGCAGTCATCATTGGGGTTTGTTGCCAGTTTCTCATTATGCCTACCCTCGGTTTTGCCATTGCCAATTTTTTCAATTTTCCTGCTGAAATTGCTGCAGGGGTAATTTTGATTGGTTGCTCTCCGAGTGGTTTGGCCTCCAATGTGATGGCACTGATTGCCAAAGCTAATGTGCCACTATCTATCACCATCACCACTTGTGCTACTTTGCTTGCGCCCTTGATGACTCCGCTGCTGATGAAGTACCTGGCCGGACAGTTCATCGAAATCAATTTTTGGAAGATGGTGTGGGACATTACCCAAATCATCATCATCCCGCTGAGCATTGGGTTTATCATCAACCAATTCTTTAAAAAATTCGCCGAACGGCTCAAGGACTATCTCCCGCTCATTTCGATGGCGGGCATTGCCTTTATTTTGCTAATCATCATTGCGGCAGGCCAACAATCACTGCTGAATGTGGGCGGCTGGCTCATCGTAGCCGTGTTGCTGCACAATCTTGGTGGGTATGTCCTGGGGTATTCCGCCGCTAGGCTGCTACGCATGCCCGAGCAGGATTGTCGTACGGTGGCCATTGAAGTGGGTTTACAAAATGGAGGGCTGGCCTCGGGTTTGGCGAATCAAATGGGGAAATTGGCTACGGTGGGTCTGGCGGCTGCGCTGTTTGGGCCAATTATGAACATTACGGGGTCGATTTTGGCGAGTTGGTGGGGGCGAAAGCCGGTTGAGAAAAGCTAAATGATTGAGTTTTCACTATTCCTTAGGTGATTCCTTAAGTGACTTAGGTTTCTTAAGTGGTGAAAAATATGCTGCCTGCGTAGCGGGCTTTTTTCTTCACCACCTAAGAAACCTAAGTCACCTCAGAAATCACCTCAGATTTAGGATCAAATTGTATTTTACAGGCTCAACAACCTGTGATTAGTATGAAAACTCGTTTACTCCTCACTGCCCTGCTGCTTCTGGGCGGTATTGGTATTTTTGCCCAACAAAAAAACCTGAAAGCCCTCGTGGGCGGTACCCTCATTGATGGATACGGAAGCCACCCGATCCGCAACAGCGTCATCATCATTGAAGGCGAAAAAATCCTTAAAATTGGTCAGGTCGGTCAGATTGAGATTCCGGCAGGCGCCGAAATCATTTCTACCGAAGGCATGAGTCTGCTCCCGGGCTTGTGGGACATGCACGTACACCTGATGATCAACGGGCACAGCAACTACACCCATTGGGACAAAAAGTATCCCAAGCTGTTTGGCAGCGTGATCATGCCCTCTTCAGCCAAACAATTGCTCATGGCTGGGGTGACTTCGGCCCGCGACCTGGGCGCTCCACTCGAAGAATCGATCGCCGTACGCGACGCCATCAATGCGGGCAAACTGGATGGACCTACCCTTTATGTATCCGGCCCTTTTATCCAAAAAGAACCTTATCCTGGCACGGAATTCTTCCGCTGGGGGGTAAATGGCGCGGAAGATGCTCGCAACAAGGTGCGCAAACTGGCCAAAGCGGGAGTGGATTGTGTCAAACTCATCGACCACGACCAAATGACCATGGAAGAACTCAAAGCGGTGGTGGATGAAGCCCACAAAAACAAACTGAAAGTAGTGGGACACTCCCACCGTCCTGAGGAAATTCGCCGCGGATTGGCAGTGGGCGTAGATTGCTTCGAACACACCGGACTTTCTTCTGCGCCAGAATACCCAAAAGACATCTTGGATCAAATCAAGGAACGCACGGCTCAAATGAGCCTCGGCCCACTCTTTTGGACACCCACCATTGAGGGTTTGTACAATTACACCTACAACCGCGACAACCGCGAAAAACTGGACGATCCTTCCTGGCACCTGGGTTTGCCCGATTCAATCATTGCTGACATCAAACAATCGATTGAACACCCCGACCGTATGGCTTATTTCCAATTGACGCCCATGCGGCAGCCAACCCTGGCCAAAAAATTCCAACAATTGAAAGAGACTGGGGTGGTTCTGCTCATCGGCACCGATAGTGGAATCCCTATGAAATTCCATAGCCAATCCACCTGGAACGAGTTGGATGTATGGGTGAATCACCTGGGCGTGGATCCCATGTACGCCATTCGGGCGGCGACCTATTGGCCCGCGCTGTTTCACGGGGTAGCGGATCAGGTTGGAACAGTAACGGAAGGCAAATACGCCGACATCATTGGTGTGCGGGGCGATGTGCTGCGCTACATCAACTTATTGCAGGATGTGGATATGGTGATTAAGCATGGGAAAAGGTATAAGTGAAAAGTGAAAAGTGAAAAGTGAAAAGCGGGCTACCGCAGCGATTTTGACAATGCCCTTGTCTAAGTTGCTGCGGTAGCCAGCTTTTCACTTTTCGCTTTTCACTTTTCACTTAATAGTCATCGTCGTCATCATCATCCATGCCCCCCGAAAAGCCAGCCATTGCGGCTGCGCCGGGGATTGCCTTGTAGTACAACTTGCTGCAATTTTCGGTGCGGAACAATTGTTGAGCCAGGCGGTGGATGTCGGCTGCGGTGATTTTTTCGTACAATTCTGGTTCCTTATTGATCAGGTCGGCGTCGCCTAGCAGTTCGAAGAAGGCCAGGTTCATGGCTTTGCCTAGGGCGCTCAGTTCCGAAAAAATCAGGGCACTTTCGGCGCGGTTTTTACATTTTTGCAATTCATCTTCCTCAATAGGCTGATCGATGAGCAATTGCAATTCTTCCCAAATGGCCGCTTCGGCGTCTTCCAAACTCACTCCTTCGGAGGGTCGGCCCTCAATGAGGAACAAACCCGGATCAACCGTGCCAGTGATGTAGGCATCAATTTGAGAAAACAACTGTTTTTCCTTCAACAAACGCCGATACAAGCGGGACGAAGGCCCGTTGCTCAATATATCCGACAAGAGATCAGTGATGTAAAAATCAGGGTGCAAACGCTCGGGGCAATGAAAAGCCAGGTAGAGTGCATCAACGGGTACGTTGGTTTCCTGAATTTTTTCCTGGAGTTTGCGTTGGGGGGCTTCGTAGTCAATTTTTCGCTCGGGGATGTCTCCAGCGGGAATGTCGCCGAACCATTTTTGTGCCAATTTTTTGACCTGCTTCAAACTTACGTTGCCACAAACCGCTAGGATGGCGTTGTTGGGGCGGTAGTGTTTGAAATAAAAATCTTGCACGTCCTCCATGGTGGCACTTTCCACGTGCTCAGGCACTTGCCCGATCACAGGCCAACGGTAGGGGTGGGTTTGGTAGGCCATTTCGGAGAGGTGGTGCCACATGTCGCCATAAGGCTGGTTGAGGCAAGTCTCTTTGAATTCTTCCACAACCACCTTGCGCTGCACTTCGAGCACCTGGGGGTCAAAGTTGAGGCTCAACATCCGGTCTGATTCCAGCCAAAAAGCTACCTCCAGGTTTTGAGCTGGCAGTACTTCGTAAAAATTGGTGAAATCGTTGTTGGTAAAGGCGTTGTTGTCGCCACCCGCCATTTGCAGCGGATCATCAAAATCGGGAATATTGGCCGAGCCTCCAAACATCAAGTGTTCAAAGAGGTGGGCAAAACCGGTTTTATCGGCTTGTTCGTCGCGGGAACCTACGTCGTACAATACGTTCACTGCCGCCATGGGTGTGCTGGGGTCCTCATGCACCAATACCCGCAAGCCATTGTCCAGCACAAATCGATGGAATACTATCACTTGAAAATAGTTGAGAAGTTGAAGAGTTGAGAGGTTGAGGAGTAACTGTGGTAGCCTAAACTTCTCAACCTCTCAACTCCTCAACCAATTAGAACCAATCCTTAAACCGCTCCTTCAAAGAGCTGATGGCCGTAGCTGCTTTCGCTTTCAGTTCCTGAAATTCTTCACTGGCTTCTTCACCCAGTTTTTCCAGTTGATCGCTAAAATCGATACTTTTCAGGTAAGCGATTTGCTCTTCAATTTCTTCTTTCGCTTCGGCAACACCTTCTTTGGCCAGTTCGGTCAGGTGGGCAATTTTTTCTTGCACTTTGGCTTTGGTTTCGGCCAGTTGTTCTTTCAATTGTTCCTTGTCCATTTTGAGTGTTTTGAGGTGATTTTATAAAATCGCCCCTAAGTTACTTTTTTTCAAAGTTTTGATGAAAACAGATTTTGGTAGGAAAAGGTTGGCGAACTGGTATCATCAAAAAAGGAGGGCATGTTTTTTTAAAAATGCACAATAAATCCTTACTTTCCGCAGCTTTTTCAACATTAAAACATCAGATTCATGCAAAATCGCAAATTTTTATTGACCGAGCAGGAAATTCCCGATAAGTGGTACAACATTGTGGCAGATATGCCCAATAAACCGCTGCCGCCGCTACACCCAGGCACCAAAGAACCCATCGGACCGGAAGCCCTGGCGCCACTTTTCCCTATGGAACTCATCAAACAAGAAGTGACTACGGAAAAATGGGTGCCGATCCCGGATGCGGTGCGCGACATTTACACCATTTGGCGCCCAACTCCACTCTACCGCGCCTATGCACTGGAAAAAGCACTCGATACCCCCGCCAAGATTTACTACAAATACGAAGGGGTCAGCCCCGCTGGCTCCCACAAGCCCAATACCGCCGTGCCCCAGGCCTATTACAACATGATGGAAGGGGTGAAACGCATCACCACCGAAACGGGTGCCGGGCAGTGGGGGAGTGCCCTTTCTTTTGCCTGCCAACACTTCGGCATCGAGTGTGAGGTGTACATGGTAAAGGTGAGCTACGACGGCAAACCCTACCGCAAAATGATGATGAACACCTGGGGGGCCAAGGTGTATTCTTCACCCACCGATCATACTGCGGCTGGGCGGCAGATTTTGGCGCAGGATCCCAACTCTCCCGGCAGTTTGGGCATCGCCATTTCTGAAGCGGTGGAACGCGCGGCCACGGATGAAAACACCAAATACGCCCTGGGCAGCGTGCTCAACCACGTACTGATGCACCAAACCATCATCGGATTGGAAGCGGTGGAACAAATGAAAAAAGCGGGCGACATGCCGGATGTGGTAGTGGCACCGTTTGGGGGTGGCTCCAATTTTGCGGGCATCGCCTTCCCTTTCCTGCGCCTCAATTTTGATGAAGGGCGCAACATCCGCTTTGTAGCCAGCGAGCCTGCTTCTTGCCCAAAACTGACCCGTGGCGTTTTTCGCTACGATTTTGGTGACTCCATCGGCATGACGCCGCTGTTGCCGATGTATACGCTGGGCCACAATTTCGTACCTGCGCCCATCCACGCGGGGGGCTTGCGCTACCACGGCGCTGGGGTGATTGTGAGCCAATTGCTGAAAGACCAACTGATTGAGGCGCGGGCGCATCACCAGTTGGAGTGTTTCGAAGCTGGAGTATTGTTTGCCAAAACGGAAGGCATCATCCCTGCTCCAGAAGCAAGTCATGCACTAGCTACGGTTTTCGCCGAAGCACAGGCAGCGAAGGAAGAAGGCAAGTCACGCACGATTTTGTTCAACCTGTGTGGGCACGGGCATTTTGACTTGCAGTCTTACGATGATTATTTCAACAATCGCTTGGTGAAGCACGAGGTGACGAATGAGGATATCGCGAATTCCTTAGCGACCTTGGATACGCCGGTGATTGGGTAGAGAGGCGATGATCCGCCAATTTGGGCTTGAGAGAGTTCAAGTTGGCGGGTTATGAGCTTGCGAGGGAAGTTTGACTATTTCGAATCTTTGAGTTATTGCTGGCATCAAAATAAGGGTTTAGATTCATACCGTCTCTTTTTTAACAGCGTTTACTTGTGTCTGACCGTTCCGGACTTTAACCATTTCTCTGCCATTGCTAAGAGCTTTGGGAGGGCAAAAGGTTTAACAATGTAATCATCAGCTCCAAGGGCTAGTGCTTTTGTTCTATCCACTTTTTCGGAATTTGATGTGCTGAAAATGAAGGGTATTTCATAGGTTTTTGTCAAGTCTAAAACCAAATGCAGAACTTCGTAGCCATCCATTACAGGCATTTTAGTGTCACAAATGATTAGATCGGGAATATGCTCTCTGGCAAGTTCAATCCCTTTTTTCCCGCTGTCAGCAGTAAGAATTTTGTAGCCCTCTATTTCAAAATATTCGGTCAAATTCTCAAGTATAGGTATATTATCGTCAATTAGTAAGATTGTTGCCATCTCTTTGATTTTCTCAAAATTGACTATTTTTAAACAAGCAATGTTACACATGTGGATAAAAAAGTTACATCATTCACAGATGTTGATTTTTATAGATTCAGTTTTTCATTAAGCGTTTGGTCATTTTTTGTTTTTCCGTGATCAATTGACCTTCACATCCACAAACATAAACGGATTGTCGCTGATTCTTAATGCCTTGCCACTCGCGGTGGTCACCTTTCTGAGCAGGACTTCCCTGGTTCGGACATAGGGGAACTTCTCCTGGTAGGAAGCGTCGGTGAGTTGTGGGTTGAAATTTGCGAAAATTGCTGGTCCCTGGTAAGCCTCTGGATGACTGGAGTCGTCGATGTGCAGATTTTCAATGCTGATCCGTTCTGGCATGTAACAGGTATAGCCGAAATCATGGTCACTGGAATTGGAACCACCAATCAGGCTGGCACTGATCGGGTTGCCACCAGCAGGTACAAACACACAGTTGCGGATAATAAATTCTCCTTGCCAGGTACTGCCATAATCACTGCGCAGATTGATGAGGTTCCTGCCGTAGATGGTGCAATTTTCCACCGTCAAAACCCCACTGCCGATGGCATTGATGCCCATGTGCCCCAGGGTTGAGTTGCGGATGGTCGCGTTGGCCACTCCCATATGGGCGTCGAAACGGGAAAGGGTACATTGGGCGTAAAGCAAATTTTTACTGTAGTTGGAACCAAAGATTCCCCAGTATTTGCTGTCCTTGATGTCGTTGGTCTGGCTGCAATTCACGAAAGATACATTGAGGGCACGGTTGACCAAAAGGTCGTAAGTGCCCATGGAGACAGGCTTCCCGGCCGCGCCAATGGTACTGTAGGTTTTGTGTCCGGTCAGGATGCAGTTCTGAACCGTTACGTAGGCACAGTTATTGACATTGATGAAGCCGTTGTAGGGTGCGCCGTGCTCTCCTTCGCCGCTGACGCGATGTTCGAGCCCATCCACAATGACATTGGAGCGTTTGATCGTGATGTTTCGGCTGTAATAAGTATATTTCGATTCGGCCTGGTTGGCGATGGTGTTGAAGCGGCCTCCAGTGATGGTCAGCTTCTTTTCGTCAATGGGAAGGGCAGTGATTTCGGTGATCTGGTCAAAGTCCCAGATGATTGGAGCGGCCATATCTACATTTCCGTTTTTATCCACAACAAAGATGTCTGTTTGGGGAGATCCATTGTTTTGGTTCAAGCCAAAGCGGATGTAACGTCTTATGTTGGAATTGGTGACGGTGATCAGGCAGTTTGCGGGCAAAGAGGCTTTGATTTTTTCCTGATTCCGCTTGAGTGAAGTGACCTCCTCCAGCTTGAACGCCTGCAGGTTGGAACCAACTTCAAAAACAGCAGTGTTGTGATTTTTAACTGCGGTATCGTCAATGAGGAAGGAAGCTGTGCCGAAATCGGTGTCGGTACGGATGATCGCGGTACGCTCTTTTCCGCCAATGTAGTAGGTGGCTCCAGCGTCGGCTTTCACCAAAAGGCCCTGCTGATTGGCGAAGGCATGGGTCGCCGCTATGGCGTTGATGTCATCGGTTTTGCCATCGCCCCTGGCACCGAAGTCACTGTAGCGAACGAATCCACGGGCTTTGAATTTTCGGACATCCACGGGGGACACATTTACCTGTAATTCCGAATTTGCATTGGTGCGGACCTGGGTTTTTTTCTTTTGGTAGGTGATCACTACTTTTTCATGCGGGCCTTCGGTCTGCCCTTGGATCACCATTGCGTAGCTTGAAAAGAAGAACCATAAGAGCAGATGTTTCATCACGAGCGTATTTTAACGTGAATTTTGAATTAATTGCATTGACAATAAATAATGTGCGACTTCTACGAAGTCGTAAAAAACTCCTTTGCAACAAATTCTACAAATGTACGACTTCTACGAAGTCGATCTGATGACCTCGGAGAGGTCACACATTTGTAGAAAATGGTTGTAGTTATGATTTTACGACTTCGGAGAAGTCGCACATTTTGCGCGGTTAATTCAAAATTCACGGTATTTTAGTAAAATGAGAAGTACACAAGAGTTGGAAAACCCATTTCTCACAAAATCCGTTACCCCACCATATCCACAAACAAACCTTCCATCGTTTTTTCCAAATCCGGGCTAATCCCCGGATGCGGCCGCGAGGTTTGAATCGAGCCACTGCGCACCGCGGTAAGCCAGCGAAAGCGCTCGGCGGCGTCGAGCTGGGCGATGGGACTTTTGACCTTTTCTCCGGCGGCAATTTTGCTGAATGCTTCCAGGTTTTTCCGCAGTTCTTCTACATCGGCGTTGGGCCGCAAGGCCAGGATTTTTTCTTCCGCTAGCTGATAACGCATTCGAATGAGTTTTTGCCTTTTGCAGAACAAAATCACCCCTACATTCACGAACTCTTCCCGTTCCACCGCAGGCACCACCCGGACGATGGCATATTCATACAAGTGTTTTGGCTGCATCTTGGGCTTCTTTTATGAATTGCTCGGAATGAAGGAGTCTTTGGCTCAGGAAATTGAAGTAGGTATTGCGCATTTGCTCAGGGCTTTCGTCGACAGATTCCCAGTTCAGCCATTCGTCGGGTATCCAACTTACAATTTCCTGAATTTTATCTGCCGTGATCGCAGTTCGGGCAAGCTGATTGGCGGCTTCCAGTTGGGTCGCTTGGGGCAGCAAAACGTGCGTTTTGATGTAGGGAAAAGCGGCGCTCGCCTTCTGCTCAAAAGTGTCCCAACTGTGGTGAAAAAAGAGGGCCGCGCCATGGTCAATCAGCCACATTTCCCGGTTCCACAGCAGCATGTTGGTATTGCGGAAGGAGCGATCCACGTTGGCGATGAGGGCATCCAACCAGACCACTTTGGAGGCTTGCAGTGGATCCAGCTGGGTGACTGCCGGATCGTAGGTGAAGGCGCCCGACAAAAAATGCAAACCGAGGTTCAAACCCTGGCTGGCTTTTAACAAATCCTGGATTTCTTCGTCGCCTTCGGTGCGGCCAAAATCTTCATCCAACTCAGCAAACACCAATTCGGGCACCTTCAAGCCCAACAAACGTGCCAGTTCGCCGCCGATCATTTCGGCAATCAGGGTTTTGACACCCTGGCCGCTGCCCTTGAATTTTACGACGTACTTGAAGCCATCGTCGGCTTCGGCCAAGGCGGGCAGGGAGCCGCCTTCTCGCAGGGGTTGCATGTAGCGGGTGACGGTGACGGTGCGGAGTGTGGTCATTTTACAGAGTAAGGGATTGTGGTAATGGGGTAAAAGTAAGGATTACCCAGAAAAAGTATACAAACACCCTGAATTTGTATTACCCCCGCTCCCAAATTTCCCCCCACCTTTGTACCATCATTCAAAAGCAACCAAACATGAGCAAAGTAATATTGATCACCGGAGCAAGTTCTGGTATGGGCAAAGAGGCCGCCAAAAAGCTAATCCAGCAAGGGCATAAAGTGTACACCGCCGCTCGCCGCATCGATCAAATGCAGGATCTGAAAGCCCTGGGTGGCTTCCCGATCCAAATGGACATCAGCAACGAAGCCGACGTGCAAAAAACGGTAGACACCATCATTCAGGCCGAAGGAAAAATTGATGTACTCTGGAACAATGCGGGTTATGGCCTTTATGGTGCGGTGGAGGATATTCCCATCAGTGAAGCGCGCAAGCAGTTTGAGGTGAATCTTTTTGGCCTGGCCTCCCTGACTCAAAAAGTTACGCCTTACATGCGCAATGCACAATCGGGCACCATCATCAATACCTCCTCGATGGGTGGCAAAATGTATACGCCCATGGGTGCCTGGTACCACGCCAGCAAACACGCCCTCGAAGGTTGGAGTGACTGCCTACGGATAGAGTTGATGCCCTTCAACATCAAGGTAGTGGTTTTGGAGCCCGGGATCATTGAAACGGAATTTGGTTCGGTGATGCTGGACAACATCAGCGCGTTTTCGGGTAAGGGTGCTTATGCTACCACGGTGGACAAACTGGTGAAAGCAACCAATAAAATGTACGAAAGTGGCGGTACCAAACCAGCCGTAATCGCCAATACCGTAGCCTCAATTGTAAACAGCGCTAATCCCAAAACCCGCTACCGGGTAGGAAAACTGGCGAAACCAATGGTCTGGTTGCGGATTTATTTGGGCGATAAACTTTTTGATCGTATCATTATGAGTCAAATTTAAGCGGCATGAGCAAGGTCATTCACCTGGAAAACATTGCTGATTTGCACCACTTGTTGCAGCAGCCCAAAGCGAAACATCCTTTGCTCAGCGTGGTGGACTTCACGCAATTTGACGAGCAATTTGGAGTGGGCCTTAAAATGAGCTCGGGTTTTTATACGATCATGTACAAAAACTACTGCGTCAATACCCTCAAATATGGACGCCACCATTATGATTTCCAGGAGGGGAGCTTGATGTGCATCGCGCCCCAACAAGTGATTGGCCTGGACGAGGCGGTTGAAAAAAGAGCCGACGCCATGGGGTGGGGGCTCTTTTTTCACCCCGATTTGATCCGGGGAACGGCGTTGGGACAGCGCATCAAGGATTACACTTTTTTCTCTTACGAAACGAATGAGGCCCTGCACCTGTCGGAAAAAGAAGAACGTACCTTGTTCGATTGTGTGCAAAAAATCAACGCCGAGCTGGCCGAAAACATTGACCGCCACAGCCAAACCCTGCTGGTTTCCAACCTGGAATTGCTGTTGAACTACTGCACACGCTACTACGACCGCCAATTCATCACGCGGAAAAACGCCAACAAGGACATCCTGAGCAAGGTGGAAGAGCTGTTGACCCAATACTTCCAGTCGCCCAACACGCCTGAAAAAGGTTTGCCGACGGTGAAGTACCTGGCTGATCAGGTGTTTTTATCGCCCAATTACTTGAGTGACCTGCTAAAACGAGAAACGGGTATGAACGCGCAGGATCACATTCATTACCATCTGATCGAAGAGGCAAAGAACCTTTTGCTGAATTCGAACCAATCGGTGGGGGACTTGGCTTTTGCACTGGGGTTTGAGTATCCGCAGTATTTTTCGAGGTTGTTTAAGGCAAAGACGGGGATGACGCCGCTGGAGTTTCGGAATAATAACTAAGTACTCTTTCAAGTTAATAGTGTCGGGTGGGTTCACCGTTGAAAAGCTATCGACTATTTGCCAAAGAACCCGACCGTATTAACTTGAAAGACTACTAAGGGACGAAAATAAAATTTACATTTTGACTGCACTAAAGATTGTTTCATTCTTCTGTGTTTTTAAAATGTCCCATAACGCGCCGGGGCTTTATGCAGGTTGGGAATTAGATAGTTGTAATCCTAAATCATAAATGTCCATAAACGAATAAAAAAGAAAACAACGGCTATTATGCACCCAATTATACTGAAAACAACTAAACCTTTAGTCTCTTTTTTCCTTACAGCAAGAAACCCAAGTATAATTGATATTAAAGCAAAAGGAATAAAATACAATTTGATGTGAATTTGAGTAAGTTGTGTTATGCCAAACAATGCTCGTGTTTTACCGTTTGAGGAAAGGTAAGTCAGTGAAAGATTGTAATTGAATATTAATAACCCCACAATGCATATACAACTCAAAACTAATGATAGAATTGAATATTTATAGCCTTTCATTTTGTTTAGAGTTAATCTTCGTAATTACAATTACAGCCAACGCGCTGCGGCTTTGCGAAGTTCCGAAAAAAAATGGAGCAAAGCGAGATTGGTTTTCGGGATTTTGCAAAACCGAAGTTGTATTCAGTTCTCACCCCACCATCTTCCCCAGCCCAGCCCAATCCACCTTTGGCGCCTGCAAAGTCTTATCAATAAACAACTTACTATTTATTTTGGCTCCGGGCTTAAATCTTTCAAGACCCAAGCTAGTACGCCACTTCGTCGCTGATGAGTGAAAGCCCCAGATCACCCCAACAACGCCAATTCCTCCTCAAACACCCGCTCCATCTCCTCATTACTGCGCCCCTCCACCAACCAATGCACAATCAAACGTTCTGCAATCTCCAGGGTCTCTTCCGACAGCACCAAGGGGATCACCAACTCATTCAAGGGATTGTCCTCATTGATGGGAAAAGTATCCAGCCAGGCTGAAATGAAAAAATCATCTGGTTCTTCAATGACTTCCTGGATGATGCGCACAGCACGATTGAGGGTTTTTACTTCGGCGCTAAAGATAGGATTGCCGTCACGGTGTTTATTGCCATTACGGGCGAAGACGTTGATGTAGGGGGCATAGGCAAATTGGTACTTTGCGGCTAAAGCATCAAAACGAGCCTTCCAAAGTGCTTCGGCTGCGTCGTAGCTTTCGGGATGATCCAGAAAATTGGGGAAGAGTAGCTTTGTCATTTATCGGTGAGTGAGTTTTTAAGCAATAGATATTCTTTCTTAACGTGAGTTTTGAATTAACTGCATTGACAATGAATAATGTGCGACTTCTACGAAGTCGTGAAAAACGCATTTGCAACATATTCTACAAATGTACGACTTCTACGAAGTCGATCTGA